>JAILZQ010000149.1 GCA_023512415.1 Geminicoccaceae bacterium | reverse complement strand
GCTCGACGGACCGCCTCGGCCACCAGGATCTCGCCCGGCCCGGCCCGGTCGGCCAGCCTCGCCGCGAGGTTCACGGCCTCCCCCGTGACCGTGTAGGCGCTGTGCGCCGCGCTGCCCGTGGGCCCGGCCACGACCTCACCGAGCGCCAGCCCGATGTGCGCCGAAAGAGGCGGCTCGTCGGGCCCGGCGAGGCCGGCCACCGCCTCGATCAGGGCACGCGCGCAGCGGACCGCCCGGTCTACATCGTCGCCCATGGCTCGCGGCGCGCCGAACAGCGCCATGACGCAATCGCCGACATGCTTGTCGATGGTCCCGCCGTGCTCGACCACGACCCGGTCGGCGGTGGCGAAGAAGCGCTGCAAGAGCGCGTGGACCCGCTCCGGGTCGAGGCTCGCCGAGAGGCGCGTGTAGCCCACGAGGTCGCAGAAGAGGACGGCCACCGGTCGGCGATCGCGCTCGACCGGCGCGGCCGGCTCGGCCGGTCTCGCGGCGAGCGCGGCGATCGCCGAGAGGAGGCGCTTCCGGTGGCCGAGCGAGGCGACGCCCAGGGCCTGCAGGTCGCCCTCGCTCAGCCCGAGCAGCACCTCGCGGTCGACGTCGTTGGCGCGAAAGGCGGGCACGTAGCGCTCGAGCCCGAGGCTCGCCAACCACGCCTCGACGTCCAAGGCGGCTCCTCCGACGGGCCCGGAAGGCCCGATCGGAGCCTAACAGGATCGGGGCGCCGCGCCAGGGGCCCGGCGGCGGTCAGCTCGTCTTGTCGGCCGGCTGGAGGAGGTCGTCGCGGGTCCAGACCAGCCGCTCGGCCGACCAGCGCGAGAGCTTGAAGGCCCAGCCGTCGAGCCTCGGGGCGAGTTGCGCCACCTGCTCGGCCGCGGGCTTCGTGCCCTCGGCCGGTTGGCCGGGCAGGGGTTCACCGGTCTGCGCGGCGAAACGGACCCAGAAGCTCGCGTCGTCGCCCTCGCCCTCCTTGTGCACGACCGCCTCGACGACGACGCCGTCGACCGTGGCGAAGCGGGCGCGCGGCGCGTCCTGGGCGAAGGGCACCTCGCCTGCCGCGCGGACGTCTTGCAGGCTGAGCCCGGAAAGCGTGCTCGCGAGCCGCTCGACTTTGTCCTTGTCGGCGGCCCGACCCCCCGGAACCTGGTCGAGCACGAGCTCTTGGGCCTCGCGGCTCGGCTTTGCGATCACGACCTCCTCGCCCGTGCCGGGCCGCAGCGTGACGCTCGCGATCGCCTCGCGCGGGATGTCGAGGATCTGCCGGTCGACCCAGTCGAGGGGCTCGGCCGGCACCTCGATCCGCCGGTCGGCGAGCCAGGCGCGCGGCTCGTCCCCGCGGCGCACGTAGACCGCGCCCCGGCCGGGCCCGAAGGCGCCGTAGCGGGTCTTGCCGACCACCACCGAGGCGATCGCCCGGCCCTGGGCGTCCTCGAGGACCACCGAGCGGGCGCGGCTCTTCGCGTTGTCGGCATCGAGCTCGAGCCGGGCCCAGCGCTCCGGCCGGTCGGTCTTCGGCTCCAGCAGACGCGCGGTCACGAGGCTGCGGGCGAGGGATTGGACCTTGGTCGGATCGACCGGGAAGCCGTCGAGCTCCTCGACCACCCAGCCGCGCTCGGTGCGCCGGACGGTCGTCTTGCGCCCCTCGGTCGTGACCGCGATCGTCGCGACCTCGGCGAGGCGCTCGGCGAGACCGGGCAGGAGCGGCTCGTCGACCGCGACCGAGGTGATCGGCAGATCACGCTGCATCACGGCGTGCGCGGCGAGGGCGACCGCGCCGAGCGTCAAGGTGGCGAGAACCAGCACACCCTTGGGCGACATGAGGGCCTCCCCTCTCAGGCCGGTGCGAACCGGCGCCGCGTGCGGGCACGCCGGACGACCGCCACGACGATGCCGGCGAGTGCCACGAGCACCGGTACGCCCACGATGTTCGCGAGGCGCAGTTGGTCGCGCAAGGTCTCGATGTCGCGCCTCAAGGCGTATTGAACGTCGCGCAGCTCGCGGCGGGTCTCGAGCAGCTCGGCGCGCGCCGCGTCGATCTCCGCGCGCTGCTCGGCGGTGACGAGTGCCGCCTCCTCGCCCGCGCGCTTGACCTCGAGCGAGGCGAGCTTGTCCTGCAGGCTCTTGAGCCGCTCGAGCAGCTCCTGCTCCTTGGCGCGGTAGGCGGCTTCGGCCGAACGGCGGATCTCCTCGACCCGGACGAAGGGGCGCAGCGTCACCTCCCGACCGCGCAAGGCACCGAGTGCCGAGGAGCCGGCCAGATAGTCGAGCGCGTTGGCGACGAAGTTGGCGTTGTCGGCGAGCGGCACGGTGACCTGCTGGCCCAGCAGGCTCTGGACCGCGAGCCAAGCGCGGTCCTCGAGCAGGTCGGTGTCGGCCACGAGCACGATCGAGACCGGGCCGTCGGATGCGGTCCGCCGGTCGGCCGGGGCCTCCACGCCCTCGGGCAGCGCCTCGGGCCAAGCCGACTTCACCGGCCCCTCGATCCGCGCGGCGATCACCTTGCGCTCGCCGTCCGGCTTGAAGGCGCGGATGAGGCCGAGCGGGTCGGGGAAGGCCGCGATCTTGTCGACCTCCATGGCCTGGCTGTCGGCGCTCGAGGTGACGAGCGGCACGAGCTCGACGCTCGCCCCCTCGCGCTTCTTGATGATGCCCGGCGAGGCGAAGGTCAGCCGGTCGAGCTCGGCCGTGATCACCTCGCTGCGGGAAAGGGCCGTGCGGTCGTAGGCGAGCCAGGCGAGATAGTCGACGATCTGCTGGCGGCCGCCCGAGGGGTACTGCACCTGGCGCGCGGCCCGGCGGTCGGCCACGAACTTGCCCGCCTCGAGCTCGACGCCCCAGGCGGCGAGGAGCGGCCCGAGCGCGGAGGCTTGGGCGCCGATCGCCGGTACCCGCGAGCGCATCGCCGCCGCTTCCGAATGCGGGTCGAGGAAGGCCAGCACCTTGCCGCCGCGGAGCACGAACTGGTCGATCGCGAAGAGGGTCTTGTCGGAGAGCCGGGTCGGGTGGACCAGGAGCAGGACCTTCACGTCCGGATCGAAGCTCGAAATGTCGCCGCCCAGGTAACGGACCGAGAAGAACTGGGAGATCTGTTCCCAGACTTGCCAGGGCCGGTACTGTGCCAACGGGTCGCCGTTGATCGGCAGACCCGAGATCACGGCGACGACCGGTTTTTCGGGATGGGCGAGATTGTAGACGAGGCGGGAGACATCGTATTCGAGGAAGCGCTCGCGATCGGGCGAGAGGACCGGGATGACGTCGACATCGTCGGTGCTGTTGGTGCCGGCGAGGCCGAGATAGCCGTTGGCGCCGCCCTCGAGCGCGATCGGCTGGAGGCCGAAACCGACGGCCCGGTCCTCCTCGGGCGAGAAGGGCTCGGGGTCGACGAGCTCGAGGCGGATCTTGCCGTCGCTCGCCGCGACGTAAGCCTTCAACAGATCGCGCACCCGATCGGCGTAGGAGGCGAGGACCGGGTTCGCTTCGCGCACGCCGCGTGAGACGTAGAGGCGAAGCGTGATCGGCTCTCGCAATTCGGCGAGGAGTTTCCGGGTGGGCTCGGCGATCGTGTACTGACGGTTCTGCGTGAGGTCGAGCTTGTAGGGCCGGAGCGTCAAGGTCGCCCAAGCGGTGGTCGCGAGGAAGAAGACGAAGGCGAGCACGAGGCCCAAGATCGAGAGCTTGGAGCGGTCGGCCATCGGCGGGGCTCCCTCAACGAGCCTTTTCGAGGTCGACGATCAGCGTGTTGACCAGCCAACAAACGCCCACCAGGGTCGCGAGGTAGACCGCGGTCGCGGCGTTGATCACGCCTTTGGCGAGCTCGTTGAAGTGGGTGATCAAGCTGAAGGAGGCGACGAGGTCGACGACCCAGTCGGGCGCCCAGCCGCGGAACGCGGCGAGCACGAGGTCGACCCCGCTCATGAGGAAGAGGAAGCAGATCGCCGCACCCAGGACGAAGGCGATCACCTGGTTCTTGGTCAAGGCCGAGGCACAGGCGCCGATCGCGATGAACGCGCCGGCGATCGCCCAGGAGCCGAGATAAGCGGCCAGGATCACGCCGTTGTCCGGCTCGCCCAGATAATTGACCGTGAGCCAGAAGGGGAAGGTCAAGGCGAGCGCGATCCCGGTGAAGATCCAGGCGGCCAAGAACTTGCCGAGGACGATCTGGAAGGTCGAAGCCGGCAGGGTCATGAGGAGCTCGATCGTGCCGGTCCGCCGCTCCTCGGCCCAAAGGCGCATCGCCACCGCCGGCACGAGGAAGAGGTAGAGCCAAGGGTGGAAGACGAAGAAGCTCTCGAGATCGGCCTGGCCGCGCTCGAAGAAGCCGCCCAGGAAGAAGGCGAAGGCGCCGGCCAGGGCCAAGAAGATGACGATGAAGACGTAGGCCAGCGGCGTGGTGAAGTAGGCCGCGAGCTCGCGCCGCACGACGGTGCGTACGATGTCCATCGTTCGCTTTCCTCGCTCAGGCGGAAGGACCCTGGGTGAGCGCCCGGAACACGTCGTCGAGCCGGCCGCGCTCGACCGCCAGGCGCTCGATGCGGATGCCGCGGCCGTGCAGGAGCTGGCTCACCTGCGCGCCGAGGTCGGCACCGTCGACCGGCAGCACGAGGAGCGTGGCGACGCCGTTCACCTCCTCGAGCCGCTGCACCTCGCGGACCGTGTTGAGGGTGCGGATCGCTTCGCTCGCCTCCTCGGCCCGCTCCCGCTCGAGGGTGAGGCGGACGGCGTTGTGCAAGGCCGAGCGGCGCTCCAGCTCCTCCGGCTTCGCGTCGGCGACGATCCGGCCGCGGGCGATGATGACCACCCGGTCGCAGACCGCGTCGACCTCCTCGAGGATGTGGGTCGAGACGATGATCGCCTTGTCCCGGCTCATCTCGCGGACGAGCTTCCGGACCTCGTGCTTCTGGTTCGGGTCGAGCCCGTCGGTCGGCTCGTCGAGCACGAGCACGGGCGGGTCGTGGAGGATGGCCTGGGCGAGCCCGACCCGCCTGCGGAAGCCCTTGGAGAGCGTCTCGATCGGCCGGTTGGCGACCTCTTCGAGGCTGGTCCGCTCGACCGCGACACCGATCCGCCGGGCGAGCTCCTTGCCGTGGATGCCGCGCATCTCGCCCACGAAGCGGAGGAAGCCCAAGGGGCTCATGTCGCCGTAGGAGGGCGCACCCTCGGGCAGATAGCCGATCCGCTCTTTGGCGCGGCGTGGCTCGCGGACGACGTCGAAGCCCATCACGCTCGCGGTGCCGGAAGTGGGCAGGATGAAGCCCGTGAGCATCCGCATCGTGGTCGATTTGCCGGCCCCGTTGGGACCGAGAAAGCCCAAGACCTCGCCGCGTCCGACCGCGAAGCTCACGTCCTCGACCGCGTGGACGTCACCGAAGCGCTTGGTCAGCCGCTCGAGCCTGACCATCTCCTGCACGTCGTCTCTCCCCGGGACATGAACCGGCAGGGGCGCGTCTGGCGCGCGGCCGCGGATATGGCCCGCTCGCCCCGGCCTTTCAAGCCGATCGCCGCCTGCTCGAGCCGATCGCCGCCCGGGCCGCCGATTGATCCAGATCAAGGCGGCCGTCTCCGACCCGTCCTAGCCTCGCGAACGGGGAGGGCCCCGTGCGATCCGAGCTCGCGAGACTGTTCGAGGCGGCCAGGGTGCCGCGCTACACGAGCTATCCGACCGTGCCGCACTTTTCGAGCGCGGTCGGCCCGGCCGAGCACGCGGCTTGGCTGGCCGCCGTCCCGGCCGATCGCCCGGTCTCGCTCTATCTGCACGTACCCTATTGCCGGCAGCTCTGCTGGTACTGCGGTTGCACCACCTCGATCGCCGCCGACGACGCCCGCCCCGCGGCCTACGCGGCCCTGCTCGCCGCCGAGCTCGAGCTCGTCGCGAGCCATCTGCCGGGTCGGCTCCCCCTCGGCCATTTGCACTGGGGCGGCGGCACGCCCACGAGCATCGGCGCGGAGGCGTTCCGCCGGCTGATGGCGCGGATCGCCGACCGCTTCGCCGTCCTCCCCGATGCCGAGAAGGCGGTCGAGATCGACCCGCGTTTCTTGCGGGAGGAGATGATCGCGGCCTTGGCCGAGACCGGGATCGGCCGCGCGAGCCTCGGCGTCCAATCCTTCGAGCCCGAAGTCCAGCGGGCGATCAACCGCGTCCAGCCACTCGACCGGACGCTCGCCGTGATCGAGGCGCTGCGTCGGGCCGGCATCACCGCGATCAACGTCGATCTGCTCTACGGCCTGCCGCGCCAGACCGTCGAGGGCTGCCGGGCGACGGTCCGCGCCCTGCTTCCGGTGCTGCCGGACCGCTTCGCGATCTTCGGCTACGCCCATCTCCCCGCGCTCAAGAAGCATCAACGGATGATCGACGCGCGCGAGCTGCCCGACGCGGTCGCCCGGGTCGCCCAGTTCGAGGCGATGGCCGAGGAGCTCGGGGCCGCGGGCTACGTGCCGATCGGGCTCGACCATTTCGCCCGACCCGAGGACCCGATGGCCCGCGCCGCGGCGGACGGCACGCTCCGTCGCAACTTCCAGGGCTACACCGCCGATCCGGCGGACACACTGATCGGCGTCGGCGCCTCGGCGATCTCGAGCTTCCGCGAGGGCTACGTCCAGAACCACCACGAACTCGTGCCCTGGCGCACCGCGATCCGCGCCGGGAGGCTCGCGACCTCGCGCGGTCTCGTGCTCTCCGACCGCGACCGGCTCGAGCGGGCTCTGATCGAGCAGGTGATGTGCTTCGGCGCGGTCGACCTCGCCGCGATCGGGGCCCGCTTCGGCGTTCGGGCCGAGCGCTGCGTGGCCGCACCCGCACGGCTCGCCGAGCTCGAGCGGCTCGGCGTCGTCGCGCGCGAGGGAACCGTGCTCCGCGTCCCGGAGATCTACCGGCCGCTGCTCCGGGTGGTGGCCGCGGTCTTCGATCGCTATCTTGAGTCCAGCTCGGCGCGCCACGCGGTCGCGGTCTGAAGCATCCGGCGGCGGCCGGTCGCGCCGGCCCGGTTGAGCCGGCCCGGCCTGCTCCCTAACCGCGCTCGGAACGGCGAGGGGTGGCCATGTGCGGCTTCGCGGGCGTGCTCGATCCCGGCGAGCGGAGGGCTGCGGCGCTCGACGCCACGGCGCGCGCCATGATCGCGCCGATCGTCCATCGCGGGCCCGACGACCAGGGCGTCCACGTCGAGCCCGAAGCCGGCCTCGCCCTCGGCTTCCGCCGACTCGCGATCCGCGATCTCTCGCCCGCGGGCCATCAGCCGATGGTCTCGGCCTCGGGCCGCTACGTCATCGTCTACAACGGGGAGCTCTACAACGCCGAGGTGCTGGAGGCCGCGCTGGCCGCCCGGGGGATCCGGCCGCGCGGGCGCTCCGATACCGAGGTCCTGCTCGAGCACCTCGCCTGCTTCGGCCTCGAGCCGACGCTCGAGCGCGCGATCGGCATGTTCGCCTTCGCGCTCTGGGACCGATCGACGCGCCGCCTCGTCCTCGCCCGCGACCGGCTCGGCAAGAAGCCGCTTTATTGGGGGCTCGTGCGGGGGCGGCTCCTGTTCGGCTCGCAGCTCAAATGCCTGTTGGCCGACGCTTCCTTCACGCCCGCGATCGACCGCGCCGCCCTCGGCCTCTATCTGCGGCTCGGCTACGTCCCCGGCACCCGCTCGATCCTGGAGGGCGTCCAGAAAGTCGCGCCCGGCACCTGGCTCGCGATCGACTCCCATGGGCGGATCGAGAGCGGGCGCTACTGGGATCCGGTGGAGGTGGTCGCCCGCGGCCTCGCCGAGCCGTTCGAGGAGGACGAGGAGACGCTGCTCGATCGCTTCGAGGCGCTCCTGTTCGATGCCGTCCGCCGCAGGCTCGTGAGCGACGTCCCGCTCGGGGCGTTCCTTTCGGGCGGGGTCGACAGCGCGACGGTCGTGGCGCTGGCCCAGCGGGCGAGCCCGCAGCCGCTTTCGACCTTCACGATCGGCTCGCCCGATCCGGCCTTCGACGAGTCGGCGGCGGCCCGGGCGATCGCCCGAGCCCTCGGTACCGCCCATCACGAGCTCGTGGTCGGCCCCGCGGAGGCGCTCGCGACCGTCCCCGAGCTGCCTCTCTGGTTCGACGAGCCGTTCGCCGACGCCTCGGCGATCCCGACCCTCCTCGTCTCGCGCCTCGCCCGCGAGCGGGTCACGGTGGCGCTCTCCGGTGACGGCGGCGACGAGCTGTTCGTGGGCTACCGGCGTTATCGGGAGGTCCTCACGCTCGCCCGCCGGCTGGGTCTCCTCCCGCCCGGGCTGCGTGGGCTCCTGGCCCGGCTCACGGGCGCGCTGCCCGAGCCCGCTCGGGCCGCCCTCGGCCGGCTCGTGCCCCGCCGGCTCGAGCCCGAGCGGCTCGCCGAGC
>JAILZQ010000148.1 GCA_023512415.1 Geminicoccaceae bacterium | reverse complement strand
GGCCGAGGCGGTGGCCGACTTGCCGGTCACCTTGAAGCTCGTCCGTCCGGACGGGGTCGAGGTCCTTCAGCGAGCGCTGCCGGGCGATCCGCTCGGCGGCGCCACGACCCGCTTCGAGGTCGCACCGGACGCCTTCAGCGGTGTTTGGAGCGTGACCGCGCACGCCGGCGCCGACGCCCCCGCCATCGGGTCCACGAGCTTCGTGGTCGAGGACTTCGTCCCCCCGAGGCTCGAGCTCTCACTCGCGCCGGCGAGCCCACGGCCCGACCCCGCCGCTCCGATCGCCGTGCGGATCGAGGGTCGCTACCTCTTCGGGGCCCCCGCCGCCGGGCTCGAAGGCGAGGTCGAACTCGTGGTCCGCCCGGCCGGAACACCTTTCCCGGAGCTGCCGGGTTTCTCGTTCGGGCTCGTTCAGGAGAGTTTCCTCCCCCAAGCCGTGCCACCTGTCGCGTTCGTGGCCGACGAGAAGGGATCGGCCGAGGTCGAGCTCTCGCTCGAATCCGTGCCGCAGACGAGCCGACCGCTCGAGGCCGTGCTCCGCGGGCGCCTGCTCGACGTCGACGGCCGAGCGGCGCAGGCCGAGACGGTCGTGCCGTTGCGAGCCGCAGGCAGCATGATCGGCCTCAGAGCGGAATTCGCGGGCCCGCTTCCCGAGGCCTCCGAGGCCACGTTCGATGTGGCGTTCGTCGATCCGGAGGGTCGCCCGTTCGGACCGGCCGTTCTCGAGTGGGAGCTGCTCGCCGAAGAGCACGACTACGCATGGTTCCAGCGTGGCGGGCGCTGGGAGTTCGAGCCAGTGGTGCGGGACAGCGTGGTGACCGGCGGCGGCCTCCGGATCGACGCCGCCGGCCGCGGCCGGCTCGTCGTCCCGGTCCGCAGCGGACGCTACCGGATCGAGGTTCACGATCCCGAGGGTACAGCGGCCACGAGCTTGCGGTTCGGCGTCGGCTGGTGGGCCGGGGAGGCAACCTCCGACCGACCGGAGAAGCTGGCCCTCTCGGTCGAGCCGGGAGGGGAGCCGGGCCGGGTGAAGGTCCGGCTCGAGCCGACCTTCGATGCTCGGGTCACCCTGTTCGTGGCCGACGCCGCGGTTCGCGCGGTTCACGAGCTCACCGTGCCGAAAGGTGGTGCTACGCACGAGCTCGAGGTCGGGCCGATAGGCCCCGGAGGAATGCATCTCCTGGCGAGCGCCGTGAGCGCCTCCGGAGCCGTCCTGCCGCGACTACCGCTGCGCGCGGTGGGGGCGGCTTGGTTGCCGGGTCCGCTCGCCGAGCGTCGCCTCGACGTCGCCCTCGAGGCCCCGGAGGTGGCACGTCCGGGGACCACCCTCGTTGCCAAGATGCAACTCGGCATTCCACCGGAGGAGGGCCCGGTCCGGGTGGTCGCGGCGATGGTCGACGACGCGATTCTCGGCCTCACCCGATTCGTGCCTCCGGACCCGGTCGGCCATTATCTCGGCCGGCGGGCACTCGGCATCGAGCTACGCGACGTCTACGGCCGGCTCGTCGACCCGGTGGGCGAGATCGGTCGGGTTGCCGCCGGCGGCGACCGGCGGGCGGCGCTCCAGCTCCAAGGCCTGGACGTGCGGACTTTCAAAACGGTCGCCACGATGACCGGGCCACTCGAGCCGGGCCCCGACGGAAGCCTGGAGGTCTCTTTCGAAGTGCCCGACTTCACCGGCCGACTCCGGCTCATGCTGGTCGCCTGGAGCCGCGCTCGCGTCGGTGCAGCCCAGACTGCGGTGCTGGTCCGGCCGCCGCTCCAGGCCGAACTCGCGTTGCCCCGCTTCCTCGCGCCCGGCGACCGCGCCGACGTCCGGCTCGATCTCGTGCTCGCGGAGGCACCGCCCGGAACCTACGAGGTCCGCCTGGAGACCACGGGCCCACTGACCCTCGATCGGACCGCTCTCACCTTCCGCGATGTCGTACCCGGCCGGCGCCGGTTCGCGCCCCTCGCGCTGACCGCGGGCTCGGCTCCGGGTAGCGGCCGTATTCGGCTCCTCGCGACCGGCCCCGAGGGGTTCCGGCTGGAACGCACGTTCGAACTCGCGGTGCGGGCAGCGCAACCTTGGCTCACGCGCCGCCAGCTCGTGGTGCTCGAGCCCGGGCACACCCTGGGCCTCGGGCCGGCCCTGGCAAGCGAGTTTTTACCGGGGACGGGCCGCCTCGGCGTCGTGCTCTCGACCGTGCCGGCGCTCGACGTGCCGGGTCTCTTGGCCGAACTCGAGCGCTATCCCTATGGCTGCACCGAGCAGATCGTGAGCCGGGCGCTGCCGCTCCTCTCGGCCGCCCGCCTCGGCGGCGTCCCGGGTCTCGCCCGGCCCGAGGACGCGGCACAACGGGCGATCGGCCGGCTCGTGTCGCTGGAGAGTGCGGGCGGGGGCTTCGGTGCCTGGTCGGCGAGCGGCGAGCGCGAGCTGTGGCTCACGGCTTACGTACAGGATTTTTTGGAGGCTGCGAGCATCGCTGGCGTGCCGGTGCCGGAGAGCCTGATCGCACGCAACCGCGCATGGCTCGCGGCCCGGCTCGGGGGCCTCGGGGAGAGCCCGGCCGAGCTCGCGGCCAGCGCTTACGCGGCTCTCGTCTTGGCCCGCACCGGCGGGCTCGATCCCTCGCGGCTCCGCTATCTGGCGCTGCGCGCCGAGCCGCGTCTCCCGAGCGACGCCGCCCGAATCCAGCTGGCCGCCGCCCTGCAGCGGTACGGTGAACGCGATCTCGCTGGCCGGTTGATCGCCGGGCTCGGTGCGGGACGCGTGATCACCGACCGCGTGTGGCTTGCCGATTACGGCTCGGAGCTCCGGGACGGCGCCCTCGTGCTCGCCGTGGGCGCCGAGGAGAACCTGCTGTCGCCCGGAGCGATCCTGCCCCTTGCCGAGAAGGTGGCCGTACGGGCTGCGGCCGAGCGGTGGCTCAGCACCCAGGAGCAGGCCTGGCTCGTCCGGGCCGCGGCGGCTCTTCAGGGCGAGTGGGGGGCGGTCGAGGCGGCGCTGGGCAGCGAACGGCTCTCGGGCCGAGGCCCATTCCTGCGGAACCTTCCGCTCGGTGCTTCTCGCGAACAGCTGGAGCTGCGCAACTTGGGGGCCGGCCCGCTCTACGTGGCCATCGGTGTGACGGGCATCCCTTCCGCCGGCGGCCCGGCCGAGCACCGCGGGTTCTCGCTCGAGCGGCGCTTCCTGACTCCCCGGGGTGAGCCGGTCGACCTCGGTCGCGTTCGCCAGAACCAGCAGCTCATGGTGCTGTTGGAGGGACGGGTGAGCGAACCGGGACACCATCGAGCCCTCTTGGTCGACCTGCTGCCGGCCGGGATCGAACTCGAAAGCGTGCGGCTCGAGGGTTCGCCCGCGATCGAGCAGCTCCAGTGGCTCGGCGAGCTCGAGGCGCCGCTCTTCACGGGCCTACGCGACGATCGGTTCGTGGCGGCTTTCGATCTTTCGCCGGATCGCCCGCAGTTCCGCGTCGCCTACTTGGCGCGGGCGATCACCCCCGGCAGCTACGTCCTCCCCGGTGCCCAGGTCGAGGACATGTACGCCCCGGCGCTGTTCGCCCGGACCTCCACCGGCCGGCTCGTGGTGACCGGCCGCTGAGGCCGCCGTGCGCGCGAGGAGACTTGCGGCGCTGCTCTCTCTCGGGGCCGGCCTCGCCGCGGCGACATTGTGGACCGTCGATCGCCTCTTCCCGCCGCCGCTCGATCGCCTCGAGCGAACCTCGACCTTCGTCCTCGACCGCCGCGGCGAGCTCTTGCGCCCGTTCACGACGGCCGAAGGCACCTGGCGCCTTCGAACCCGCACCGCCGACGTCGACCCGCTCTATCTCTCCCTTCTCCTGGCGATCGAAGACCGGCGGTTCCGGTGGCATCCGGGGGTCGATCCGCTGGCCGTCCTGCGCGCCGTCGCCCAAGCGGTCCGGAACGGCCGCGTGATCTCCGGCGCCTCGACCCTCAGCATGCAGGTGGCACGCCTGCTCGAGCCCCGGCCACGCACGTTCTCTTCCAAAGTGATCGAGGCGTTCCGCGCGATCCAGCTCGAGTGGCGGCTCGGGAAGATGGGGGTGCTCGAGGCCTATCTCACGCTCGCTCCGATGGGGGGAAACCTCGAGGGGCTGCGGGCGGGCGCGCTCGCTTGGTTCGGTCGCGAGCCGACCCGGCTCAGCCCGGCCGAGGCCGCCCTCTTGGTGGCCCTTCCCCAGGCACCGGCTCGGGTTCGACCGGACCTCGACCCGATCGCGGCTCGGCGGGCGCGCGATCGGATCCTCGCGCGCGCGGTCGAAGTCGGTGTCCTCGACCCGGCCACCGCGCAGGCGGCTCGGACGGCAGCCCTTCCCGAGGCACGCCGGCCGATGCCTTTCCTCGCGGCGCACCTCGCCGAAAGGCGGGCGCGCGCTGCCCCGCCGGGCGCACGCGTGGAAACGACCCTCGACCGCGACCTGCAGGGCGCCGTCGAGCGGCTCGCTCGCGCCGAACTGGATCGGCTACCGCCACCCGTCGACCTCGCGATCATCGTGGCGGAGGTGGCGAGCGGAGCGATCCGCGCCTGGGTGGGGAGTGGGAACTACCTCGATGCGCGACGGGCTGGGATGCTCGACCACGGCCTCGCTGTTCGTTCGCCGGGCTCCACCCTGAAACCTTTCGTCTACGGCCTCGCCTTCGACGCCGGGATCGCCCATCCGGGCACGCTCGTGACCGACCGGCCGATGCGCTTCGACGACTGGGCGCCGGGCAATTTCGACGGCGGCTTCGACGGTGACGTGACGCTGCGCGAAGCGTTGCAACGCTCGCTCAATCTGCCGGCCGTCCAGCTCGCCGAGCGCGTAGGCCCTGTTACCCTGCTGCAGCGCCTCGCCGAGTCCGGGATCGTGCTCGAAGTGGGGCCGGGCACGCCAACTCCCGGTCTGCCGCTGGTACTCGGCGGTGTCGGAACGCGTCTGATCGATCTCGTACACATCTACGGAGCTCTCGCCCGCGATGGCCGGCCGATCCGGCCGCGCGACGAGCCCCACGGGCTCGGAGAGCCCGGGCCGGCGCTGATGGCGCCGGCGACGGCCAGAGCCGTGGCGGCGATCCTCGCCGAGCTGGCCCGTCCGAACGGCATTCCTGCTTCGCCGCGTCCCGTCGCATACAAGACCGGGACCTCGCACCGGTATCGTGACGGGTGGGCGATCGGCTTCGATGGTGGCCATGTGGTGGGGATTTGGGTCGGCAGAGCGGACGGTGCCGCCTGTTCGGTCTGCAACGGGCCGGGAACCGCGGCGCCGCTCCTGTTCCACCTCATGGCCCTGCTTCCCGAACAGCATCTGATGCCTCTGCCGCGGGACCATCCCCTGGCCGGCCCGGTGCCACCGGCGCTGGTGCGGCTGGAGCCGAGGAGTCGCGGGGTCGCGTTCACCGGAAGAGGTCCACGGATCACCTTCCCGGTCGCTGGCAGTACCGTCCTCGTCCCCGTCGGCGCCGAGCTGCCGCTGCGTGCTTCCGGTGGCGAGCCACCTTATCGCTGGCTGGTCGACGATGAGCCCGTCGTTCGAAGGGATCGCCGCCGAGACAGTCCCTGGCAACCCTCCGAGGAGGGTTTCGCGGTGCTCCGGGTGATCGACGCGCGCGGCCGCAGCGACGCGGTCTCGATACGCGTGCTCCGGCCCGAGCCCCTCTCACTCAACCCAGCATCGCCGTCCAGAACGCGTCGCGAGCGATGAAGCTTTCGGCGCTGTCGTTCGGGCTCAGAGTGAGGAGAAGGAACGCATAGCCGGGCAGCTTGGCCAGCTCGCGCTGCAGGTCCTCGGGCGTGGCTCGCTCGAGCCACGCGTCGGCGGAATCCTGGTGCGCCGGCCACCGCGAGAGGAGCAGCGTCAAGGCGTGCTCGGCGCAATCGGCGCGGCCGTCTTCGCCGAGCAGCTGGAGCACGCTCGCAACGATCGCCGTGCACCATGTGGCGTAGGCCACGGCCGGATGCCCGCGCCGGAAGATCTCCGGATGGCGGTTGACCACCGCGGTCACGCCGTCCGTCGAAAGGCGCGTCCGAGCCTCGATCCAGAGGTACTCGTCGAGCAGCTTGGCTCGGTCCTGCCAATCCAGGTATTGGAGGCGCCGCGCCAGCTCCTCGGCGGCAGCGAGCGCGGCCTGCCAGCTCCCGGGCAGGATCGCAGCCAGACCCGCCTGGAGCTCGGTCTGCCCGGCGGTCACGAGGTGCTCCCCCTCGTTGCTCGGGCGTCCCTCCGCGACGACGGATCCTCGCGCAACATGGGCTACCAACTCCCGACCCGAGCCGATCGCGCCACCATTACGGTTGGGCACGCGAGCTCGCCTGCATGCCAATTCAACCAGAGCGCGATGACTCGTCAACCCACTCCCGGGAAGCCGTACCAACCCCGTGCTATTATCGTGGCTCGGGGGCTCAACTCAACGGCAGGCGGGTGACAGAGCGGTGACCGCTCCAGCCGGCCGACCCGACGAGCCCGCCTCGCCCATGATCGCCCAGTACCAGGAGCTCAAGGCGGCCCATCCGGGGACGTTGCTGTTCTTCAGGATGGGCGACTTCTACGAGCTGTTTTTCGAGGACGCGATCGAGGCGGCGCCGGTTCTGGAGATCGCGCTCACTCGGCGGGGCCGACATCAAGGCCAGGACATCCCGATGTGCGGCGTCCCGGCGCACAATGTCGAGCCGTATATCCAAAAGTTGATCCGCAGGGGCCACAAAGTGGCTATTTGCGAGCAACTCGAGGATGCGTCCGAAGCTCGCAAGCGACCCGGCAAGCCGCTTCTCCGCCGCGACGTCGTCCGCATCGTGACCCCCGGAACGCTCACCGAGGACGGCCTGCTCGAGGCGCGCCGACACAACCATCTGCTGGCAATCGCCCGGGTGCGCGACGAATGGGGAAGCGCTTGGGTCGACATCTCGACCGGCGAGCTTTGGACCGAACCGGTCGACGAGGCGGGCCTTCCCGCCCTCCTCGCTCGGATCGAACCGGGCGAGGTGCTCCTGGCCGAGCGGCTGGCCGAAGATCCCCGTCTCCTGGGGTTGTTCGGCGACTGCCGCGAGCGGCTCACCCGTTTGCGTGACGGGGCCTTCGACAGCTCGGCCGCGGCCCGCCGCCTGGCGGCCTTTTACGGTGTGGCCGACGTGGCCGCGCTCGGCGCCTTGGGGCGCGCCGAGATTGCCGCGGCTGGCGGCCTGCTCGACTACCTCGAACTCACGCAAAAAGGCGTGCTGCCCCGTCTCGGCCGTCCGCAGCGGGTCGCGCCGCGCAGCCTCCTGCAAATGGACCCGGCCACCCGGCGCAATCTCGAGCTGATGCGGAGCCTGGCGGGGGATCCCTCGACGAGCCTCCTGGCGACGATCGACCGGACCCGAACGAGCGCCGGCGCTCGACTCCTGGCAGAGCGACTCGCCGCGCCTTCGGCCGAGGTCGATGTGATCCGGGCGCGGCTCGATCGGCTCGAGGCCATGCTGCTCGACGACCAACTCCGCGCGTCGACGCGCGAGGCGTTGGCCCGCTGCCCGGATCTCGAGCGGGCACTCTCGCGGCTCGCTGTCGGCCGCGGTGGCCAGCGGGATCTCGTGGCTGTCGGTCGTGCCCTCGCGGTGGCGCGGCAATTGCGTGAGCTCTTGGGGAAAGCCGACCCGTCACTCGCCGACCTCGCCCGCGGTCTGCCCGACCTCGGCGACCTCGCCGATCGGATCGCGAGCACTCTGGTCGACGAGCCGCCGCTTCTCGCCCGCGACGGCGGCCTCGTTCGCGCCGGGGCCGATCCCGCCCTCGACGAGCAACGCGGGTTGCGCGACGAGGCCCAACGCCATTTGGCGGCGCTCGAAGCACGTTATCGCGAATCGACCGGCGTCGGCTCGCTCAAGGTCCGCCACAATCAAGTGCTCGGCTGGTTCGTCGAAGTGCCCGCGAGCCAGCTCGCAAAGGTCCCGCCGGGCTTCACGCTGCGCCAGAGCATGGCCGGCGCGGGCCGTTTCGGCACCCCTGAACTCGCGGAATTGGCCGAGCGGATAGCCCAGGCGGCCGATCGGGCCCTCGAACGCGAGCTCGAACTCTTCGCGGAGCTGCGCGCCCAAGTGCTCGCCGCCGCCGAGGAGATCGCGAAGACCGGCCGCACTCTCGCCGAGATCGACGTGTCGGTATCACTCGCCGAGCTCGCTCGTGAACGTCGCTGGACCCGCCCCGTGGTCGACGAGCAGCCGCGCATCCGGATCTCGGGAGGCCGCCATCCGGTGGTGGAGGCGGCGCTCGCCGCCGAACAGCGGGCCTTCGTCGCCAACGATCTGGAGCTCGGCCCCGACGACCGGCTCTGGCTCGTGACCGGCCCCAACATGGCGGGCAAGAGCACCTTTCTACGGCAATGCGCCTTGATCGTCGTGCTCGCTCAGATGGGCAGCTTCGTGACGCCCGAGGCGGCCGAGCTCGGCGTGGTAGACCGCCTTTGCTCGCGG
>JAILZQ010000147.1 GCA_023512415.1 Geminicoccaceae bacterium | reverse complement strand
GTTGGGGGCTGTGGAAAAGGGCCTCAGACACCACCCTTCTGCTGGTAGGCCGTGCCCCAGCCCCAGGCCCCCGCGCCGAAGCCGCGCGCCACGATCCGCTCCCGGTAGATGTTCGCGATCGTGTCGCCGTCACCGGCCAACAGCGCCTTGGTCGAGCACATCTCGGCGCAGATCGGCAGCTTGCCCTCGGCGAGCCGGTTCCGCCCGTACTTGCGGAACTCGGCATCCGAATGGTCCTCCTCCGGCCCGCCCGCGCAGTAGGTGCACTTGTCCATCTTGCCGCGCGAGCCGAAATTGCCGGCCTGCGGGAACTGCGGCGCCCCGAACGGGCAGGCGTAGAAGCAGTAGCCGCAGCCGATGCACAGATCTTTGCTGTGCAGGACCACCCCTTCCTCGGTCTGGTAGAAGCAGTCGACCGGGCAGACCGCCATGCACGGCGCGTCCGAGCAGTGCATGCAGGCGACCGAGATCGACCGTTCGCCCGGCTTGCCGTCGTTGAGCGTGACGACCCGCCGGCGGTTGATGCCCCACGGCACCTCGTGCTCGTTCTTGCAGGCGGTGACGCAGGCGTTGCACTCGATGCAGCGCTCGCTGTCGCAGAGGAACTTCATCCGAGCCATGATCGAAGCCTCCCGCCTCAGGCCGCCCAGATCCGGCAGAGGGTGGTCTTGGTCTCTTGGATCTGGGTCACCGAGTCGTAGCCGTAGGTTTGCGCCGTGTTGGTCGATTCGCCGAGGACGTAGGGATCGTTACCGGTCGGGTACTTCGACCGGAGATCCTTGCCCTGGAACCAGCCGCCGAAGTGGAACGGCATGAAGGCCACGCCGCGTCCGACCCGTTCGGTGACCATCGCCTTGACTTTGACCTTGCCTTTCTCCGGGCCCTCCACCCAGACCCAGGCACCGTCGCGCACCCCGAGGCTGTTCGCGTCGAACGGGTTGATCTCGACGAACATGTGCTGCTGCAGCTCGGCGAGCCACGGGTTCGAGCGGGTCTCGTCGCCACCGCCCTCGTACTCGACGAGTCGTCCGGAGGTGAGGACGATCGGGTACTCCTTCGAGAAATCCTTGTCCTGGATCGACTTGTAGAGGACCGGCAGGCGATGGAGCTTGCGATCCGCGTAGGTCGGGTACTTGGCGACGAGCTCGCGATCGGGCGCGTAGAGCGGCTCGCGGTGCACCGGCACCGGGTCGGGGAAGGTCCAGACCACGGCCCGCGCCTTGGCGTTTCCGTACGGCATGCAGCCGTGCTTGATCGCCACCCGGATGATGCCACCCGAGATGTCGGTCCGCCAATTCGCGTTGGGGCCGCCGACCTGCTCGATCACCGCCCGCTCGGCATCGGTCAGGTCCTTGTCCCAGCCGAGCTTCTGGAGCAACTCCATGGTGAACTCGGGATAGCCGTCCTCGATCTCGGAGCCCTTGGGCCAGCTGCCCTCGGCGAGGAGCGACTGCCCGTCGCGCTCGACACCCCAGGCCGCGCGGAAGCAGCCGCCGCCTTCCGCGACCGGCAAGGAGGTGTCGTAGAGGTTGGCGCTGCCGGGATGCTTCATCTCGGGCGTGCCCCAGCACGGCCAGGGCAAGCCGTAATAATCCCCGTGGCACGGACCGCCGACCGCCCGCAGCGTCACGTTGTCGAAAGTGTGCTGGTACTCCATGTGCAGCTTGAGACGCTCCGGCGACTGGCCGGTGTAGCCGATCGACCAGGCCCCCCGGTTGATCTCGCGCAGCACCTCCTCCGGCACCGGCTCGTTGCCTTCGACCTTGATGTTCTTGAACATCTGGTCGGCGAAGCCGAACTTCTTCGCGAACAAATAGATGATCTCGTGATCGGGCTTGGCCTCGAAGAACGGCCCGAACACTTTTTCGCGCCATTGCAACGAGCGGTTCGAGGCGGTCACGGAGCCGCGCACCTCGAACTGGCTCGCCGCCGGCAGGAGATAGACGCCGTCCTTCCGATCGTGCAGCACGGCGCTCACGGTCGGGTAGGGGTCGATGATCACCAAGAGGTCGAGCTTCTCCATCGCCCGCTTCATGTCGGGCAGCCGGGTCTGCGAGTTCGGCGCGTGGCCCCAGAAGATCATCGCCCGGACATTGTCCGGCTGGTCGATGTTCTCCTTGGCCTCGAGCACGCCGTCGAACCAGCGCGAGACCGGGATACCGGCCTTCTCCATGAGCGCCTTGCGCGCTTTCTCGTCGGCGTCCTTGGTGCCGAACCGGCCGAGCAGGTAATTGTAGTCGACGCCCCAGACCCGCGCCCAGTGCTTCCACGAGCCCTCGGCGAGCCCGTAATAAGCGGGCAGGCTGTCCACGGTGACGCCCATGTCGGTCGCACCTTGGACGTTGTCGTGGCCGCGGAAGATGTTGGTGCCGCCGCCGGCCACCCCCATGTTGCCCAGCGCGAGCTGGAGGATCGAGTAAGCGCGGACGTTGTTGTTGCCGATCGTGTGCTGGGTCCCGCCCATGCACCAGATCACCGTCCCGGGCCGGTTGTTGGCCATCAACATGGCGACGCGGCGGAGCTGGCTGCCGGGCACGCCGGTCACCCGCTCGACCTCCTCGGGCGTCCAGCGCTTCACCTCGGCACGGATCTGCTCCATGCCCCACACGCGCTTGCGGATGAACTCCTTGTCCTCCCAACCGTTCTCGAAGATGTGCCAGAGGATGCCCCAGATGAGCGGGACGTCGGTGCCGGGACGGAACCGCACATATTCGTCGGCATGCGCCGCGGTGCGCGTGAAGCGCGGGTCGCACACGATGAGCGGCGCGTTGTTCTGCTCCTTGGCGCGGAGCAGGAACAGGAGCGAAACGGGATGCGCCTCGGCCGGGTTGCCGCCGATCAAGAAGATCAGCTTCGACTTCTGGATGTCGTTGTAGGAGTTCGTCATCGCGCCGTAGCCCCAAGTGTTGGCCACGCCCGCGACCGTCGACGAATGGCAGATCCGCGCCTGGTGGTCACAATTGTTGGTGCCCCAGAACGCGGCCAGCTTGCGGAACAGATAGGCCTGCTCGTTGCTGAACTTGGCCGAGCCGAGCCAGTACACACTGTCCGGGCCCGACTTGTCGCGGATCTCGAGCAGCTTGTCGCCGATCTCGGCGATCGCCTGGTCCCACGAGATCCGCGTGTACTTCCCGTCGACGAGCTTCATCGGGTACTTGAGGCGGCGCTCACCGTGCGCCAGCCAACGCACCGAGGCGCCCTTCGCGCAGTGGCCGCCCAGATTGAAGGGGCCGTCGAAGCCGGGCTCTTGGCCCACCCAGACCCCGTTCTGGACCTCGGCCACGACCGTGCAGCCCACCGAACAGTGGGTACAGATCGTCTTGACTCGCTTGACGTCGCCCTTGGCCGCCTGGACCTGCGCTTCAGCCCGGGTGACCATCCCGGTGGACATAGCGGCAGCGGCGGCGAGGCCGCCCGCGGTGAGGCCGGACCGGCGCAGGAAGCCGCGCCGATCGATCGTGCCGCCCGCGAGCGCCGCCTGCAGCTGGCCGAACGCGCCCGCCGCCGGCGACCCGTTGCTCCTCTTCTTCAGCATGGTGCTGGCCTCCTCGTCCGGGTCTCGTCCGCGGCCGCGCTCAGAGGCGGGCCGTCGCGTAATAGCGCTTGACGTGGTCGGTCTCGCGGTAGCCGGTGGCGCGGCCCGGCTCCTCGGCCGCCTTCGCCTCGCCCTTGCCGGCGATCGTGACGGCGGCCGCCGCGACACTGCCGAGGCTCGCGAGCTTGAGGACGTCGCGCCGCCCGTGCCCCTTGTCTTGCCGCTGCTCGCTCATCGTCCGCCTTCCTTCCCCTACCTCGTGAACCCTCCGGACCGCCGCGCGCTCAAGCCGCGAGCGCGAAGCCGGTCCGCTCGATCTCGACGAACAGCCGACCGACCGTACCCAACGGCTGGTAGAGGCGGGCCGCTCGGGCCGCCTCGAGGTCGGCGAAGAACCGACCCGCCCAGGGTGCCAGATGCCGGTCGAAAAAACGTTGCTGCGTGGCCAGGCCGGTCTCGCCGAACCGCCCTTCCGCGAGTCCCGCCATGACTTCGCACAAGCTCGCGATGTGGTCCTCGGGCTCGGGATTGTCCTGGGCCCGGGCGATGCCGAGCGCGGCCAGGTCCTCACGCAACAGCGCGAGCGGCTTCTCGTTCAGGAACCCGGTCCGATAGAAGGATCCGTACGGCACCAGCTCGCCGCGCCCGACCCCGATGAAGAGCTCGTGATACTCGTCTGCCGCTTGGGCCGGCGACGTCGCCGCCGCGATCCGGGCGAACAGCGAAAGCGCGCGGCCCAACTCCGTCTCGGGCTCGCCGAGCCGGCTCGCCACCCGGAGGGCCTCCGCGTCAGGCGGGGTGGCCAAGAAGCGGGCGAGCAGACGGTAGGTCGCGGCCCGCAACGCATCGACGTCGATCTCGCCGCTCGCCGCCACCGCTGCTTCGTCTGGCTCCCTCATCCACGTCATCCGGTCCGGTCGCCGCCTCCCCCGCGCGTCCGACCTTCGACTTCGCGCACACTAGAACCGCTCCGACCGCCCGACAAGAGGGGGGGCGGAGGAAGCGAGCCGGCTTCGGGCGGCGCCGCGCGCGCTCCTTCGGACACGGCACCGTCGGTCGACGCCACGCTCGGCCCGGACGCCGGTCCCTCGGGACCCGGCGAGCCGGCCCTGAGGGCTGCCGGCTCGGCCGGGGCAGGGGCGTCGGGCTCTTCCGCGACCTCCTCGATGGCCGCGACCATCCCGCGGCCGACCCGGTAGACGGTCTTGAGGTCGGCCACCACCGTGCTCGCGTCGGAGAAGTCGTGGACGATGTAGTAGTCGTCCGTGCCGTCGGGGGTCGAGATGATCGGGTTCACCTTCCACAAGCGCCGCAACGCCCGCCTTTTGAGCTCGGGCGGGACGCCCGGCTGCATGAAGACGCTGAAGTCGCTCGTGGCATCGAGCGTGTCGGGATCCGGCAGCTTCGCGAGGTCGAGTTCCGGCAGCGCGTTCTCGGCCCGCGGCTGCGGGGCCGTCCGCACCTCGGCCGGCTCGCCTTCGTCCGGCTTCGGACCGGCTGCCTCCTCGGCCGCTCGCGGGACCGGTGGAGGGGGCTCGGGCTCGGGTGCGCCGCGCCGGGCCGCCGCCTTGCGCCGCGACCAGCGCGCCAGGAAGGAGCCCACTTCGTCCTCGATCCCGCGGGTCACGACCGCCCTCCGCCCGGGACCAGGACCTCGAACTCGCTCGGCGCGTCGGGCGCCGCCTCGGCCGCCTTGCGCCGGCGCTTCAGGAACGGTTCCTCGTTCGGGTGCCGTTCGACGAACTCCTGGACGAAGGCGACCAGCGGCTCCGGCATCGGCACCGCCTCGACCAGGGCGTCGCCCGGCTCGGCGTAGATCTGCGCTTCGAACGGCGAGGCGGTGATCAAGAACGGCCGCCAAGGCCGCTCGGGGTCCGCCTCGTTCGGCCGGAGCACGACGTAGAGCTGCGGCGGCGTGGCCGAGAGCGCGAGGCGGTAGTCGGCGGTCTCCTTGTGGTGCAGCTCGAGCGGCAAGGTCCCGGCGAGCCAGCGCGTCCAGCCCTCGCCCTCCACGAGGAGCCGCCAGGGCTCGCCCGCGGGTACACCGGGTACGACCTCGACCGGCCGCCACAGCCACTCCGCCCAGCGCGTGACACCACGCCGCCGCTCGACCACGACGCCGAGCTCGAGGATCGCCCGCCTTTCGCTCATCGCGCTTCCTTCGACCGGTTCCGCGAACGATTCTAGCCCGCCCGCGCCGGGCTCTGGTAGAGGCTCGGGGCGGATCGACATCGCGCGAGGAAGCCTCCATGCGGCTGGCCGGCCGGCGTTGCCTGTTGTGCACCTGCGAAGGCACGATCCCGCTCGATGCGGCGGCCCTCGCCCGCGCCACGGGCGCGACCGGGGCGCCCGAGCTCTTCGACCGGCTCTGCCGCGCCGAGCTCGCGGCCTTCCGCGAGGCCGCGGCCGCGGGCGAGCCGCTCCTGGTCGGCTGCACGCAGGAAGCGCCCCTGTTCCTCGAGACCGCCCAAGAGGCGGGCGGGACGACGCTCTTCGCCAACCTCCGCGAGCGCGCCGGCTGGTCGGCCGAGGCGCGCGCGGCCGGGCCCAAGATCGCGGCACTCCTGGCCGAGGCCACGGTCGAAGTGCCACCCACCCCGGCCCTCGAGCTGCGCTCGCAGGGCCGCGTGCTCGTCTACGGCGCGGGCGAGGTCGCGCTCGCCGCGGCCGAACGGCTCGCCGGCCGGCTCACCCCGACCCTCGTGCTGCGCGAGTCGGCGGGGCTCGTACCCCCCTCGATCGTCCGGTTCCCGATCCTGCGCGGACGGATCGTCCGGCTCGCGGGTCACCTCGGCGCGTTCACCGCCACGGTCGAGGACGCCGCCGTGGTGATCCCCTCCTCCCGCGCCGAGCTCCGCTTCGGCACGCCGACCGCGAAGAGCGAGCTCGAGGCCGATCTCGTCCTCGACCTGTCCGGCGGCGCCCCACTCGTGACGGCCCCGGGCAAGCGGGACGGCTACCGGCGGGTCGATCCGCGCGATCCGCTCGCGGTCGAGCGCGCGCTCTTCGACCTCACCGAGCTCGTGGGCGAGTTCGAGAAGCCGCGCTACGTGACCTTCACGGCCGAGCTCTGCGCCCATTCCCGCTCGCGGCGGGTCGGCTGCACCCGTTGCCTCGAGCAATGCCCGACCGGGGCGATCACCCCGGCGGGCGACCATGTCGCGATCGACCCGTTCGTCTGCGCCGGCTGCGGCAGTTGTGCAGGTGTCTGCCCGACCGGGGCCGCCACCTACGCCGCCCCGCCACCCGCCACGCTGCTCGAGCGGTTGCGCACGCTCCTGCGCACCTATCACGCAGCGGGCGGCCGCGACGCCGTGCTGCTCGTCCACGAGGCGCGCCACGGCGAGGAGATGATCGCGATGATCGCCCGGCTCGGCCGCGGCCTGCCGGCCCGCGTTCTCCCCTTCGCGGTCGGCGAGCTCGGCCAGCTCGGTCTCGAGGTGCTCGCGGCACCCGTGGCCCTCGGCGCGAGCCGCCTCGTGATCCTCGTTCCGCCGCGCAAGGAGCCCGAGCTCACGGGGTTGCGCGCCAATCTCGACCAGCTCGCCGCCCTCTTGGACGGTCTCGGCTACGGGGCCGACCGCGTCACCACCCTCGCGAGCGACGATCCCGACGCGCTCGAAACGATGCTCTGGGACCTGCCGCTGGTCGCCCCCTTGCCGGCGCGGGATCTGGTCGCGATCGGCGGCAAGCGCAGCCTCTTGCGGCTCGTGCTCGACCGCCTGCACGAGCACGCGCCGGCCCCCGTCCCCCAGGTACCGTTGCCGACGGGCGCACCGCTGGGCCGGGTGCTCGTCGAGGTCGAGGGCTGCACGCTCTGCCACGCTTGTGTGGGCGCCTGCCCGACCGGGGCGCTCGCGGCCGACCCCGACCGACCGATGTTGCGCTTCAAGGAAGAGGCCTGCGTGCAATGCGGTTTGTGTGCCAACACCTGCCCGGAGAAGGTGATCCGGCTCGAGCCGCGCGCCTGCTTCGAGCCGTCGGTCCGGGCGTTCGTGACCCTCAAGGAAGAGGAGCCGGCGCGCTGCGTGCGCTGTGGCAAGCCGTTCGGGACCAAGAGCTCGGTCGAGCGGATCGTCGAGAAGCTCGCGGGCACGCATTGGATGTTCCGGAGCGAGGAGCAGATCGCGCGGCTTCGAATGTGCGAGGATTGCCGGGTGATCGCCGAGTTCGAGCGCGGCGACCGGCCGTTCGCCCTGGGCGAGCCGCGCCGTCCGCGGACCACCGAGGACTATCTGCGGGAGCGCGAGGAGGAGGAGCGGCGGCGGGCCTCGGGCGAGGGCTCCTCGAAGCCGAGCTGAGCGGGCGGCCGGCCGAGCCCGGCTACCAGGGCAGCTCGCTGCCGTCGTGGTCGAAGAACCGACCGTTGTCGGTGGGCCGCAGCCGCTCGACCAGCCGGACGAGGTGCTCGACGCTGGTCCCGACGTCGAGGGTCGCGTTCGGCCCGCCCATGTCGGTCCGCACCCAGCCCGGATGGACGACCACGACCGTGAACCCCTCGCCGCCGAGTTCCGTGGCGATCGACCGCATGGCCATGTTCACGGCCGCCTTCGAGGTCCGGTAGACGAGCGCGCCCGGGCTCTGGGTCCGGGCGATCGACCCCATGATCGAGGAAACGGTCACCACCGTCTTGCGCGCCCCGGCCCGCAGGTTCGGCAGGAGCGCCTCGGTGAGCCGCACCGGGCCGAGCGTGTTGGTCTCGAGGACCGCTCGGAAGGCTTCGTAGTCGATCGCCCCGAGTCGGAGGTCGCGCGGGCCGTAGATCCCGGCATTGTTGACGAGCACGTCGAGCCGCCGCCCCTCCAAAGCCGCCGCCAGCACCGGGGTCGAGGCCGGGAAGCCCACCTCCAGCCAGTAGCGCTACACCCGGCCGACGCCAGCGCAAGCCCCCCGGTAGCCCGCC
>JAILZQ010000146.1 GCA_023512415.1 Geminicoccaceae bacterium | reverse complement strand
GGGTCAGCGTGCCGAATGCCTCGGGGCTCTCGGCCGCCACCGCCGGTGCCGCCTCCGCGGGCTCGCCGGCGGTCGGCGGAGGAGCCGACGGCGAGGCCGCAGGGCCGGTCGGCTCCGGCCGGATCGGCGGCGGCTCGCCGGCGGTCGCGCCGGGCGTCGAAGGCGAAAGCTCCATCACCGGTCTCCTGCACCGTACCACACGCGCGCAAGCTAACGCGCAAAGGTCGACGATCGGTTAACGCTGCGGGCCGCCGCGCGCGGGCTCAGCGCAGATAGTCGGCGAGGCTCGCCTGGGCGAGGCGGGCCACGACGAGGTAGCTGGCCTCGAGCGTCGCCTGGTCGCGCGCCAGCCGGGCGGCGGCCTCGGCGAGGTCGGTGTCGGCGATCGAGCCGATCATCTCGTCGAGATAGAGCAACGCACCGCGGTGGCCGTCGAGGATGCTCTCGAGGCGGGCGCCGGCGACACCGAGCCGGCTTCGCTCTTCGGCCACACCCTCGAGGGCCCGGGTGGCGAGGCCGAGGGCCTGTTCGAGCCCGGCGCGGTCGTCCGCCAGATGGGCCTCGCGCGCCAGGCCGAGGGCCGCGAACAGCTGGGCGAAGGGCTCGGCAGCCGCGGTCGTCGCGTAGGCGATCTCGACCCCCGGCTCGGCCCGCACGGTCGGCACGAGCGCGTCGCCCCGGTAATAGAGGGTCGGGTCGACCGTGGTCGGCAGCGGATCGGGCAGCTCGACCGGGGCCGCCTCGGTCCGGCTACCGGCGAACAGGTAGCGGCCGTCGAGCCGGCGGTTCAGGAGCCCGGCCAGCTCGTCGGCCATCTGCTCGACCTCGGCATCGAGCGGGATCGTGCTCGGCCCGGGCTCGCCGAGCCGGGCCACGAGCAGGGTGCGGAACCGCTCGGCGAGCTCGCCGATCCCGGCGAGCGCCGCATCGGTGGCCCAGAGCCGGCCCTGGACCTTCTCGGTCTCGGCCGCGAAGCGGTCGGTGAGCTGCCGCTGCTCGCGGCTCGCGACCAGGAGTGCGGCGCGGTCGGCGATCTCCTCCCAGCGCTGCGCCCGCACCCCGCTCGCGATGTCGAGCTGGGCGTCGCGGACCCGCGCCTGCGTGCGCTGGAGGTAGCCGGTCAAGAGGTTGCCGTGGCCGAGGTCACCGATGCGGGTCGTCATGGCCGTCTCCCTCAGCGCCCGATGCTCAAGAGCTCGTCGAACAGCTCGTCGGTGATCCGCACGATCCGCGCCGAAACCGAATAGGCCTGCTGGTAGAGGACGAGGCGGGCGAGCTCCTCGTCCATGTTCACCCCGGAGACCTGGGCCACCCGGGTCGTGAGCGCCTCGACCATCGTCCGATCGGCCTCGGCCGCGCCGGACGCGCGGGCGGCGCGGACCGCGGTGGCCCCGATCAGGTCGGCCGCGTAGCCGCCGATCGTCGAGGCCTGTCGGTCGAGAGCGCCGCGCGGCACGGTCGGCACGCTGCGGGCGAAGGCCGCGGCCAGGCCCTGGGCACCGCGCTGGTCGCCGGGCCCGCCGAGCGTGGCCACGGGCGGCGGCCCCGGATCGACGTCGAGCCGGGCGGTCGCCAAGAGCGACGGATTCTCGGCGAGCTCGGCCCTGAGCGACAGCGCGGTCGGCCGCCGGGGGTGGACGGCGAACAGGTCGTTGAGGCCGAAATAGTGGGAGAAGCCGTAATCCCAGCTGCGCCCCGCGGCGTCGGTCACGGTGATCCGGCCGTCGCCGTCGGCAAGGGCGATGCCCTTGCCGGCACCGAGGTCGATCACGAGCCGGCCGTCGCCGTCGAGGGCGGCATCGCCGTGGCCCGTGAGGTCGGCGTCGAGCTGGCCCACGAGGGTGGCGAGATCGAGGCTCAAGTCGATCGCCACGGTGTGCAAGGTGGCACCGCTCGCCCGGTCGATCACCGCGAGCCAAGCGGTGCCGCTGCGGGCCGAGGCGTCGAAGGTGCCGTCCTCGAGGCGCGAGCCCGTGAGGCTCTCGGGCGGCGGCCAGGCGACCGCGGCGTTGTGCGCCGCATCCAGCGCGTAGCGGGTGATCCGGGCGAGCTCGTCGAGCTGGTCGGCGAGCTCCGGCAGGAGACGGTCGCGCGCCTCGAGCAGCCCCTGCAGCTCGCCCTCGCGCATCGGCGAGCGGACGATCAGCGCCTCGTCGGCCGGGGTGCCGGTCTCGAGCTCGGGCGGCAACTCGGCCCGCAGCCCGCCGGTCACCAGGACTCTTCCCGTGGCCCCGGGGACCGGCTCGCCGGTGGCGGGGTCGATGTCGCGGGCGGCGTAGAGCGCGATCGGGCCGAACAGCGTGGCGTTCGAGACCGCCGGGGCCGGGTCGTAGACCAGCACCCGCCGGCTCCCCTCGAGCAGCGGCTCGCCGCCGCGCAGATGGACCGCCACTCGGCCGTCCTCGAGCCGATAGGTCGAGATGTCGAGGCGCCGGGCGAGCGAGGCCAGGAGCCGGTCGCGCCGGTCCTCGAGCTCGGCACTCGGCCCACCCCGGGCCATCTCCTCGTTGACCCGTTCGAGTGCCGCGAGGTCGGCGTTGATCGCGTCGACCAGCTGGTCGATCCGCCGGTCGGCCTCGCCGCGCAGCGCTTGGACCTGCTCGCCGGCGCGGGCGAGCGCCGCCGCGAGTTCCTCGGCGGCGCCCAGGAACTGCGCGCGGAGCGGGGGCTTGGTCGGATCGTTGGCGAGCGCCTCGGCGGCCGAAGCCAGAGCGGTCGCCCGGCCGTGGACGCCGCGGCCGGTCTCGCCCGGGGCGCCGAAGACCTCGCTCTGGACGCGGCCCAGCAGGTCCTCCACGGCCGCGCTGCGGCCGAGCCGGGCGCTTCGGCCGCGCAGCTCCGCCACGAGGAACTCGTCGGCCACCCGGCGCGGGTCGAGGGCGCGGGCCCCGGCGCCGCGGCCGTCGAGGACCATCGCCTCTTGGGCGTGGACCTTCCGGGCGTAGCCCTCGGTGCCGGCGTTGGCGACATTATGGGCGGTGACCGCGAGGGCCTGTTGGGCCGTGGCGAGGCCGGTGACGGCCGTGCGGAGGGTGGCGGCGAGCGTCATCGTCGGCTCCTCAGACGCTGCGGTCGAAACTCACGGCGACGACCCGGCCGGTCCGACCGGGGGCCGGGCCGGCGCCCGGCAGCTCCACGGCGAGCGCTTCCGTGACCCGGCGCAGGAGGCGCTCGGTCACCGTCTTGGCGGCGGCGAGCAAATCGGCGTTGCGCCGGGACGCGGCCTGCAGCCGGCGCATGCCCTCCTCGAGCTGGCGGCGTGCCTCGAGCGGCAGGGCGGCCACCGCCTCCGGCTCGCGGCGCAGTGCCGCGAGCTCCTTCTCGTAGGCCTGGGCCAAGGCGCGCTTTTCCTCTTGGAGTTCGCCGATCCGCTCGACCGCCATGCGGCGCACGCACTCGCCCTCCCGGGCCATCACCTCGCACAGCCGCTCGATCAAGGTGAGCAAGACGGCGATCCGCTCGAGGCCGCTCACGGCTGCACCTCCTGCAGGCGCAAGAGTTCGCGCTGGACGGCCGAAGCGATGCCCACACCGCCGCTCCTGGCGATCAGCCGGGCATATTCGTCGATCAGCAGGCTGCCGAACGGCTCCTTGCCGAACGGCCCATCCGCGCCGAGCCCGCCGCTCATGCCGCGCAGCATCTGGGAGAGGAACACGGCCTCGAACTCGACCGCGGCCTCGTGCGGCCGGCCGGCCGGATCGGCCCGCCCGGCCGGGGCGGCCGGCGCCGCCGCGGGTGTCACGCGAGCGTCCATCACATCACCTCGATCTCGGCCTGCAGCGCACCGGCCGCCTTGATGGCCTGGATGATCGCGATCATGTCGCGCGGCCCGACCCCGAGCGCGTTGAGCCCGTCGACCAGCGCGTCGAGGGTCGCCCCCGTCTCGAGCACGACGAGCTTGCGCTCGGGCTGGGTGTCGACCTCGACGTTGGTCCGCGGCACCACCACCGTCTCGCCGCCGGCCAGGGGGTTGGGCTGGGAGACCTGCGGGGTCTCGGTGATCCGCACCGTGAGGTTCCCCTGGGCGACCGCGACCCGGCTGATCCGCACCTTGTCGCCGATCACGATGATCCCCGAACGCTCGTCGATGACGATCCGGGCCGGGTTGTCGGGCTCGACCGGGAGCTGCTCGATCTCGCTCAAGAGCGCCGCCGTGCGGCCCCGATAAGCGGTCGGGACGGCCAGCCTCACGGTGGTCGAATCGAGGGCGCGCGCGGGCGCCCCGGCGATCCGCGCGTTGATCGCCGCGGCCATCCGTTGGGCGGTCGTGAAGTCGGGGTTGCGCAGCGCCAAGCGGAGCTCGGGCAGCGAATCGAGGGCGAAGGGCACCTCCCGCTCGACCACGGCACCGGCGGGCAGGCGCGCGGCGGTCGGCACCCCACGGGTGACCGATTGGGCTTGGCCCTTCGCCTCGAAGCCGCCGATCGCGAGGGCACCTTGCGCCACCGCGTAGACCTCGCCGTCGGCACCGAGCAGCGGGGTGGCGAGGAGCGTACCGCCGAGCAGCGACTTGGCATCGCCCATGGCGGACACCGTGGCGTCGATCCGGCTGCCTTGCCGGGCGAAGGGCGGCAGCGTGGCGGTCACCATCACCGCCGCCACGTTCTTGGTGTTGAGGTTGACCCCGCGGGTCGCCACCCCGAGCCGCTCGAGCATCGCCACGAGGCTCTCCTGGGTGAAGACCGCGTTGCGCAAGGAATCGCCCGTGCCGTTCAGCCCGACCACGAGGCCGTAGCCGATCAGCACGTTCGACCGCACGCCCTCGAAATCGGCGAGGTCCTTGATCCGCGGAGCGGCCTGGGCGGGTACCGCGACCAGCGCGAGGATCGCCCCGGCCAAGAGCGCGCCGACCACGGCGAGCGGCCGCTCGCGAGCCGTTCGACGCACGCCCGTCTCGACCATCGCTTCCACCGGGTTCTCCCGTCGTCGATCGCGGGGCCCTCGCCCGCGGCGACGCCCCCGCCGAGGGGTTGGCAAGTCGCGTGCCAGCGCAGCGGATCCGGTCGGGAGCGGGCCGGAGCGGGCGGCAGCGGGTCCGCACCCGGCAAGTTCTGCCGACCCCGGGCACGACCTGCCGAGCCGCGCGCGGCGTCAACCCTTCGTTAACCAGAGGGGTGCAAGATGGCGGCGGGCGCCCCGCCCGAGGAGACCGGAACCATGCTCGTCGCCAAGGTCGGCCAAGGTCCGAGAACCGAACGGGCTCGAGCGACCGCCACAAGGGTGGCCGGTCGCGGCTGGGTCGATCCCGCTTCGGCGCGACCGGCGGCCGACGGACCTTCGGCCAGGGCCCCGCTGGCCGGCGGCCCGGTCGCCCCCCTGGTCGGGCTCGACGCCCTCCTGGTCCTGCAGCGGGTCGAAGAGCCGGGCGAGCGACGCCGGCGGGCGGCCCGCCAGGGCGAGCGGCTGCTCGACGGGCTCGCCGCCCTGCATCGGGGCCTGCTCGACGGCGCGATCCCCGAGGCCCGACTCCACGAGCTCAGGCGGGCCCTGGCCGAGCTCGAGGCGACCCCCGACCATCCGCGCCTGCAGGCGGTCCTCGACGCGATCGCCGTGCGGGTGGAGGTCGAGCTCGCCAAGCTCGAGCGGGCGGCGCAGGACGAGCCCACGAGCCCGGCCGCGGCCGGCGAGCGGGCACTCACGCTCACCGGGCGGTGAGCGGGCGCGCGCCGTGACCCCCTACCGGATCGACGGCCGAGCCGTGCCGCGGCGCGGGGTCGCGCAGCCGGCTCGGTCCGACCGTCTCGACCGCCCGGAGCGCTTCGGCGAGCAGCCGGTCGAACTCCTCGCGGTCGTAGATCGCGTTGTGGCCGGCCCCGGGCACGGTGGCCACCAGCACCGGCCGGACGAGCGCCTCGATCAACGCCTCGCTGCGGGCACGCGGCACGACCCGGTCGTTCTCGGCGAGGATCACCGCGGCCGGGACGTCGAGGCCGCGCAGCTGCTCGGCGGCACGGAAAGGATGGCGGAGAAGGGCCCGCACCGGCAGCCAAAAATAGCGTTCGGCGGCGATCGCCTCGATCGAGTCGAACGGGGTCACGAGGACCAAGCCGTCGAGCGGCCGGCGCGCGGCGAGATGGGCGGCGACCGCCGAGCCGAGGCTCGCGCCGAACGCCACGACCCGCCGAGGGGCGAGCCGGCGCACCGCCCAGTCGTGGACCCGGAGCGCATCGGCGTAGAGTGCCGCCTCGCTCGGCCGCCCGCCGCTCGGCGGGTAACCCCGATAGTGGAAGACGACCACGTCGTGATCGGGCACGCGGCGGGCGAGGAACACGAGCAGATCGTCGGCGTTCCAGGCGTTGCCGCCGAAGCCCAGCAAAAGACCGCGCGAGAGCTCGCGCGCCGGGGCCAACGCGCCCACCAGCCGGTCGCCCTCCGCCGAAAGGAGCTCGACCCGCTCGGCCCGCTCGGGCAGGCCGTAGACGGGTACGGACGTCGCACCCCTCGGAAAAAGCAGGGTCTCCTGCAGGAGGTAGAGGGCACCCACCGTGAGCCCGTAGGCCGCGGCGCCGCCGATCAGGACGTTCAGCAAAGTCGCGTTCACCTCCGCGCCGGAGCCGGTGCGCCGGAGCCACACTTCCAAGTCGAGAAGAAATGTCCGCGGCGGGCAGCGCGAGGTCAACCGTCCGTTAACCTTTGCCCGTTACGAGCAGGCGCTGCCGGCCCGGGAGGCCGGCCCGCGGCGCGGGGAGCCGAGCTTGTCGAACGAAACGCGAGCGCTCGCCCTCTCGACCATCGCCTGGCTCGAGGCGCGGGCGATCCCGGCCACCTCGGAGCATTACCGGGTCGCCTTCGCCCATCGGGCCGGCGAGGATCCGGCGGCGAGCGCCACGCTCGCCGAGCGCGAGGAGCACCGTGGGAGTCCGGAAGTGGTCCAGCCGGAGTGCTTTCGGGGGCGGTTTTTCGATCGGGCGCCGGCTTCCGCCCCGGTCGAGCACGGCCGCCGGCGCGAGCAGCTCGCCTCGGGTCCGCAGCGGAAGCGCGCCGAGGCCGGCGAGGAGGCCCGCCGATGCGGCGGCACCTCTGACCCGGTCCGCGCGCTCGTGGCCCCGCCCCGCGGGCTCGCCCTGGTCGGCGAGCTGCTCGGCCGGATCACCGACGGGACCGGGCGGATGCAGGAGCGCGCGGAGCGCCACCGAGGTGGGCTCGCCTCCGGTGCCGCCGCGATCGGCGAGCCGCGCCGTTCGTCGCGAGCCGCGCGGCAGGCCGCCTCGGCCGACGCCCCGATCGGGCCCGCCGAGCGCCCGCGGTTCGCGCCGGCGCTCGCCGAGCTCACCGCCGAAGCGGCCGCGGAGCGGCCGGCCACCTCGATCACCGCCGACATCGACCGGGTCGAGGCGTCCGACGGTCGCTCCGGCCGGCGGACGGGCGACCGCGTGTCGAAGCTCGTGGCCGAGCTCTCGCGCGATTTCTTCGAGGGCCGCGATCCGGTCGACCGCCCCGGCGGCGAGGGGTTCGCCCTCGTTCTCGCCGACACACCGCTCGCGACCGGGGGCGAGCGCGCCGACCGGCTCGGCGTGAGGCGCGTCCTCCGACACCTGCCCACCCGCGACGCGGCGAGCGCCGGTCGGATCACGCCGCGGCTCGCGCCCGACGAGCTGCAACCGGGCGAGCCGATCGCGCAGCGCGCCGATCGGGCGCTCTCCGCCGCGGAGCGTGCTGGCCACGACCGGGCGACCGGGCTCGCCCCGAGCGTGCCGTGAGGGGGCCGGGTGCCGTGGTTCGGTCGAGTGCGCGGGCCGGTTCGCGGGTCGTGGGCCAGCTCGCCGCCCTTTGCTCGCTCGCAGAGGGGTTCTTCCGCGCAATGCTCGCCCCGATGGCGGCGCGCTCGGCCGATCTCGTTCGCCGCCTCGTGCGGTCGATCCGGCCGCGAGCCCGCCGGAGACGGTCAGAAGACCAGGGGGGAACGACCCGCTGCCTCGCGCAGCCAGGCACCGCAGGCATCGGCCGGCAGGGGCGGGCAGCTCGTCCCCGCCTGGACGGCGTCGCAGCCCGCGGCCTCGAGCAAGGCGAGCTGGGCGCGGGTCTCGACACCTTGGGCCACCACCCTGAGACCCAGCTCCTTGGCGAAGCCCACGAGCGCGCGAAGGAAGCGGGTCCGGTGCGCGTCCTGCGGCACGCCGCGGACCAGTTCCGGCGCGAGCTTGAGGGTGTGGATCGGGGCCTCGCGCAGCGGCCCGAGGGCCGACGGGCCGGCGCCGAAGCCGTCGACCGCGAGCCGCAGACCGTGCTCGACCAGCCCGCGCAAGCCGGCGCCGCCCGTCTGGACGTCCTCGCTCACCAGCCGCTCCTCGATCTCGAGCTCGACCCCCGAGCGCGGCAGGGCCGCTTCCTGCAGGCTCGCGGCCACCCGTTCGCCGAGCCGGCTCCAGGCGAGCTGCCGGCGGGCGAGCACGGGCAGGCTCAAGACGATCTCGCCGAGCCCGGCGTCCCGCCAGGCGCCCAGC
>JAILZQ010000003.1 GCA_023512415.1 Geminicoccaceae bacterium | reverse complement strand
GCGGCGTGTTCGCGCTCGGTGCCGTCGCCGCGGCGCTGACCGCGCTCTACGCCAGGATCCCGGCCCAGACCGGCAGAAGCCGCGAGGAAGACGGGCTGTCGGTCGCCCTCGAGCGGCTCGCTTGGGAGCTCGGCCAAGCGCTGCGCAGCCGCAGCCTGCTCGCGACGATGGGTTTCGTCGGGATCCCGGCCAAGGCCGTGCTGACCGGCGTGGTCGTCTTCGCGCTGCCGCTGCTCATGACCGAGCAGGGCTATCGGCACGAGGACATCGGTCAGATGCTGATGATCTACGCCGGCAGCGTGATCGCCGCGAGCAGTGCCGTAGCCCGGCTCGTCGATCGTCGTGGCCGGACCGTCCTGGTCCTCGGGATCGGCGGGCTGGTCAGTGGCCTGGGTCTTTCGGCGATCGCCCTGGCCGATACGGCTTTGCTCGGCCACGGCAGCTACGCCGGAATTCTCCAGACCACCATGCTGGCGATCGGTATTCTCGTCGTGGGTGGGGCGCACGGGCTGATCAATGCGCCGATCGTCACGCACGTGGCCGATCTCGATCTGGCCCGGCGGATCGGTGCGGGTGGTGCGACCGCGGCTTACCGCTTCCTCGAGCGGATCGGTCACGTCGCGGGTCCGGTGCTCGTCGGTCAGCTCTTGATGTTGACGGGCCAGATCGGCCCCGCCCTGCAAGGGATCGCGCTCGTCGTCGCGATCCTCGGCCTCCTCTTCCTGGCGACGCAGCGCCGAACGGTGGGTCGGGAGCATACCGGCTCGCCATCCGGCCGGTTGCTCGGGCTCCATCTCGACCCGCCCAACCTCACGTTCCTCCTCGCGATCGACAGCGAGGGGCTCCCGCCCGTCGACCGGCCCGGCCGCAGATTGCGCGCCGTGGTACCGGCAGAACCCGATCCTGCGGATCCGGAGGAAGTGCGTCGCCTCGTGGCGTTCCTCGCGCCGATCCTCGCGGATCTTCCGGCCGGCAGCGCGCTGCGGCTCGTCGGCTGTGGCGATGCCGCTTCCTATCGGGCCGCGATCCGTCGGATGCCGATGGTCGAGTTGCACTTGGCGGCGGATCCGGCCTCTTGGCTCGAGGAGCTGCGCGTCTTTCTCGGCCGGGAAGCCGAAAGGGCTTCCGGGTCTCGAGAGCCGGCCGGAAGCCTGGCCAGGGCTCTGGCCGCGCACGGCCACGGCGCGCGGCGGGCCCGGCGCCCGTTCGTCTGGGTCCGGCCGACGCTCATCCAGCGGCGGCACGCGGTGGAGCCCGTCGTGTCCGCCTGATCGTCACTCGGCACACTCCGGTGCCACCTCCGAGGAGCTTTGCCACGATGTCGGACACTCGCTCGCTCTCGCTGCAGCGTCGTCGTCTCGCCGCCCTCGCAGTGGGCGCATTCGGCCTGCTCGTCGTGCCGCCCACCGCTTTCCCGGCGGTCCCGGCGGTCGGGCTCGCGAGCTGGTTCAAGGTCGACCCGGCCCGGGCCTCCGACTGGCGGGTCGAGCCGGTCGAGGGAGACCCGCTGCAGGCGGTCGTTCGCCGGGTCGTCCCGGCCGCCGGCCCGCTGCGTCGCGTCCTGGTTCTCTATCCTCGCCCTTCGCCCGCTTACGACATCGCGATCAGCAAGGTCCTCGAAGTGTTCGTAAACAAAGGTCTCAATGCCGAGTTTCTGGCGTTCAACTTCCAGAATGACGATGGCCGTGGCGCAGCCGCGCTGCAGATGGTGGAGGACGGAGGCATCGACCTCGTCTTCGCAATGGGCTCGGAGTCGACCGCCTGGCTTCATCAGTACTATCGTAGAGGAGTGGTACCCGTCGTCACGATCTGCGCGAAAGACCCCGTGGCACTCGGCCAGATCCCGAGCTACGATGAAGGCAGCGGGACCAACTTCGCCTTCACCTCCCTCAACATGCCGATCGAGGTGCAGCTCGCTTATCTCCTGGACTTCAAGCCGGGCCTGCGCAACCTCGGTATCCTCGTGGACGGCAAGAACATCAGCGCCGTGCGCACCCAGGCCAAGCCGATGCAGCAGGCGGCAGCTGCCCAAGGTATCGCGGTCCAGTACCTGTCCGTGCAGAATCCCGCCAAAGCCAAGGAAGAGCTCGCCAAGTTGGTCTCCGAAGCGGTCGGTCAGATGCGCGCGAGCGATCCGGCGCTCGACCGCAGCCTGTTCTGGATCACCGGCAGCACCGCCGTGTTCAAGGAGATCGCGACGATCAACGCCCATGCCGGCCGGGTCCCGGTGGTCAGCGCCGTTCCGGAGGTCGTTCAGGAAGGTGACGACAGCGCGGTCCTCTCGATCGGCATCAGTTTCGAGAGCAACGCCAACCTGGCTGCCCTCTACGCCGTCGACATCCTCACCGGTCGAGCCGTGCCGGGCCGGCTCAAGGTCGGGATCGTCTCGCCACCGGACATCGCGATCAACTTTCGGCGGGCGCGACAAATCGGCCTCGACATCCCGATCGCCTTCTTCGAGAGCGCCAATTACATCTACGATTACGAGGGACGCCTGGTCCGACGGCTGGGCGAGCCGGTCGCGGTCCGCCCGCCGCGCTGAGCACGAGCCGGTCCGGGTCGTGCGCCCCCGAGGGGCACGCGGCCCGGCCGGCTACTCGACGATGCGGTCGACCTTGTAGTCCTTGGCCTCGCGCGCCCAGGCGAAGGTCACAAGCTCGCCGATCAGCCCCACGGCGAGGATCTGGATGCCGAGCACGACCATCAACGTCGAAAGGATCAGCGCCGGCCGATCGCCCAAAGGCACACCCAACGCCAGTCGCTCGAAGACCAGCCAGGCGGTGGCGAGCGTGCCGCATGCCAGGATCAAGAAGCCGAAGCCACCGAAGAACCGGAACGGCTTTTTGAGGAATTTCAAGAGGAAGTAGAGGGTCACCACGTCGAGGAGGAGGCTCGGCCAGGAGCCGGCGCGGCCGAGGCCGGGGCCGGCGCGGCCGGGTGCCGGAGCCGGCAATTCCTCGACGGTGAAGCCCTGTGCCTGGGCGATCAGGGGAAGGAAACGATGCTGGTTGCCGTAGAGGCTGAGCTCGGCGGCGACCCGCGCGCGCATCGCCCGGATCGGGCTGCGGACATCCTCGAGCCGGCTCTGCAGGAGGAGGTCGAGCAGCCGCTCGAGCTTGCCTTTACCGACCTGCCCCGGCGGCCGGCGGGCCAGGGTGACGATGTCCGCGTCACCCGTCTCGAGGGTGCGGACCAGCCGCGGCAGCTCGGCCGGATCGACCTCGAGTTCGGTCGCGACGGTGAGCACGATCGCCCCGCTCGCGTGACGCAGGCCGACGGTGAGCGCCGCCGCTTCCCCCATCGGACGGGCGAAGGTCAAGATCTCGATCCCGCCGCCCTGCCGACGGATCGCCTTGAGCGTCTCGAGCGTGGCGCGCTGCGGTCCATCGATCACGTAGATCACTTCGAAGCGACGACCGAGCGGGGCCAGCCCACGACACAGCTGCGCGTGCAACTCGGCGATCCGCGGCTGCTCACGGAGAACCGGCACGACCACGGACAGCTCGGCCGCGGCGGCGGCCATGGGGGCGATCCCGAGCTCGGCGGTCATCGATCGGATCCCGCTTTCGAGGTGAAGGATTCACGGTGAAGGAGAAGCGTCGGCCGGGCGGGCGGCGAGCAAACGGAACAGCTCGAGCCGCGACGTGCGGACGCTGTGCAGGAGATAGCTCAAGAAGGCGAGAAACAGGAGAAAAGCGGCGAGCGCGCCCGACAGCATGACCACGCCCTGGAAGGCGACCCCGGGCTCGGCGCGCGTCAGGAGGAAGAGGGTGGCGGCCGAACAGCCGACCAGCGCGGCCACTCCGCCGGTCCCCAAAAGCCAGCGCATGGGGCGCCGGGTGAAATCGAGGATGGTCGCGACCACGACCAGGTCGACGAGCACCTTGTATATCCGCGAGAACCCGTATTTCGAGCGGCCGAAGCGACGCGGATGGTGCCGCACCTCGATTTCCGCGATCCGCGCGCCGGCGAGGCTCGCCATGGCCGGGATGAAGCGATGCATCTCGGCGTAGAGCGGGATCTCTTTGATGAGCTCGGCGCGGTAGGCTTTGAGCGAGCAGCCATTGTCCTTGATCGGCACGCCCGTGATCCACCCGATGAGGCGGTTGGCCACCTTCGAGGGCAGAACCCGCGACCAGTGGTCCTTGCGCGCTTTGCGCCAGCCGACCACGAGATCGAAGCCCTTTTCGATCTCGGCCAAGAAGCGCGGGATGTCCCGGGGATCGTTCTGCAGGTCGCCGTCCAGGGTGACGAGGATGCGCCCGCGGGCGTGCTCGATCCCGGCGGCCATGGCCGCGGTCTGGCCGTAGTTCCGCCGCAGCTTGACGAGGCGGAGCCTGGGTTTGCCGTCGCGCGGCAGCTCGAGGGCGCGGGTGAAGGTGGCATCGCGCGAGCCGTCGTCGACCAGGAGCAGCTCGACCGTCAAAGGCAGCGGCGCGAGCGCGGCGGCGATCGCCTCGAACAACGGGCGAACATTGTCCTCCTCGTTGTAGAGGGGAACGATGATCGAGAGGTCCGGACTCATCGCCCACCAGGATCCACGAATCGGGCGCCGCCGAAAAGGCCGGCATCCTCGCTGATGCCGTACGTCGATGCGATTGCGCTGCCACGTGACGCGGACGACGCGGCAACCGGGCGCACTTCGGCCGCCGCGATTCGGCGGCCGAGGACGCGCAGCGATCGGCGGATCGTCTCACCGAGGCCTGTATCGAAGATCCCGTGTCTCGCTCGCAACAAGTGTGGTTGCGCCAAAGTCACGATACGATCGCTGTCAACCGAGCGTAGACACCGTCGGATACGCATTCGAACAACGAGCATCGGACTGTTGCGGATCTTCGCCGAATCGCTTAGTGCCACTCCCGTCAGCTCGCGCCGGTACGAGATTGTCGCCGCGGTCCGGGGCTTGCCCGCCCGGGTCGGTCGAGAAGAAGGAGGAGAACGACATGCCGGAGCTGCCCGTGAGCTCGCGTCGCCGCTTCCTTCTGGGGCTGGCGGCGGGTCTGCCGATCTCGGGCCTCGGCTGGCGGGCCGCGTTCGCCACGGTCCCGGTTCGGCAGATCGCCCTGCATCACCGGCACACCGGCGAGGCCGTGCGGACCGTCTACTTCGCCGACGGCCGCTATCTCGACGAGGGCTTGCGCTCGATCAACCGGCTCCTGCGCGACTGGCGGACCGACGAGATCGTCGAGATCGACCCGCAGGTCCTCGACATCGCCTATGTCCTGCAGCAGCAGCTCGAGTTGAACGGCCCCCTCGAGGTCCTCTCGGGTTATCGCTCGCCCGAGACCAACGCCATGTTGCGCCGGCGCTCGCGCGCGGTGGCGCGCAACAGCCTGCACATGTACGGCATGGCTGTCGACCTGCGCTTCCCCGGCGTGCCGCTCGAGCGCGCGCACCGGGCGGCATTGGCGCTGCAGGCGGGCGGCGTCGGCTACTATCCGGGGGCCGAATTCATCCACCTCGACAGCGGACCGGTGCGCTCCTGGACCCAGCTCGGCCGGGTGCAGAGTGGTCGCGACGGCGGCGTGCCGCGCGGCTTCGCCTCGAGCCGGCGCGCCCAGGCGCGGCGCAACCGGCTGGCCCGACTCAAGAGTCGGCTCCAGGCCGCCCGCCGCTGAAGCGGGATCCGCTCCCGAGCGACGGTGGCGTCGCGTTGACAAGCCGCTCCGGGCACGGTTAAGCGGCGCCGCCTCTCGACCGTCCGTATGGGGCCGGTCGGCCGAGGTCGGAGACGGGCAGCGCTCATGGATCATCTCGACGAGCTCGAGGCCGAGAGCATCTTCATCCTGCGCGAGGCCAAGGCCAAGCTCGACAAGCTCGCGATCCTCTGGTCGTTGGGCAAGGATTCGAACGTCGTCATCTGGCTCTGCCGCAAAGCCTTCTTCGGCCACGTGCCGTTCCCGGTGATGCACATCGACACCGGCAAGAAGTTTCCCGAGATGTACGCCTTCCGCGACCGCTACGCGAAGGAATGGGGCCTCAACTTCCTCCGAGAGGAATGCCCGCCGCTCGAGGCGACCGACCCGACCCTGCCACCGGCCGCCCGTTCGGCGGCGCGCAAGACCCTCGGGCTCAAGGCGGCGATCCAGAAGCACGGTTTCGAGGGTCTGATCCTCGGCATCCGCCGCGACGAGGAGGCGATCCGCGCCAAGGAGCGCTACTTCAGCCCGCGCGACGAGACCGGGCAATGGCAGCTCAAGGACCAGCCCCCCGAGTTCTGGGGCCAGTACATGACGAGCTTCCCGCAGGGTACGCACGTGCGGGTCCATCCGATCCTGCACTGGACCGAGCTCGACATCTGGAAATACACCCGGCGCGAGGGGATCCCGGTCATCGAGCTCTATTTCGCCAAGGACGGCAAGCGCTACCGCTCGCTCGGCGACCAGGACATCACCTTCCCGGTGCCGAGTCGGGCCGACACGCTCGATGCGATCATCGCCGAGCTCGAGACCACGCGGACCCCCGAGCGCGTCGGCCGGGCGATGGACCACGAGGCCGAGGACAGCTTCGAACGCCTGCGGGCCGCGGGCTACATGTGAGGGCGATCCACGCCCTCCCGACGGACGGGACCACCATGCCGCACACGAGCGGGGCCGCCGAGGCGCGGCCGCTTCGGATCGTCATCGTCGGCCACGTCGATCACGGCAAGTCGACCTTCGTGGGTCGGCTCCTCCACGAGACCGGTTCCTTGCCCGAGGGCAAGCTCGAGGCGGTCGAGGCCATGTCGGCGCGCCGCGGTATGCCTTTCGAATGGGCCTTCGTGCTCGATGCGATGCAGAGCGAGCGCGACCAGGGCGTCACGATCGACACGACCCAGATCCGCTTCAAGACGGCAGCGCGGCCCTATCTCGTGATCGACGCTCCGGGCCACAAGGAGTTCTTGAAGAACATGGTGACGGGTGCCGCCCAGGCCGAGGCGGCCCTCCTCGTCATCGACGCTGCCGAAGGGATCCAGGAACAGTCGCGCCGGCACGGCTATCTCCTCCATCTCCTCGGCATCCGTCAGGTGGCGGTGCTCGTCAACAAGATGGACCTCGTGGGCTTCTCGGCCGACCGGTTCGGCAACGTCGCGGAAGATTTTCGGGCCTATCTCGCCGAGCTCGGGGTGCAGCCGACCTGCATCGTGCCGATCTCCGCCCGCGAGGGCGACAATCTCGTCCGGCACAGCCCGCGGATGCCCTGGTACCAGGGGCCCTCGGTCGTCCAAGCACTCGACTCCTTCGCCTACACGAGCCTGCCGGTCGACCGGCCGCTGCGGATGCCGGTCCAAGACGTCTACAAGTTCGACGAGCGGCGGATCGTGGCCGGGCGGATCGAGGCCGGCCGGCTCGCGGTCGGCGACACGGTGCTCTTCTCACCTTCCAACAAGACCGCGAAGATCCGTTCGATCGAGGCCTGGCACGTGCCGGCGCCGCCTCGGGAAGCGTATGCCGGGCAGAGCATCGGTGTGACCCTCGACGAGCCGATCTTCGTCGAGCGCGGCGAGATCATGAGCCACGTCGAGAACCCTCCGGTGCTCACCACCGTCTTCAAGGCCCGGCTCTTCTGGCTGGGCGCCACGCCGCTACGGATCGGCTCCACCTACAAGCTCAAGCTCGCCACGACCGAGGCCACGGCGGTGGTCGAGGCGATCGAGCGGTCGATCGACACGGCCGAGCTCGCGAGCCTACCGCCCGACCGGATCGAGCGCAACGGCGCCGGCGAGGTCGTCTTGCGGACCAAGCGCATGCTGGCCCTCGACGAGTACACCGCCAACCCGCGAACCGGCCGGTTCGTGCTGGTCGAAGACCATCTGCCGGTGGGCGGCGGGATCGTCTCGATGGAGGGCTATCCCGACCAGCGCCAGCTCGTGACCGTGCGGGCCACCAACATCACCCAGGTCGGCCACGCGGTGAGCCGGGCGGCGCGCGCCGCGCGCAACGGCCACAAAGGCGGCGTCCTGTGGTTCACCGGGCTCAGCGGCGCCGGCAAGTCGACCTTGGCGCTCGCCCTCGAGCGCGAGCTGTTCGCCCGGGGATGGCAGGTCTACGTGCTCGACGGCGACAACATCCGCAGTGGGCTCTGCCGCGACCTCGGCTTCGGCCCCGAGGATCGGGCCGAGAACATCCGCCGGGTGGGCGAGGTCGCCGCGCTGTTCGCCGATGCCGGCTTCCTCGTCGTCTCGAGCTTCATCTCGCCCTACCGGGCGGACCGGCAACGGGCCCGCGAGGCAGCGGGGGAAGCCTTCCACGAAATCTACGTCAAGGCCGCGCTCGAGGTGTGCGAGCGGCGCGACCCCAAAGGTCTCTACAAGCGCGCGCGCAAAGGCGAGATCAAGGAGTTCACCGGCATCTCGAGCCCCTACGAGCCGCCCGAGAACCCCGAACTCGTGGTGGCGACCGACGCGCTCGGCGTCGAGGACTGCGTGGCCCTCCTGCTGCGCTACGTCGAGGAGCACTTCCGGGTCTGAAGGCCGAGGGGGCGGAGCCGCAACGGCTCGCCGCTGCGCGCCACGGCCGCGCCGAGCGTCGCGCGGCGAGCGGATCGGCCCCTCAGCCCGACCGGACCCGCTCGAAAGCGTCGGCGAAGGCCTCGAGGGACGTGAAGCGCGCGGCCGGAGCCGTGCCGGCGGGGGGCGGCTTGGTCGCCCCGCCCGGCCGGCCGGCGCGCCGGTCGATCCACACCGAGGGGATACCCATGGCGGCCGCCGGCGCGTGGTCGTGGAAGAGGCTCTGGGCGACGTGCACGAGCCCCTCCCGCGGTAACCCACGACCGGCGAGGAACCCCAAGAGATAGGCGAAATTCCTGAGGTCGGGCTTGTACGAGCCGATCGCCTCGGCGGTCAGGATCGCGGCGAAGGGATCGCCGAGCCGAGCGGCCGAGCGACGGACGCTCCCTTCGTCGACGTTCGAGAGCACGATCAGCGGCACCCGGCGGGCCAATCGGGCGAGGGCTTCGGCACTGTCCGGAAAGGGCGGCCAATCACCGACCGAAGCGCCGAACGCCTCGGTCTCGGCCGCCGTCGGCGGAGCCGCGAAGCGCCGACCGAGCCGCTCCAGGACGCGGGCGAGGAGCCGATCGTAGCGCAGCCTCGGGGTCGCCACCTGCTGGGACGATTCCTCCTCGGCGAACGCGGCGAGCAGCGTCTCGTCGTCGAGGGCGAGCCGCGCGCGCTCACGCCACGGCGCGAGGGCCCCGAGTAGACCGCGCTCCCAGTCGATCAGGGTTCCGTAGCAATCGAAGCTCAAGACCGCGACCCGCTCGAACCGCATCGTTCCTCCCCCTTCGCTCGGGGTGGAGGCTAGCGGCGCGAGGGGAAGAAAGGAAGCTCGGCAGATAGAGGTTGACATTCCTATAATGCAGGTTTATAAGCTCATCGCTACGTTCCGGGAGCCTCGCCGTGAACCGCCCGACCCGTCTCGCCGCGCTCCTCGCCCCGCTCGCCCTCGCCGCCTGCGCCGAGGTCCAGGCCTTCGGCACCGGCGCGATCCAGCAGCGGCGGACGATGAACGATCTCCAGGCGCGCCTCACCATGGCCGCCACCTGCGACATCTCGCTCGGCTCCTATTTCCGCGAGCTCTCGGAGCTCGAGCGGCATTATGTCGGGCTCGTCTGCGGCGGTGTCCTGCCGCCGCTCTCCGCGCCCCCCGCGGTCGAGCCCTGACGGTTCGCTCGCTTCTCGGCACCCGAGGGCCGCCCCGCCGGCGGCGCGCCCATCCCCGGACAGGGCGGCCAGGGGTCCCCGATCCGCGCGAGGTAGAGCGCCAAGCCGGGCGCCGGGCGTTGTCGCGCCGCCTCTTCCGGCGCCAGCCACGTGGCCCGCACCACCTCGCGCCCATCGACCCGGACCGTCGGCCGTCGGCTCGGCCGCCAGGCGAAGACCTCGCTCTCGATCCGCCGTCGTTCGAAGGTGAAGGCGAGCGCGACGGGCGGTTCGAGCGCCGTCTCCGGCGCCTCGATGCCGGTCTCTTCGGCGAGCTCGCGCAGGGCGGCTGCGATCGGCCGCTCGCCCCGCTCGACCGCACCCCCCGGCAGGTCGATCAGACCCGGGCGGTAGGAGGTCTCGACCACCAAGAGCCGCCCCTCGGACCAGACCGCGACCGCCGCGCCCCGGGCACTCGGCCGACGGACCGCCCACCACAGGCGGAGCGCGGCATGCGCGAGCCGGTAGGCGAGGCGCCAGAGCAAGTCCATGGGTCCAGCATCCGGCCGGCATCTCGACCGGGCAAGCCGGCCGCTTGACGCTCGCCCTCGCGGCCGCCTAGCTCGCCCGGCCGCGCGCTCCGCCTCACGGGATCCCCGCATGCTGCTTTCCGGCAAGGCGCGGCTGGCCGGTGTCGTGGGCTGGCCGGTCGCCCATTCCCTCTCGCCCCGACTGCACGGTCACTGGTTCGAGCGCTACCGGATCGACGGCGCCTACGTGCCGCTGCCGGTCCGCCCGGAGGACCTGGAGCTCGCCTTCCACGCCCTGCCGCGGCTCGGCTTTCTCGGCTGGAACGTGACCATCCCGCACAAGGAGCGGGCTTTCGCCCTGGTCGACCGGCGCGACGGCGCGGCCGAGCGGATGGGGGCGGTCAACACCGTCCTCGTCCATCCCGACGGGACGCTCGAGGGCCGCAACACCGACGGTGCGGGGTTCCTCGCGAGCCTCGCGGCCGCCGTTCCGGACTTCCGGAGGACGAGCGGGCCGGCGCTCCTCCTTGGCGCCGGTGGTGCTGCCCGAGCGGTCGCCTGGGCGCTCCTCGAATCGGGCACACCGGAGCTGCGCCTCGCCAACCGCACGCCCGAGCGGGCGGAACGGCTCGCCCGGGAGCTCGAGGCCACGTTCCCGGGGCGCCTCGCGACGGTCCCTTGGCCCGTACCGACCGAGGCCCTGGCCGATCTCGCGCTGCTCGTGAACGCCACGAGCCTCGGCATGAAGGGCCAGCCGCCTCTGCCCCTCGACCTCGCGCTCCTGCCGCGGACGGCGCTGGTCACCGACCTCGTCTACGTGCCGCTCGAAACCCCGCTGCTCGCCGCCGCCCGGGCGCGCGGCAATCCGGTGGTCGACGGTCTCGGGATGCTCCTCCACCAGGCCGTCCCCGGCTTCCGCCACTGGGGCGGCTGCGAACCCACGGTCGACGAGGCGCTGCGCGCCTGCCTGCTCGAGGCCCTCGAGGCGCGCGGTTGAGCGGGGCGAGCCCCTCCCCTCCTGCCTCGGCGCCTAGGCGCGATCGGTCCCCAAAAGCTCGAGCAGCGCGCCCGCCACGATCTCGGTCGCCTTTTCGAGATCGGAAAGCGCCAGCCGCTCGTCGGCGCGGTGCGCATTCGCCTCCTCGAGGCTGCGCGGTCCGGCGCCGTAGAGCACGATCGGCACGCCCGCCTCGGCATAGTGCCGAGCATCGGTGTAGAGCGGCACCCCCTTGCTCGGAACCGTCTCGCCCAAGACCCGCTCGGCCCGGCGGGCGAGCGCGGCCACGAGCCGCTCTTGACCGGGCGAGGGGACGAGGGGTCGGGCGAGCAGGATCCGCCGAACCTCGAGCCGGGCTCGCGGGAACGCCCGGATCGCTCCCTCGAGCAGGGCGCGCAGCTCCGCCTCGGCCGCCTCCGGATCCTCCTCCGGGAGGATCCGTCGATCGAGCCGGAAGGCGATCCGGTCGGGCACGACGTTGGTGTTGATCCCGCCCGCGATCAGCCCGACCGTGAGCTGCGCCGAGCCGATCCCCGGGACCGCGCTCACCCGCCGGGCGAGCTCCCGGCGGAAGGCGTAGAGGGTCGCGAGCAGATGCGTCGCCGCCTCGAGCGCGTCCACCCCCGTGTGCGGCAAGGCGGCGTGCGCCGAGCGGCCCTCGACCGTGACCTCGAGGTGCAGGCAGCCATCGTGCGCGGTCACGACGGCGTAGGAGAAGCCCGCGCCGATCGCGAGATCGGGGCGCGAGATCCCGCACTCGAGCAAATATCGGGGCCCGATCTCGCCGCCCGCCTCCTCGTCGAAGGTCACGTGCAGCTCGACCGTGCCGTGCAGGGCCGTCCCCTCGCGGGCGAGGGCTTCGAGGGCGAGCAGCGCGAAGGCGTAAGAGGCGATGTCGGATTTCGAGACCGCCACGCCGCGACCGTACATCCAGCCGTCGCGGATCACCCCGGCGTAGGGATCGACGCTCCATCCCTCCCCGGGAGGGACGACGTCGCCGTGGGCGTTGAGGGCGATCACCGGCCGCTCGCCGAACCGGCGGCGGACCACGAGATTGGTGGCACTCCGCATGCCCACCACCCGCACCGCCTCGGCCGGGACCGGATGGCGTTCGACGAGGAAGCCCAGGCCCTCGAGCAGCCCCGCCACCCGCTCGCCCGCCGCGGCCAGATCGCCCGGCGGATTGTCGGTCGGGATCCGCACGAGCTCGGCCAGGAAGGCGACCTCTTCGGGAAAACGCTCGTGGACGAGCCGAGCGAGACGGTCGAACGGTGGGCTCATCGGAACTCCTCGGACAGGAGGACGATCGTCTCGACCAGGACGGCGAGCGCCGCCTCGATGTCGGCCGGCGCGGCATGTTCGGCCGGATCGTGGCTGATCCCGCCGCGACAGCGTACGAAGAGCATGGCCACGGGCGCGATCGCGGCGATCGCCATGGCATCGTGGCCGGCCCCGCTCACGAGCCGTCGGTCGGGAAGGCCGAGCCGCACGCGAGCCCGGGCGAGCGCATCGAGCAGGGCCGGATCGCAAGCCACGGCCGGCGCCTCGTGGATCGGGACGAGGCGCAACCCGAGCCTGCGCCGGCGGGCGATCTCTTCGAGGTCCGAGCGCAGATCGGCCAGGGCACGGGTCCGCTCACGGTCCTCGGGGCTGCGCAGGTCGATCGTGAACCGTACCCGACCGGGGATCGTGTTGACCGCGCCGGGCAGGACCTCGAGCCGGCCGACCGTGGCGACCAGCTCGGCCTCGCCTCGCGCCGACCGCTCGACCGCGAGGACCATCTCGGCTGCCCCGGCGAGGGCATCCCGGCGCAGCCGCATCGGCACGGTTCCGGCGTGGCCCGCCCGGCCCTCGACCAGGACCTCGAGCCGGGTAGCACCGGCGATCGCGCGCACGAGCCCGAGGGCCACCCCTTCGTGCTCGAGCACCGGTCCCTGCTCGATGTGGGCTTCGAGGAAGCCCAGGATCTCGCCGGGCTTGCGCGCGCAGCCCGTGAGCCCGTCGGGATCGAGCCCGCTCGCCCGCAAGGCCTCGGCGAGGGTCGTCCCGTCGCGGTCGGTGAGCCCCAGGACCGCCGGGTCGAGCGTGCCGGCCATCGCCCGGGAGCCGGTCAGCGCGCAGGGGAAGCGCACCCCCTCCTCGTCGGCGAAGGCCACGACCTCGAGCGCGAAGGCCGGGCGCTTTTCGCGCACCGCGAGCTCCTCGACCGCCGCCAGAGCGAGGAGAACCCCGAGCACCCCGTCGAAGCGACCGGCGTCGATCACCGTGTCGAGATGCGAGCCCACGAGCAGCGCCGGCGCGCCGGGTCGCCGGCCTTCCCGACGCCCCACGAGATTGCCCACCGCGTCGAGCCGCGTCGCGAGCCCCGCCTCCTCCATCCAGCCGCGCACGAGGCCGACGGCTTCGCACCAAGCTGGTCCCCAAGTGAGGCGGGTGAGCCGGCCGGGCTCGTCGCTCACCGTGGCGAGCCGGTCGAGGCGGGCGAGCAGTCGGTCGAGGGCGGGCGAGGCGATCGGCGGATCCTCCGCGAGCGGCCGGGCGGCCCAGCCTTAGGCCCTTGTGCGGCGCGGTGGAACGGGGTTCGCTCGGCGACGGGACGAGAAGCGGGACGGGAGCGGATGGCGGAAGGGACGAAGGGCGGAAGTGGGCGGCTCACCACCCACGTGCTCGACACCGCGGCGGGACGGCCGGCGGCCGGCCTCGCCGTCGCCCTCTTCGCGCTCGAAGCGGACGGCCGACGAACCCTGGTCGGTCGGGCCACGACCAACGCCGACGGTCGACTCGACGCACCGCTCCTCGGTCCCGGGACGATCCGAGCCGGCCGCTTCGAGCTCGTCTTCGAGGTGGCGGCCTATTTCCGCGCCCGGGGTTTGGCCCTCCCGGAGCCCCCCTTCCTCGAGACGGTGCCGATCCGCTTCGGGATCGCCGACGCGGATGCGCACTACCATGTTCCGCTGCTCGTGAGCCCCTACGGCTACACGACCTATCGGGGGAGCTGATGCGGCGGGTCGTCCGCTTCTGGCTCGGCGACGAGCCCCGCGACGTGGCCGGGGCCGCACCCACCACCACGCTGCTCGATTGGCTGCGCGGGGTGGAAGGCCGGACCGGCACCAAGGAGGGCTGCAACGAGGGCGATTGTGGTGCCTGCACCGTGCTGCTCACGCGGCTGCGCGACGGTCGGGTCGTGCACGAGCCGGTCTGCGCCTGCATCCGGCTGCTCGCCACGGTCGACGGCTGTCGGGTGGCGACGGTCGAGGATCTCGCCGCCGCCGACGGCACGCTCCATCCCGTGCAGCGGGCCATGGTCGAGCAGCACGCGAGCCAGTGCGGTTTTTGCACGCCCGGCATCGTCACGAGCCTCTGGGCCCTGCGGCTCGACCACCCGGAGCCACCCGACGAGGCGGAGATCGAGGCCCGGCTCGCCGGCAATCTCTGCCGTTGCACGGGCTACGGACCGATCGTCCGGGCCGCCCGGGCGATGTACGCGCTCGAGCCGGCTCCCGCGGTCGATCCGCTCCTGGCCGCGGCCGAGCTCTGGCACACCCGGCTCGCCGAACGCGACACGGCGGAGCCTCTCCTCCTCGACGGCCCGGACGGTACCCGGCTGGTCGCTCCCGTGCGCCTCGAGGAGCTCTCGGACCTGCTCGCCGCCCGTCCCGACGCCCTCCTGCTCGCCGGGGGTACGGATGTCGGCCTCCGGATCACCAAAGACCTCGACCGCCCCCCGCTGATCGTCTGGCTCGGCCGGGTGGCCGAGCTGCACCGTCTCGAAGAGACGGCGGAGGGGCTGCGGATCGGTGCCGCCGTGACCTGGCGCGAGGCCGCTTCGGCCTTGCGCCGGCTCGCTCCGGGGCTGGGCGAGCTCGTCGACCGCTTCGCCGGCGAGCAGATCCGCGCCACCGCCACGGTCGTGGGCAACCTCGCCAACGCTTCGCCCGTGGGCGACGGAGCCCCGGCCTTCCTCGCCCTCGACGCCCGGCTCGAGCTGCGCCGCGGCGATCGCCGCCGCGAGCTGCCGCTCGCCGAGTTCTTCCGAGCCTATCGACGGACCGCCCTCGAACCGGGCGAGTTCGTCGAGGCGGTCTTCTTGCCGCGGCCTTCGGCCGGAACCCGCTTGCTGTTCGAGAAGGTGAGCAAGCGGCGCGAGCAGGACATCGCCACGGTGAGCGCCGGAATCGCCTTGGCGATCGAGGACGGGCGGGTGCGCCACGTCCGCTTGGCGTTCGGCGGCATGGCGGCGATCCCCGCCCGGGCGCGGGCCGCAGAAGCGGCGCTCGAGGGCGCGGCTTGGGACGAGGCCGCGCTCGAACGCGCCGTGGCCGCCCTCGATCGCGATTTCGAGCCGATCTCCGATCATCGTGGCTCGGCTGCCTACCGTCGGACGGTCGCCGCCAACCTCTTGTGGCGGGCGTGGCTCGAGAGCCGGGGCGTGCCGGTCCGCCTGCATGCCGCGGAGCCCGCGCTTGGCTGAGCCGATCGAGCGCATCCGCGGCGACCTGCACGCGGCGATCGCCCACGATTCGGCCGAGGCCCACGTCACCGGCCGGGCCCTCTACGTCGACGATCTGGTCGAGCCCAAAGGCTGCCTGCACCTGGCCCTCGGCCTTTCGGAGCGGGCCCGGGCCCGGATCGTCGCGCTCGAGCTGGATACGGTGCGCGCGGCACCGGGCGTGGTGCTCGTGCTGACCGGTCGCGATCCGGGCGCTTCGGCCGACATCTCGCCGGTCCACGCCGGCGACGAACCCGTGCTTCCCACGGACGAGGTCGTCTATTGCGGCCAGCCGATCTTCGTGGTCGCCGCCGAGACGCGCGAGCAGGCCCGACGCGCCGCCCGGCTCGCCCGGGTCGTCTACGAGGACCTCCCCGCCGTCCTCGGGATCGAGGAGGCGCGCACCGCCGGCCGCGGCTTCGTGTGCGAGCCTTTGCGGCTCGAGCGGGGTGCGGTCGACCCGGCCCTCGCCACAGCCCCCCGTCGGCTCGCCGGGCGGATGCGAATCGGTGGCCAGGAGCATTTCTACCTCGAGGGCCAGGTGGCGCTCGCCGTGCCCGGTGTGGAAGGTGAGATGCTCGTCTGGTCCTCCACTCAACACCCGACCGAGACCCAGCTCCTGGTCGCCCGAGCGCTCGACCTGCCGATGGCGGCGGTGACCGTCCGCTGCCGGCGGCTGGGCGGCGGCTTCGGTGGCAAGGAGACCCAGGCCAATCTGTTCGCCGTGCTCGCGGCCCTCGTCGCCCGGCGCACCGGACGGCCGGCGAAGCTCCGTCCCGACCGCGACGAGGACATGATCGTCACCGGCAAGCGGCACGATTTCCTCGTCGATTACGAGGTGGGCTTCGGCCCGGACGGGCGGATCCACGCCGTGCGCGCCACTTTGGCCGCGCGCTGCGGCTTCTCGGCCGATCTTTCGGGCCCGGTCACCGACCGCGCCCTGTTCCACGCCGACAATGCCTACCATTACCCGGCGGTACGACTGGTCTCCGAGCCGTGGCGCACGAACACCTGCTCCAATACCGCCTTCCGCGGCTTCGGCGGGCCGCAGGGCGTGCTCGTGGCCGAGCGGATCGTCGAGGAAGTGGCCTTCGCCACGGGCCTCGACCCGCTCGAGGTGCGCCGGCGCAATCTCTACCGCGAGGGCGATCTCACTCCCTACCATCAGCCGATCGAGGACGTCCCGCTCGAAGCGATCCTCGACGAGCTCGAGCGCCGCGCCGCCTATCGCGAGCGACGCCGGGCGATCGCCGCCTTCAATGCCGAGAGCCCGGTGCTCAAGAAGGGGATCGCGCTGACCCCGGTGAAGTTCGGCATCTCCTTCACCGCGACCTGGTACAACCAGGCAGGGGCACTCTTGCACGTCTACCGCGACGGCAGCGTGCTGTTGGCGCACGGCGGCGTGGAGATGGGCCAGGGCCTGTTCGTCAAGGTGGCGCAAGTGGTGGCGCACGAGCTCGCCCTCGACCTCGAGCGGATCCGGCTCGGCACCACCGACACCGGCAAGGTCCCGAACACCTCGGCCACCGCCGCCTCCTCGGGCAGCGATTTGAACGGCATGGCGGCACAGGCGGCGGCCCGCACGCTCAAGGAGCGGCTTGCCGCCTTCGCCGCCGAGCGTTGGTCGGTGCCGGCCGAGCAGCTCGCCTGGCTGCCCGGCCGGCTGCGCGTCGGCAACCAGGAGATCGCTTGGGAGGAGCTCGTCGCCGAGGCCTATCGGGCCCGCGTCCAGCTCTGGGCCTCGGGTTTCTACCGCACGCCCGAGATCCACTGGGACCGCAAGGCCGGGCGCGGCCGGCCCTTCTACTACTTCGCCTGCGGCGCGGCCTGCGCCGAGGTGACCGTCGACACGCTCACGGGTGCGCATCGGATCGATCGGGTCGACGTGCTGCACGATTGCGGCCGCTCGCTCAACCCGGCGGTCGATCTCGGGCAGATCGAAGGCGGGCTCGTCCAGGGGATCGGCTGGCTCACGAGCGAGGAGCTCGTGTGGGACGAGGAAGGCCGGCTGCGCACCCACGGCCCCTCCACCTACAAGATCCCGACCGCGGGCGACCGGCCGCGGGTGGCGAACATCGCCCTCTTCGAGGGGGCCCCCAACCGCAAGCCCACGATCCACCGCAGCCGGGCGGTGGGCGAGCCACCCTTGATGCTCGCGACCGCCGTGCTGCACGCGATCTCGGATGCCGTGGCGAGCCTCGCCGGCCACCGCATCTGCCCGAAGCTCGACCCGCCCGCCACGCCCGAAGCGGTACTCGCGGCGGTCGAGCGGGTCCGAGCCCGAGCCGCGGGCGACCCGCCCGGAACCGGCGCGGCATGAGCGAGCTCGCCACGATCCTGGCCGGGCTCTCGGCTGCCGGCCGTCCGGCCGTGCTCGTGACGATCGTCGCCGCCAAAGGTTCGGTGCCGCGCGAGGTCGGGGCCCGCATGCTCGTCCACGCCGAGGGTACCGCCGGCACGGTCGGGGGTGGCGTGCTCGAATGGCAAGCGATCGCCCGGGCCCGGGCGATGCTCGAATCGGGCGAGCGCGAGGCGCTGCTCGAGCTCGTCCTCGGCCCGGAGTTCGGCCAGTGCTGCGGTGGCCGAGCGACCCTTCGGCTCACCCGTGCCGATGCCGCCACACTCGACCGGCTCGCTTCCGAGGAGGCGGCCGAGCGAGCGGCCCGGCCGCGCGTGCTCCTCTTCGGCGCTGGCCATGTCGGCCGGGCGCTCGCCCGGGTCCTGGCCCCCCTCCCCTTGCGGCTCGGCTGGATCGATCCGCGCCCCGACGCCTTCCCGCCCGACCCGCCGCCCGGGATCGAACGCCTGTGCAGCGAGCAGCCGGCCCGCCTCCTCGAAGAGACCCCGGAGGTGGCGGGCGTGCTCGTCCTGACCCACAGCCACGCGCTCGACTTCGCGCTCGTGGCCGCAGCCCTCGCCCGCGACGATCCGGTCCATGTCGGGCTGATCGGTTCGGCCAGCAAGCGGGCCCGCTTCGTGAGCGGCCTGCGCGCCCTGGGGCTGCCCGAGACGCGGATCGCCCGGCTCGTCTGCCCGCTCGGTGGCACGACCGCCGACAAGCGCCCCGAGGTGATCGCGCTCCTGGCGGCGGCCGAGCTCTGGCGGGCCCTGGCCATCGGCGCCGGAAGCCGGAAGGCTGCATGAGCCCCCCTCCCCGGCTGCAGCTCGAAGGCATCACCAAGCGGTTCGGCCGGCTCACGGCCAACGACCGGGTCGACCTCGCCGTCGAGCCCGGGGAGATCCATGCGCTTTTGGGCGAGAACGGCGCCGGCAAGTCGACCCTCGTCAAGCAGATCTACGGTCTGCTCCAGCCCGACTCGGGGGTGATCCGGATCGACGGCGAGCCGGTCCGCATCACGAGCCCGAAGATCGCCCGCGGGCTCGGGATCGCTACGGTCTTCCAGCATTTCACGCTGGTCGAGGCGCTCGACGTAGCGGAGAACGTGGCGCTCGGCCTCGGCGAGCGGGCGAACCGACGCGAGCTGGCTCGCCGCATCCGCGAGGCCGGCCGGACCTACGGCCTGCCGCTCGATCCCGACCGACCGGTTCACGAATTGTCGATGGGCGAACGCCAGCGGGTGGAGATCGTCCGCTGCCTGCTCGAGCGGCCACGGCTGTTGATCATGGACGAGCCGACCTCGGTCTTGACCCCGCAGGAGGTCGAGCGGCTGTTCGCGACCCTGCGCCGGCTCGCCGCCGAAGGCTGCGCGATCCTCTACATCTCGCACAAGCTCGCCGAGATCACGGCCCTGTGCGAGCGGGCCACGATCCTCCGCGCCGGCCGCGTCGTGGCGACGGTCGATCCGCGGACCATCGATGCCCGCGAGCTCGCCGCCCGGATGGTGGGAGCCGAGGTCCGAGCGGTGGGCCCGAGGGCCTCCTCGACGGGCGGAGCGGTCCGTCTCGCGGTCGACGGGCTCTCCCTGCCGCCCGACCGTCCGTTCGGCACCGCCCTCGTCGATCTGCGGCTCGAGCTGCGCGCGGGCGAGATCCTGGGTGTGGCGGGGATCGCCGGCAACGGCCAGGACGAGCTGTTCCGTATCCTCTCGGGCGAACGGCCGGTGCCGCGCGCCGAGGCGATCCGGCTCGACGGCCGGCCGATCGGCACGCTCGGCCCGAGCGCGCGCCGCGCACTCGGTCTCGTGGCCGTGCCGGAAGAGCGGCTCGGCCACGCCGCGGTGGGCGAGCTGCCGCTACCCGCCAACACCGTCCTCGCGGCACGCGAGCGGCTCGGCCTCGTCCGGCACGGGCTCGTGCGCTGGGCCGAGGCGCGGGCGGCGACCGGGCGGATCGTCCGCAGGCTCGACGTGCGGACACCGGCGCTGGATGCACCGGCCTCGAGCCTGTCGGGCGGCAATCTGCAGAAGTTCGTGATCGGCCGGGCGATCCTCCAGGACCCGCAGGTGCTGGTCGCGGCGCAGCCGACCTGGGGGGTGGATGCCGGCGCGACGGTGGCGATCCACGCCGCTCTCCGGGATCTGGCGGCGAGCGGGGCTGCGGTCCTGTTGATCAGCCAGGATCTCGACGAGCTCTTGGCACTCGCCGATCGGCTGGCCGTGCTCGACCGGGGCCGCCTCTCCCCGGCTCGCCCCAGGGGTGAGCTCGGCCTCGAAGAGATCGGCCTCATGATGGGCGGCTTGCACGAGCCGGCCACCGAGGTCTCCCGTGCGCCTTGAACTCGAGCCGCGCCCGCTACCCTCCGGGCTCTGGCGGGTCCTGGCACCGGTCCTGGCCGTGGCGCTCACGGCCCTCGCCGGCCTCGTCTCGTTCTCGATCCTGGGGGTGGAGCCGGGCCGGGCGCTGTGGGCGTTCTTCCTCGCCCCGCTCACCAGCCTCTGGGGGGTGAGCGAGCTGCTCGTGAAGGCAGCACCCCTGGCGCTGATCGCCCTCGGCCTGGCGCCGGGCTTCCGCGCCGGCGTCTGGAACATCGGCGCCGAGGGTCAGCTCACGATCGGCGCCGTCGCGGGTGCCGGGGTGCTGCTCGCCCTTTGGCCGTCGGATGCGCCATGGGTCCTGCCCACGGCCCTGCTCGCCGGGATCCTGGGCGGTGCGGCTTGGGCCTGGATCCCGGCCGTGCTGCGGATCCGCCGCGGGGCGAGCGAGATCCTCGTGAGCTTGATGCTCGCTTACGTGGCCCAGCTCCTCCTTTCCACCCTGGTCTACGGGCCCTGGCGCGACCCCGAGGGCTTCAACTTCCCGCAGACCCGTCTGTTCCAGGCCGGCCTGCCGGTCCTGGTCGAGGGAACCCGGCTGCATCCGGGCGTGCTCTTGGCCCCGCTCCTGGCCGTCCTGGCCTGGTTCCTTTCGGGTCGCACGCTCCTCGGCCTCGCCCTGTCGGTGACCGGCCGAGCCCCGGCCGCTGCCGCGCATGCCGGCTTCGATCGCCCGCGCATCGTCCGAGGCTGCCTGCTCGTCGCCGGTGCGCTCGCCGGGCTCGCCGGCATCCTCGAGGCCACGGGGCCGATCGGCCAGCTCGTCCCCACCTTGACCCCGGGCTACGGCTTCACCGCCATCATCGTGGCGTTCCTCGGCCGGCTCCACCCGCTCGGCATCCTGCCGGCGGCCCTCGTCGTGGCCCTCGCCTATCTGGGCGGCGAGACCGCGCAGATCGAAGCCGGTCTGCCGCAGGCGGTGACCGGCCTCTTCCAGGGTCTGTTGCTGTTCTTCCTGCTCGGCAGCGAGGTCCTCGTGTGCTACCGGATCCGCTGGCGACATCCCGCCGAGGCCGGCGTCCCGTGAGCCCCGAGCTCTTCGTGGCGGTTCTCGCGACCGTGGTGACCGCCGCCACCCCGCTCCTGCTCGCCGCCACGGGCGAGCTGGTCGCCGAGCGGGCCGGGGTCCTCAATCTCGGCGTCGAGGGCATGATGCTCGTGGGCGCGGTGGCCGGCTTCGCCACCGCGCTCGGGACCGGCAACGCGCCCCTGGCCCTGCTCGCCGCGGCCCTCGCCGGGGCCGGCCTCGCCGCGCTCTTCGCCCTCCTGGTGCTCGTCCTCCTCGCCGACCAGGTGGTGAGCGGCCTGGCGCTCACGATCTTCGCCGTGGGCCTTTCGGCGCTGGCCGGCGCCGGGCTCGTCGGCACCCCGGTCGAGCGGCTCCCGCGCCTCGATCTGCCCGGGCTCTCCGACCTGCCGCTTTTGGGGCCGTTGCTGTTCGGCCAGGACGCGCTCGTCTATCTGGCGCATCTCGCCCTCCCGACGGTCGCCTGGTTCCTGCGGGCGAGCCGTGCCGGCAGGGTCTTGCGCGCCTGCGGCGAGAACCCCGAGGCGGCGCACGCCATGGGCTACCGGGTTCGGCTGGTCCGTACCCTCGCCGTACTCTTCGGCGGGGCCATGGCCGGGCTCGGCGGTGCCTTCCTCTCGCTCGCCTACACCCCCTTCTGGATCGAGGAGATGACCGCCGGCCGTGGCTGGATCGCCTTGGCCCTCGTCGTCTTCGCGGCTTGGCGGCCGGCTCGGCTGCTGCTCGGCGCCTATCTCTTCGGCGGCGTGGCGATCCTCCAGCTGCACGCCCAGAGCCTGGGCCTTCTGCCGGTCCCGGCCCAGCTCCTTTCGATGCTGCCCTATCTCGCGACCGTCCTCGTTCTGGCCCTGGTGGCCGGCGGGCGGCAGACGGCCGCCCCGGCGGCGCTCGGCCGGCCGTTCCTGCCGCCCCGCTGAGCTGCGCGCAGGCCGTGCGGCCGTACCCGCTCAGCCTTCGTACTTGAAGGACAGCTTGAGCTTGGTGCGGTAGGAGCGGATCCTGCCGTCCTCGACCACCACATCCTGCTCGACCACCTCGGCGATGCGCAGATCGCGCAGGGTCTGCGCCGCCCGCTCGACCGCCACCGCCGCCGCCCGCTCCCAGGATTCGCTGCTCGTGCCGATGATCTCGATGACCTTGTAGACGCTCTCCGGCACGGTCCACTTCCCCTTCCCCACGGCCCCGGCGCTCCGGGCGCCGATCGAGCGAGCATGCCCGAAGCCCGCGGCTCGGTCCATCCACCCGGAGAGCCGCTTGCCGATCCGGCCGGCGGCGGGCTCAACTCGCCGGGGACGAGCCGGAGAGGGAACGGATGGACGCGGCCTTCGCCGATGGGATCGAGCTGGCCTTGCGCTGGTTGCACGTGATCGCCGCGATCGCCTGGATCGGCAGCTCCTTCTACTTCATCCACCTGGACGCCTCCCTCGAGAAACGGCCCGGCCTGCCCACGGGTGTCGCCGGCGAGGCTTGGCAGGTGCACGGTGGCGGCTTCTATCGGATGCGGAAATACACGATCGCCCCGCCCGAGCTTCCCGAGAAGCTCACCTGGTTCAAATGGGAAGCCTACACGACCTGGCTGTCCGGCTTCGCCCTGCTCGTCGCCCTCTACTACGCGAAGCCCGAGCTCTACCTGATCGATCCGGCGGTTCGACCGTTGGAGCCGTGGCGCGCCGTGGTCGTGGGCGTGAGCTCGATCTTGTTGGGCTACTTGGTCTACGAGATCCTCTGCCGCTCGCCCCTGGGCCGTGACGACCGGCTGCTCGCGATCGTCGGCAGCGCGCTCCTCCTGCTTTTCGCCTTCGCGATGACCCGGATCTTCTCCGGCCGTGGTGCCGTGATCCAAACCGGAGCCCTTCTCGGCACCTGCATGGTCGCCTCGGTCGCCCACGTCATCATCCCGAACCAGCGCAAGGCGGTAGCCGCCCTGCTCGTCGGCCGGACCCCCGACCCGGAGCTCGGCCGCCGCGCCAAGCAACGCTCGCTGCACAACAACTATCTTACCCTGCCGGTCGTCTTCACGATGATCGCCGGCCACTACCCGCTGGTGTTCGACAATCGCTGGAACTGGCTGATCCTGGCGCTCGTCTTGCTGATCGGCTTCGCCGTTCGGCATTTCTTCAACGAACGGCACGCAGGTCGTCCCTCGCCCTGGTGGAGTTGGGGGGTCGCGGCCGCGGCCGCTGCCGCGGCCCTCGGGCTCGCCCGCCCGCCGGCCGCGCCGACCGGCGCTGCGACCGCCTCGCCGCCACCGGCCTTCGCCGAGATCGAGGCGATCGTCGCGAGCCGCTGCGCCATGTGCCACGCCGAGCACCCGGTCTGGCCCGGGCTCGCGGCCGCGCCCAAGGGTGTTCGGCTCGACACGCCCGAGGCGATCCGCCGCTGGGCCCCGCTGATCGCGCGGCAATCGGTCCACAGCCGGGCCATGCCGCCGGGCAATCTCTCCGGGCTCGAGGCCGAGGAGCGGGCGCGGCTCGCCCGCTGGCTCGAGGCCGGGGCGCCGGGCGGATGAGCGGGACGGGTCCGGCGCCCCGGCGCCGCGCGATCCGCGGACGGCTCCTCGATTTCCCGCCCGAGGGTGGGCACCGGCTCCGCGCCGATCATCTGGTCCTCGTCGAGGACGGGCGGATCGCCCGGCTGGGGCCGGCCGCCGAGCTCCTTCCGACCCTGCCACCGGACACGCCGGTCGACGCGCACGGCGACCGCCTCGTCCTGCCCGGGCTGATCGACGCCCACATCCATTTTCCGCAGAGCCAGGTGATCGCCTCGCCGGCCGAGGACCTGCTCGACTGGCTCGAACGCCACACCTTCCCGGCCGAGCGGGCCTTCGGGGACCCGGCGCACGCCGCCCGCATGGCGAGCTTCTTCCTCGACGAGCTCTTGCGCCAGGGCACGACCACGGCCGTGGTCTACGGCTCGGTGCACGCCGCCTCGATTGAGGCGGTCCTGACCGAGGCGCGGGTCCGGCGGCTGCGGCTCCTGGCCGGCAAAGTGATGATGGACCGGGGACCCGAGGGGCTCCGCGACACGGTCGAAGAGGGGGTGCGGGAGAGCGCCGAGCTCATCGCCCGCTGGCACGGCGTCGACCGCCTGGGCTACGTGATCAGCCCGCGCTTCGCCTTGACCTCGAGCGAGGCCCAGCTCGCGGCTGCGGGCGAACTCCTGGCCGCCCATCCGAGCTGTTGGCTGCAGACCCATTTGGCCGAGAGCCCGGGCGAGATCGAGGCGGTCCGCGCACGCTTCCCCTGGGCTCCCCACTATACCGCGGTTTACGATCGGTTCGGCCTGTTGGGGCCGCGGACCCTCTTGGGCCATTGCGTCCATCTTCGTGAAGAGGAGCAGGCCCGGCTCGCCGAGACCGGCTCGGTCGCCGTCCTCTGCCCCACCTCGAACCTGTTCTTGGGCTCCGGCCTCGTCGACCTCGGCGCGCTCGCCGATCGGCGCCGGCCGGTCCGTCTCGCCCTCGGGACCGACGTGGGCGGCGGCAGCTCCTGGTCGATGCTGCGGACCGCCGCGACGCTTTGCGACGTCGCGCGGCTCCTGGGCCGAGGCTGGTCACCGGTCGACGCTTTTCGTCTGATGACGATCGACAACGCCGCAGCACTCGGCCTGGCCGATCGGATCGGCCGCCTCGAGCCCGGGTTCGAGGCCGACCTCGTCGTGCTCGATCCGGCCGCGACGCCGGCCATGGCGCATCGACTCGAACGCGCCCACGGGCTCGAGGACGAGCTCGCCGTGCTGCTCCGGCTCGGCGACGACCGCGCGGTCCGCTGCGTCTACGTGCTCGGCGAACCGGTCGCCGGCGCCGACTTGTCGGTGCGCCGATAGGCCTGCTCTCGGACCCATTCGGCGAGCAAATCGGCCAGCCGGTCGGCGACCCAAGCGATCGCCGCCTCGTCCACTTCGGGTGCCCAGCGATAGAGCCACTGATTGCCGCTGCGGGTGATGGTGACGAGCTTGTGGCCCTCGGGGTCGAGGACGATCCGGCCGCGCAGCGCGGGTCGGCTCGGCGTCGGCCGCCGACGCGCCGCCTCGAGCGCCCGCCCGAGCCGCTCGCGGGGCGATCGACCGACCTCCGCCTCGAGGGCCTCGACCATCCGATCCAAGGCTCCGGGATCGGCATCGAGTGCCGCTTGCAAGCGGCGGCCGTCGGCCAAAGTGAGAACGCGCGGATCGCCGAGCCGGTCGACGAGCGCTCCGGGCAACCGGCCGAGGCGCAGATAATCGACGATCGAGGGCTGGGAGAGACCGGTCAGCGCCGCGAGCCGGGTCGTGCTCCAACCCCGTTCGGCGAGGGTCGCGAGCCAGCGGCCGCGCTCGTAAGGGGTGACGTCGCTGCGCTCGACATTCTCTCGGTATTGGAGGGCCAGCATCGCCTCGTCGTCGAGCGGCAGGACCCGCGCGAGGACCGGCCGACCGAGTGCCCGACAGGCGGCGAGCCGGCGACGGCCGGCGGCGAGTTCGAACCGCTCGCCCCGCGGTCGCACGGTGACCGGCACGTCCTGGCCGCGTTCGGCGATGCTCGCCTTGAGGGCCTCGAAGGCCGCATCGGCGAAGGCCCGCGGGTCGCGGTCGGCCGGCAGCGGCTCGTCGATCAGCGCCGGATCGAGGCGGACCAGCCGGTCGGCCGCGGGTAGCGGCTCGGCGCGTGCCTCCTCGAGGGCACGCAGCCGCTCGAGGAGCCCCTCCTTGTGGACCTCGAGCGCCCGACCGACGATTCCCCGCGGTGGCGGGGCCGTCGTTCCCCCGACATCCTGTTGCAGGCTTTCGATCGAGGCGGCGAGCGCAGCCCGCTTGTCCGTCTGCCGCATCGCGGTCCCCTTCCCCTCAGCTTTCGGTCGGCCGTCCCCACGCCCGCAGGATCTCCTGCTCGAGCGCTCGATTGACCCGTTCCATCGCCTCGAGTCCGCGCTCGTAGGTGCGGCGGTTGCCGCTCGGCTCGTACTCGTAGAGCGTCTCTTTGAGGATTCCGGCGGCATCGATCAGCGCCGTGTCGAGCATCGCCTCGCCCAGCACGGCTTCCTGGAAGAGGGCCCGCTTCCAACGCACGATCTCGGCCTGGTTGCGGTCGGCGGCCTTGAAGCGCGTGGTGACGATCCGCACGAAGTCGTAGTCGAGCGCATCCGACCGGAGTGTGGTGCGGAAATCGCGTGCGACCCCGGCCAGGAAGCGGAAGAACTCGCCCGAGCTCGCGAAGTCGAGCATCGACGGAGGAATCGGTACGACCAGTCCGGTGGCCGCCCAGAGCGCGTTCAAGGTGAGCATGCCGACATCCGGCCGGCAGTCGCACACCACGACATCGTAGCGCGCGCCGATCGCTCCCAAGAGTTCGCCGAGCTGGCCGTAGAACGCGAAGTCGCGCCGCTCGAGCAGCCGACCGACCAGCTCGTACTCGGCGTGCTGCAGGGCGATGCTCGCGGGCAGGAGGTCGAGGCCGGCCCAATAGGTCGGGCGGACGAGCTCGCCCACCTGCCGCGTTCCGGAAAGCCAGCTCGCGAAGGTACCGCTCTCGCCGATTTCCGTGTCCGGATCGAGACCGAACAAGGCGGTGGCCGAGGCTTGCGGGTCGAGGTCGACGAGCAGGACGCGATAACCGCGGAGCGCCAAATATTGGGCGAAGTGCACGGCGGTCGTCGTCTTCCCGCTGCCGCCCTTGAAGTTCACGAAGGTGACGATCTGCAGCCGCTCGCCCACCTCCGCGCGGCGTCCCGGCGCGTAGCGGGGATGACCCGTGGTCCGGTGCAGCCAGGTACGCGCCCGGTGGATCTCCTCGATCGAGAAGCTGCGCCTTCCGCCCGCCTGCGTTTCACCTGCGGGGAAGCCGGGCTCGCGCACGAGGTTGCGCAGATGGCCCGGTGAGATCCCGAGCACCGACGCCACCTCGCCGGGGCCGAAGCGGCGCAACCGTTTGCGCTTTTCCGGATGGTTCTCGAGCTCGACCGCCTTGCGCTGGACCGCCCGGCACAGCTCGGCGAAGCGTTCGAAGCGGACCGCGATGTCCTCCATGGCCTCGCGCCTCGTTCTCCGCGCGATGTCTACGCGCGCTGATCCACCCTCGCCAGCGTCGATCAGCGCTGTTGCCGCGAACTTTCGGCGATCGTCGCCGAGATGGCACGATCCTCACGTCCTCGACGCTGCTCACGGCTTCCGCTCGCCTCCCGTCCGCATCTTCCTCGTGGGGCCGGCTTCGGTTACCGTGGTCCCGTCGCCTCCTCGCGGCTATCAGTGCATTGATAACCCGTCCGACCCTTCCGCCCTCCGGACGCCGATCGCCCCCCGGATCGACTGGACGGTCCGCGCTCGGTGCCGGCGGACGGCTCGGGAGCGCCGTGAAAGCCGAGCTGGCACCGCCTCGCGGTCTGTCCCTGTGCCAGCTCGGGGCGTTCCTCCCGGCCGGTGGTGGTCCCCGCGTCCCGGCCCCCGACCGCCCGTGCTCGGGACACCGACCGTGGCCGCGCTTCCTCTCCTCGAGCCTGACCCTCCCCTGCACCCCCATCTCTTAAAGAGAAGCGACCGTCTCCGCGAGAGCCAGTCTCCACGCTCCGTCTGCGTGCTTGCGTGCGGATCGGGGGCGCTCGGGTTTCCGTTCTCTTCCCCGCTCGGAGACGCCATTCAGCCCCTGCCGCGTCACCACCACTCGCTTCGCTCGCCGCGACCGTTTCGCTCGAGCTTCCCCGATGCGGGGGCTCGCCCCAGCGCGCCCCCTCCGCCTCTTTGCGAGTCCGCCTCCTCGTGCTCACTCCCGACCCTTTGCGATCGGCCGTGTCGGGTCGAACGTCCGGGCCGGCTGCCCGCGCGACATTCGCAATTCCCATCGCCCCTCCCTTGTTCAACGCGCTTCGGCCTCCGCAGCCTTCGTGATCCCGGGCGCGGGCGGAATCGCCGCGCATGGTCTGCCAGGAGGGAAGATTTCGCATGGCCTTCGCCCCCGCCCTTCGAGCGCCGTCGCCCACTCCTTTCTCTTCTCTTCGTGGAGCGACGCGGGCCGGCAGCGGGGACTCGATCGATCGCTCACGATACCGCCCCGTTCGCCGGTCCGGACCCTATCGGTGCACCGATGCTCCGGATCCGGGACGACCGATCGTCCGGCTCGGAGGGCCGTCGCGGCTCCCCTATCAGTGCACTGATAACCCCCTGCCCTCGGCCCGACCCCTTCCCTCGATCGACTGCACCGCCCCGCGCCAGCGACCCGGGTCAGGGACCGGCATCGCCTCGGCCCCTCACCCGCAAGGCCCCCGCCTTCTCGGGCCTGCATGGTCGCCATCGGCGGCGGAAGGACGGAGCGGCGAGCCGTTCGCCGGCTTCCATTCATCGACCCGATCACGCGAATCCCCCACCCGGCACGAACCGGGTCCGGGCCCAGCAGCAAGCGACGCGACCTCTTCCTCCTTCCGCCGCGGCGACAGCCGAGTGCTCTCCCAAGGAGCCTTTCTCCTCGCGCCCACCCCCGAGCCTCGGATGACCGACAGCGAAGCGGGGGCGCCCCCGTCGCCCGTCACCTCTACCCCCTTCGCGCGAGGGCCCGCCTTGCCGAAGACGCGCACGCTTCCGCGAGCCCTTCACGCCGAGGGCCGCTCCTCGCCGATCGCGACGCCCGAGCCGGCCCCGGTGGGTGAGGGCGGCCCGCCGAGGTGGGGCACCACACCCCGGCAAGCCCCGATCGGGAGCCGACGGCACCCGTCGCCCCCGGAGCCTCCCCGCCGGTCCCTCGGGCCCACGGAATGAACCACCCTCCCGTCACGAGGTCGAGGAGACCGACGCGATCGTCCGCGCGGAGAGAAGGGGGCAGGGCGGCGACCGTTCGAACGGCGATGCCCGAGGCCTCGAGAACCGCCCCCTGCTCGAGACGAGCCCCGATCCTCGCTATCGGTGCACTGATGACCCTCGGCGCCCGCCTCCGCCCGGAACGGACGACCTCGACGGTGAGCCCCCGGCGCGCGCCCGGCCGCGCCGAGACGAGCCTCGCCGCCTCGATCGCCCGACGAGGCGCCTCGAGTCTCGCGCCGGTCCCCCTTCCCCTCCGGTCGCGACGAGCTCGGTGGCTCCCGCCGCCCGAGCCGGCGGCGGAGCCGAAGGCGGATCACCGGCCGATCGCCCTCCGGACGACGACGGCCCGGCTCTTCACAGGGCGCGTCCGGCCGCTCGAGGGGAGGGGGCTTGCCCTCGGCCCGTGGGGACTCCCCGACCGCGGGCAGCCTCCCGGGGAGTGTTTCCCGCGATGCACCGGCCCGAGATCCCGGATCGGCGGGGACCCGGCCGTGCTTCGCGGTCCCTTGCCCTGGCCTCGACGCGCCGCGTGCGGTGGGCGACCGACAGGGTCGATCGTATCGATCCCCGGACGGTCTCGCCCCGACCCCGAACCCTCATCCGGCGCCGGCTTTTTCGATGGGATTTGATCGAGATCAAGTCCTCTTCCTCCGATCTCTTCTAGTCTTCCCGAGGGCCGTCGAGGACAAACCGGGAGGCTTTCCATGCGGATCCTCTTCGTCCATCCGAACTACCATTCCGGTGGCGCGGAGATCGCCGGCAACTGGCCCCCTTCCTGGGTCGCGTACCTCACGGGCTACTTGAAGGCGGCGGGCTACACCGAGATCGCGTTCATCGATGCGATGACCGATCACCTCGACGACGATGCGCTTCGGGAACGGATCCGCGCTTACGCCCCCGACCTCGTCGGCACGACCGCGATCACCCCGGCGATCTACAAGGCCGAGCGGGTGCTGGAGCTCGCCCGCGAGGAATGCCCGCACGCGCTCACCGTGCTGGGTGGCGTGCACGGGACCTTCCTCTATCGCCAGGTGCTCGGCGAAGCGCCCTGGATCGACGTCGTCGTCCGTGGGGAAGGGGAGGCGGTGCTCCTCGACCTCGTCCGCGCCCTCGAGGACGGCCGCTGGGCTCGCGATCGCCGGTCGGTCCGCGGGATCGCCACCCGGATCGACGGGCAGGTCGTGGCCACGCCGGCGGCCCCGCCGATCGCGGACGTCGACACGATCGTCGCCGACTGGAGCATCCTCGACTGGTCGAAGCACCTCTACATCCCGCTCAAGACCCGGGTCGCGGTGCCGAACTTCGCCCGCGGCTGCCCGTTCACCTGCAGCTTCTGCTCGCAGTGGAAGTTCTGGCGCGACTATCGTGTCCGCGACCCGATCAAGGTCGTCGACGAGATCGAGACGCTGGTCCGCGAGCACCAGGTCGGCTTTTTCATCCTCGCCGACGAGGAGCCGACCATCCACCGCAAGAAGTTCATCGCCTTCTGCGAGGAGTTGGTTCGCCGCGACCTCGGCGTGCTCTGGGGCATCAACACCCGGGTCACCGACATCCTGCGCGACGAGGCGCTCTTGCCGCTCTACCGCAAGGCCGGCCTGGTCCACGTCTCGCTCGGCACCGAGGCCGCGGCTCAGCTCAAGCTCGACCGCTTCCGCAAAGAGACGACGATCGCCCAGAACAAGAAGGCCATCCAGCTCCTCCGCCGGCACGGCATCGTCACCGAGGCGCAGTTCATCGTCGGCCTCGAGAACGAGACCACCGAGACGCTCGAGGAGACTTACGCCATGTGCCGGGACTGGGACCCCGACATGGCCAACTGGTCGATGTACACGCCCTGGCCGTTCACCGACTTGTTCCACGAGCTCGAGGACAAGGTCGAGATCTTCGATTTCGAAAAGTACAATTTCGTGACGCCGATCGTGAAGCCGGACGCCATGGATCGTGCCGAGCTGCTCGACCGCGTCATGCACAATTACCGTCGCTTCTACATGCGCAAAGCCTTCTTCTCCTATCCGTGGCAGCGCGATCCGGTGCGTCGCCGCTATCTGCGCGGCTGCCTCGAGGCCTATTTACGCGCCGGGTTCAAGCGCCAGTTCTACGATCTCGGCCGGGTCGGCTATTGGGGCCCGCAATCCAAGGGCAAGGTCGATTTCGGCTTCGACCGCGCCCGCACCCTCGAGCGCGCCCGGATCGGCGATTGGAAAGCGGTCGGCGAGCGGCGGCTCGAGAAGAAAGCGCGCGCCGAGGCGGCGCCCCGGCGCGTGATGGCCTGTGGCGGCGGCGCCGAGCAGTTGCCGGAGGCCGCCGAGCCGGGCCCGCCCGCCGCGTGAGCGCCGCCGGCTCGGACCGCGCCGGCCGGATCGGCCCGAACGCGATCCTCCAGCTCGTGGCCGCCCTGCGCGAACGGGAAGGGGAGGGGACGGCCGCGGCCGTGTTGCATCGGGCCGGGCTCACCGAGCGACTGGCCAGGCCGGTCGGGGGCCTGGTCCCGGTCGCCGAGGTCCGGGCCCTTCATACCGCGCTGCAGGAGGTGGTCGACCCCGCGACCGCGCGGAGCCTCGCCGCCGAGGCCGGCCGGCGGACCGCCGCCTATCTCCTCGGCCACCGGATCCCGGGTCTCTTCCGACGGCTTCTCGCTCGTCTGCCGACCCGGCTGCGGCAGCCGCTCTTGCTCGCCGCGATCGGTCGCCACGCCTGGACCTTCACGGGCGGCGGCCGCTTCGCGGTCCTCCGGGGCTCGCCACCGCGTCTGTCGATCGAGCCCTGCCCGCTCTGTCCGGCTTCCGGCCGGCACGGTCTCGGCTGCGTCTATTACGCCGCGACCTTCGAAGCCCTGCTGCGCGATCTCGTCGACCCCCGAAGCCGCGTCGAGCCGGCCGTCTGCCGGGCGGCCGGCTCGCGCCGTTGCGAGCTCCGGATCCTGCGGCTCAGCGCTTGATCGCGGCGAGCTCCGGATAATCCTTCAACATCGAGACACCCAGGAGCGGCTTGGCGGCTCCTTGATGGCAGGTCGCACAAGCGAGCTTCGGCACATCGCCGAGCGGCCCGAGCCGTTCCTTCGGGAAGACGCCCTCGAGGGGCAGCAGATAATTCTGATTGAGCGACCGTACCATCCGGATGCCGTGCCACGCCGTGGTCCGTTGCGGCGTGCTCTGGTCCCAGGAGAAGAACGAGCGGCTGTTGTGGCAATAGGTGCAGTTCACGCCCAACGAATCGCTCACATAGTGCATGAGCGAATAGGTGAGCTCGGTCGCCTGGATCGAGGCGCCCTGCTGGCCGCGCAGCGGCAGCACCCGGTTGTCGATCACCCGGATCGGTGCCTCCGGACCCGACAAGAGCGGGGTCAGGGGATCCGCCGGCAGCGAGGCCAAGGTGGCGAGCGGGGCGGGCCGGTTCTGCCCGGTCGGGCCCTGTGCGCCGCCCCCCGCCTGCATCGGGTTCGGCTCGGTGAACCAGGTCCCCACGGGCACCGGCTGGCCGCGGTGGCAGGTCCAGCAGGTGACGCCGGTCGCTCCGACATGCGCCTGCCAGTCGGCGTTGATGGTGCCGACCATCTGCAACATCTTCCGCGCGACGACCTTGGTGTAGAGCTTGTCCGAGCTCAACGGCTCGCCCTCGGCGTGGCAATAGCCGCAGCCTTGCTCGGGCGAGACCCATTCGGTGATCGCCGCCATCAGCCGGTTGAACTCTTCGACGTCGAGGTCGCCCAGGACCGGGACGTTCTCGTAGAGCTCCGCGGCCTTCTGGCCGGCCGGCTGTACGGCGGGTTGCGGCTCCGGCACCCGGTTGGCGACGACCCGGTCGGCCACCCGGCGCGGGTTCTGGACGTCGGCCATGGCGAGGCCCCGGAACCCGGTCTGGCTGGTCTGGATCGGCGGCGCCTCGTAGGTGAGGGCGAGCCCCACCGCGATCACGGCCGCGCCCACGCCGAGGCCGATCAGGACCGGAGGTGTCCGGTATCCACTCGGAGGCTGCATGGCTCACCTCGCTGCCGCGGCGGCGGGATCGACCACGGGTGGGAAGACCTCGGGATAGGCCGGGGCCACACCGTGCTTGACCGCCCAGAGGTACCAATTGTCGACCACCGTCCCGGTCAGCAGGATCCCGATGCCGCCGGTGAGCGGGGTGAGGACCGCGAACCACCAGGCCCAACGGTGGATCGACTCCATCGTCGCGTTGAAGCCCATGGTCCACCGCCAGAAAAGGGCCGCGCGCTCGGCCGCGGTGCCGCGGTCGAGGATCTGCTCGACCTCGCGGTCGCCGCCGAACCGGCTCACGGCGAGGATCGTCGCGCCGTGCATGGCGAACAGCAGCACCGAGCCGTAGAGGAAGACGATCGAGAGGCAGTGGAAGGGGTTGTAGAACAGGTTGCCGTAGCGGATCGAGAAGGCCGCGGTCCAATCGAGATGCGGGAAGATGCCGAACGGCACCGCCTCGGACCAGCTCCCCATCAAGATCGGCCGGATGAAGCCCAGCACGAGATAGAGCCAGATCGCCGCGGCGAACGCCCAGGCGACGTGCGTGCCCATGCCGAGCGCCCGGGCCCGGCGATAGGTCCGCACCCACCAGAGGAGGATCGAAAGGGTCAAGAAGAAGCCGGCCATCAGCCACCAGCCGCCCTCGTTCAAGGGCGGGATCGAGAGCCCGTACTTCGGCGGTGGTGGTTCGAGGGCGAGCCAGAAGAACTGGCGGACGAACTGGACCGGATCCCAGTTGACCGAGGCCCACATGTTGAGGCCGATGATCTCGATCGCGACGATCCCCGAGACGATCGAGGCCACCCCGAGCCAGCCGAGATAGATGGGCCCGATCTGTGCGTCGCCGATCTTCCCCAAAAGGTAGGAGAAGCGGGGGGTTCCCTGGCGGATCCAGGTCCCTCGGGGCAGGGGCACACCCGCATGCGCCGGCGTGCGGACCTGCACTTGGGTGAAGAGGCTCTGATACTCGGCCATGGCGGTCTCCCGACCTTCAGCGCCAGATCGGCAGATCGAGCCACCAGCCCCACCATTCCGGCCAGCCGCGGGTCCAGAACGGGCCGCTGATGACGATGCACACGGCACTCCAGAACCCGGCGTTGAGGGCGAGGAACAGACCGAGCCGATGGATGCCGAGCGTGCCGATCGAGTAGCCGATGAAGTCGCGGAAGAAGGTGTTCTCGTGGTCGGCGGCCTTGACCGGCTCGCCTTCGGGCGGGTTGGCAGCCGACAGCACGAGCGAGCCGTGCAGCGCCAACGCCAGCGTCGTCGTGAAGAAGAAGGTCACGGCGAGCATGTGTGCCGGATTGTAGTGGAAATGGAGGTACTGGTATCCCGTGTTCGACACCCAATCGAGATGGCTGAAGATGCCGTAGGGGAACCCGTGCCCCCAGGCCCCCATCAGCAACGGTCGGATCACGACCAGCGTGACATAGGCGAAGATCGCGAAGCCGAAGGCGATCGGCACGTGGTAGCCGATCCCGAGCTTACGACAGATCTCGACCTCGCGCAGCGCCCAGGAGACGAAGGCGCCGATCGCGCAGATCGTGATCAGCTGCCACAAGCCCCCTTCTTTGAGCGGCGCCAGGGCGAGCCCGTAGGAGATGTCCGGCGGTGCGATGTTGATCTGCCAGATGTTCCAGGTCGGGCCGATCGCCGCACCGTAGACGATCAGGCCCGTGCCCAGGACGGTGAAGAAGATCGTCGTGACACCGAAGAAGCCGACGTAGAACGGTCCGACCCAGAAATCGAACAGGTCACCGCCGATCAGGGTACCACCGCGGACCCGATATTTGCGCTCGAAGCTGAGCATGGCCATGGCCCGATCCTCCTCTTGCGCGGCTCGACGAAGGGGACGGGCGGGACCGCCCGAGCGGCCCCGCCCGACCTCCGATCCGCGCCGCCTCTCAGGCGAGCAGCGTGCGGATCGCGAGCGCTGCTGCCCGGCGCGGCCCCTCGAGCCAGTTGAAGCGGTCGGTGCTCAACAGGATGAAGTGGATGAGCAACGCCAGCGCGAACAGGAAGGTGAACAGCGCGATCAGCGTCCGCCGCGGATCGAACAGGAGCCAGATACGCCACATCGTCGATCCTCCTAGACGAGCGTGGTGAGCAGGGTGGCGAAGGTATCGCGCGCCCCGTCGAGCAACGCGTAGCCCTTCGGACCGGGCAGCCAGGGCCGCCAGGCCCAGGCGAGGAAGTGGGCGATGATCGCCACCACGACGAAGGCGATGAAGCTCTGCATGAAGATCCGGTGGAACTCCCGCGCCTCGCCTTCCGACAGGCCCGTCAGCGAACCGCCGGGCTTATCCAGATTCGTAGCCATGCCATCCTCCGACAGAGTGCCCGCGCGCTCTCGCGCGGTCGCGCCCGACGCGGCGAGGTCGCCGCGACGAACTCCTTGCTCGGAGCGAGCGCGAGCTTACGGCTCGCCTGCTCACCCCATGAAGACCATCGGCACGAAGGTGTGCGCCGCCGCCCGCGCCTCGGCGAGCACCGAGCGCGACGCCTGCCGTGACTCCTTGACCGCCTGACCGGGCAGCAGCCGGCCGGCCACCGCCGCCACCAGGAACACCAAGAAGCTGACCCCGAAGATCAAGCGGAACTCGAGGCTGCGCGACCGCGACCCACGCGGCACGCCGAGCCCATGCTGGACGAGCTGAGCCATGCGACCTCCGGCTCGTGGCCACCGACCGGCCGCCGGCAGGCGGCCGCGGTCGGATCGGGTGGGGGAGGGGAAGGACCGTCATGCGACCGGCTCCAGCCGGTCGTCCGCCCGCACGCGCGCGACCGTGACCCGCGTCTCACCCGCGGCGCGCGCCCGCTGCTCGGCGGCATCGCGGAGCCGCTTGGCGGCCGAGATCCGGGTCAAGATCGGCTCGCGCTCGACCAGCGCATCGAGCGCGCGGCGTGCCGCCTCGTCCCAGGGCAGGGGTGCGGCGAGGCGGGACGGAGTGGGCTCGACCCGATCGAGCGCGCTGCCGAGCGGGAGGATGTGGAACAGCGCGTCGAACAGCGCGTTGCACACCTCCTGCAGGAGATAGGTGGCCCCGGCATAGCCCATGAACGGCGTGCCGGTGTGCCGGCGGACGATCGGTCCCGGGAAGGAGGCCGGGATCCAGATCGCCCGGCCGCCGATCTCGGCCAGGTACATCCGCTCGTTCCAGCTGCCGAACAGGACGAGCGGTGTCTTCTTCTGGACGAGCTCGCGGATCGCCGCGTTGTCGGTCTTGCCGCCCGGGATCCGCTGCACCGCGAAGCTGCAGGGCAAGCCGAGCTCGTCCTCGAGATAGCGGCGCACCCCGCGGGCATAGGTCGCCCCGGCGACGATCCCGAACGTGGCGGTCGCGAAGAAATCCTGGGTGACCGACCGCCACAGATCCCACAGAGGCTTCAAGGTCGTGTGTCGCTCGCGCTCGATGAACGGCTCGGGGTCGAGCCCCAGGAGCGCGCCGAGCGCGCGCAGGAACTTGGTCGTGCCGAACAGACCGAAGGGGGCCACGAGCCACGGCCGGCCGAGCGCCTCGCACAAGGTGCGGCCGAACTCGCGATAGAGACAGATGTTGACGTCCGCCCGGGCGAGCTCGGGCACCTCCCGCAGATGGCTCCCGAGCGGGAAGACCAAGTTGACCTCGGCGCCGATGCCCTCGACCAGCCGCCGGATCTCGGCCAGATCCGAGGGCAGGTTGAAGGTGCCGTAGGCCGCCCCGACGATGTTGACCTTGGGCTTCTCGCCCGGCGCCCGCTCGCGCGCGCGGACCTTGCCGCCCTTCGGGCCGAACTCGCTCCACAGCCAATAGAGCGCCCGATCGGCCGCTTGCCATTGATCCTCGTCGATCGTCCGCGGCAGGAAGCGGCGCAGATCGGCGCCCTCCACGGTGAGCCCGCCGCCGATCATCTCGGCGATCGAGCCCGTGACCGCCACGGCCGGCCGATCCGGGTCGAGCACCGAGCGGGCCCGTTTCATCGCCGACTCGGTGCCGAGCTTGCCGAGCTCCTCCTCGCCGAGCCCGGTCACCACGATCGGCAATTCGTGCGGCGGCAGGGCGTCGGTGTAATGGAGCACCGAGGTCACCGGCAGGTTCTCGCAGCCGACCGGCCCGTCGATGACGACCTGCAGCCCCTTGATCGCGGTGAAGACGTAGACCGCGCCCCAGTAACCGCCGGCCCGGTCGTGGTCGAGGATCAGCACGGGCTCGGCTCCAGGGCAGCCTCGCGCCGACGATCGACCACCCGGATCGCCCCTTTGCGGACCGGCTTCGGCTCGGGCTTGTCGGGCCAGATGCCGGCCGTCTCGCCCGCTCCGACGCCCTCGAAGAAAGCCCGCATCCCGAGGAACCGCTCGCGCCGGGCGATCGCCCCCTCGACCACCCGGGCGAGCGAGCCGGCGCCCGCGGCCCCCATGAGCGGCCGGGCGGAGATCAGGTTGGTGAAGTAGAGGGCGGGGATCGCCCGTTCCTTGGCCTTCTGGACCACGGGCGTGGTGCCGATCGCGAGATCGGGCTTCACCGCCTCGACCGCCGCGAGATCGTCCTCGAGCGAGGCGCGGTAGCGGACCATCGCGCCCTTGGCCTCGAGCCATTCGCGGTCGGGATCCGACCAGGGCGTGCGCGGGCAGGCGGTGCCGACGTACGGAACCTCCGCCCCGCTCTCGACCAGGAGCCGGGCGACCAGGAGCTCGGATCCCTCGTAGCCCGAGACCGTGATCCGGCCGCGGATCGGGGCGGCCTCGAGGGCGGCGCGGATTTTCGGCAACGCCGCGGCCTTGGCGGCGTCGATCCGGGACGCCGGCAGATCGAAGGCCCGGCCCACCGCCTCGAGCCAAGCCGCCGTGCCCTCGACCCCGACCGGAGCCGAGCCCAGGATCGTCCGGCCGGCGGTCTCGAACTCGCGGATCGCGGCGGTGTAGAAGGGGTGGATCGCCGCCACCACCGGGCTCGCGAGGGCGGCGTAGAGTTCACGCCATTCGCGGGTCGGCACGACCGGGCCGCAGGCCAGACCCAAGGGCTCGAGCAGCTCGCCGATCGTCACCGGATCGGCCGGGAACATCTCACCGAGCAAGGTCACGGTCGGCCGCTCGGCGCGCGGACCCGAAGGTGCCGCGACCGGACCCTGCTCGGCCTCGAGCCGGGCGTAGCGGAGCATCGCCCCGGCCAACACGTCCTTGGCCTCGGCATGGGTCGGCACGCCGAAGCCCGGCACGTCGATGCCGATGATCCGCACCCCCTCGATCGTCTTCGGCAGGAGCTGGAGCGGCACGCCCGAGGCCGTGGGCACGCAGAGATTGGTGACCACGATCGCGTCGTAGCGTTCGGGGTCGGCGAGCTCGAAGACCGCCGCGCGGACGTCCTCGAACAGCTTGCCGGTGACGAGTGTTTCGGAATTGAACGGCACGTAGCCGACGGTCCGGCGAGCCCCGTAGAAGTGGGAGGTGAAGGTCAGGCCGTAGACGCAGCAGGCCGAGCCGGTGAGGACGGTCGCGGTCCGCCGCATCCGCAGGCCCACCCGCAGGCTGCCGAAGGCCGGGCACATGCTCTGCGGCTTGTCGTGCGGGCCCTTCGGATAGTCGCGGGCGTAGCGCTCCAGGAGCTCGCGGTTGCCGGCGGCGATCGCCCGGGCCCGCAGCTGCTCGGCACCGGCGTGGCAGCCGAGCCCCTCGCCGCCGGTCGGTGCGGCCTCCGCCTCGGCCGTGCTGCCGAGCACGGTGACCGGCGCCACCTCGTCGTAGACCAGCTCGCCCGCCGGCTCGGGCGCGAGGCCGTCCCGCTCAGACATCGTCGTAGACCACCTCGAGTGAGCGGCGCTCGGGCACCACACCGCCGCACATGTCGGCCTCGCTCGCGGGCTCGAGGACCACGTCGCGGCCCACGGCCTCGCTCTTGAAGAGATCGAGGAGCTGCTCGTGGCCGAGCGGCTTCGGCCGCAGCGGCGGCGCTTCGGCCACGGCCCGGGCGAGCTCGGCGAAGAGCGGCGCCCAACGGCCACCCGGCCGGGCGACGATTTCGTAGGCCGCGCTCTTGCGGCGGATGTCCTCGTCGGCGGGGATCGCGGCCAGCACCGGGATGCCGACCGCCCGGGCGAAGGCCTGCGCCTCGCCGGTGCCGTCGTCCTTGTTCACGACCAGGCCGGCCACGCCGACGTTGCCGCCGAGGGTGCGGAAATATTCGACCGCCGAGCAGACATTGTTGGCGACGTAGAGCGACTGCAGATCGTTCGAGCCGACCACGATCACCTTCTGGCAGAGGTCGCGGGCGATCGGCAGGCCGAAACCGCCGCACACCACGTCGCCCAGGAAATCCAAGAGGACGAAGTCGAAGCCCCAGTCGTGGAAGCCGAGCTTCTCGAGGAGCTCGAAGCCGTGGATGATGCCCCGGCCGCCGCAGCCGCGGCCGACCTCGGGGCCACCCAGCTCCATCGCGAACACACCGTCGCGCCTGAAGCAGACGTCGCCGATCCGGACCTGCTCGCCGGCCGCCTTTTTGCGCGCGCTCGTCTCGATGATCGTGGGGCAGCTGCGACCGGCGAACAACAGCGAGGTCGTGTCGCTCTTGGGATCGCAGCCGATCAAGAGGACACGCTTGCCCTGCTGGGCCAGCATGTAGCTCAGATTGGCGAGGGTGAAGCTCTTGCCGATCCCGCCCTTGCCGTAGATCGCGACGATCTGGGTCGGCTTCTTCACCGGACCGGTCGGGACCGGATCGGGCTCGTGCGCGGCTTCGGCGCGCAAGGCCGCGTCGCGGGCGGCGAGCGCATGGGCGGCGCCGAGGTCGAGGCTCATGCGCATCCCCTCCAATCGAGTACCATCTTGAGGCAGGCAGGATCGCCGAAGGCCTCGCGATAGGCCGCTTCGGCGGCCGCGGCCGGACGGCGATGGGTGACGAGCCCGTCGAGGGCGAGCCTGCCCGCACGGACCAGTGCTGCCACCGCCTCGAGGTCGTCCGGCCGCCACTCCGCGGCGATCCGGATCCGCGCCTCCTTGAGGAAGGCCGGGGCGAAGGCGAAGGCGAGTGGGGCGGCGTAGAACCCGGCGAGGACGATCTCGCCGCCCGGGGCGAGCCGGGCCACGAGCCGGTCGAGGATGCTCGGATCGCCGCTCACGTCGACGATGCGGCGATAGTCGCGCCGCGGATCGGCCTCGGGATCGAGGACGGCATAGCCGCGCGCGCCGTCGGCCCGGCGTGGGTCGCGCTCCCAGACCACGGGCGCCCCGCCTTCCGCCAGGACCAGGCGAGCCAGCAGCCGGCCGAGCACGCCGTGGCCGACGATCAGCTCGGGCAGAACGCCGTCGGCCGCACCGGCGAGCACGTGCCGGGCGGTCGCGGCGAGCGCCAGGAGGACCGCGGTCTCGGGCGGATCGAGCGCGCCGTCGATCGGGACCACCCGACTGCCGGGCACGACGAGGCGGGCCGCGGCGCCACCGAAGAGGGCCTTGAGCTCGGGGAAGCAGCGCGCGCCGGGAACGAAGACCCGCTCACCCGGCCGGCGGCCGGCGGCCGGGCCGGCCGTGAGGATCGTGCCCACGGTCTCGTAGCCGGGGACCAGCGGATAGCCCATGCCCGGGAACGGGGGCATGCGGCCGCTCCAGAGGAGTCGTTCGGTACCGGCGCTGATCCCGCTCCACTCGACCGCGACCAGGACGTCCTCGGCCTTGGGCGGGGCGAGTTCGACCCGGTCGAGCACGAGACGCTCGGGCGCCTCGAGCACCACGGCGAGCGTATCCATCCGACCGGCCGCCTCCCGACTGCTGCCGGCGACGGTTGCCTCCGTCGCCAGCGTCAAGCTAGCCTGACTCCTCAGCGTGTCAAGCTACATTTACAAGGCCGTCGTCACGGCGCGTCGCGCCGGGCGGACACGACACTCGCGATCAACGGCAGGCGCGTGCGATGCAGGCGCGGCCGGACGAACCCGGCCCGCCGCAAAAGCGCCACGAGCTCGTCCACCCGCCGCGGCCGGCCACGGCCCATCGCCGCGAGATAGAGGGCGAAATAGGTCCCGACCCGCTCGGCGCCGGGCGTCTCGGCCAAGGGCTCGGCGATCAGGACCGTCCCTCCCGGCAGCAGCGCCGCCCGCACCGCGCGCAACAGCTCGAGCACGGTCGTGTCGTCGTGGTCGTGCAGGACCCGCACGAGGCTCGCCGCGTCGCAGCCCGCGGGCAGCGGATCGCGGCGGAAATCACCGCCCACGACCCGGATCCGTTCGGCGAGGCCGGCCGCGGCGAGCCGCGCGCGGGCCCGCTCGGCGACCGCCGGCAGGTCGAACAGGACGAGCTCGAGCCGCGGGCAACGGGCCGCCACGGCCTCGAGGAACGCGCCCTCACCGCCACCCACGTCCACGAGCCGCCGGACCCCGCGGAACGGCCGGAGCGCCAAGATCTCGGCCGTGACCATCGGCTGGGTGGCGGCCATCAGCGCGGAATAGGGCACCACCCGGTCGGCGGGCAGCGCCGCCGCGTCCTCGGCCGAAGCATAGGGCCAATAGCCGGCGAGCCGCGTCTCGCCGGGCGGTCGGCGCAGGAGCTCCAGGGGGTCGGCGAGATCGCCGTAAAGGACCGCGTGGTGCTCGATCATCGCCGCAAGGCCGGGGGTGGCGAGGAGCTCGGCCCCCCTCGCCCCGAGCCCCCAGCGGCCGGCGGTACGGCGCTCGACCAGGCCGAGGCCGGCAGCCGCGAGCAGGAGCCGCTCGACCGCCTCGACCGGGAGCCCGTGGGCGGCGGCGAGGGCTCCGGCCTCGGCCGGCTCCCTGGCCAGCCGTTCCAGGAGGCGCAGCCGGACGACCGCGGCCAGGACCTGGCTGTAGACGAAGCCGGCGCAGAGATCGAAGAGTGCCGCGGCCCGCCGCCGCGCGACCGGCCGGGTCGGCCAGAAGGCGCTCGCCAGGCGGTGGAAGCGCGGGCTCGCCAGGAGCCGGTCGCGCCGGGCGAGGAGCGCCTCCCGGAGCTTCGCCGCGACCGCCGCCACGGACCTCGATCGGCGCTCAGGCGGCCGCGCGCACGAGGCTCTTCGGCAAGAAGCGGCGGGCCTCGTGCTCGACGAGCGCGCGCAGATCGGCGGCCCCGGGGCAGGGTGGGATCGCCGCCACGGCCCCGGCGACGAGCTCCTCGAGCCGCAGGAGGGCACCGTCGAGACCGAGCTCGCGCACCGCGCTCGCCCGGCCGAGCGCGGCGTCGCGGCCGGTGGGCTTGCCGAGCTCGGTCGGGTCGGCGGCCACGTCGCGGATGTCGTCGGCGACCTGGTAGGCGAGGCCGAGCCGCTCGCCGAAGGCCCGCCAAGGCTCGGCCTCGGCGCCGCCGGCGAGCGCCCCGAGCATCGCCGCCCCGGCGAACAGCGCCCCGGTCTTCTGGCGGTGATATTCGACCCGATCGAGCCGCGGCTCGCACTCCCAAGCCTGGCCCGCGACGATGCCGGCGGGCGCACCGACCGCGCCGGCGAGGGCCGCCAGGAGCGGGGCGAGCCGGTTCGGCCGGCGTGCCCCGGCCTCGCCCAGGACCTCGAAGGCGAGCACGATCAAGGCGTCGCCCGCCAAGACCGCGAGCCGCTCGCCCATCGCCCGATGCAGGGACGGCTTGCCGCGGCGGGTCGCGGCGTCGTCGAAGCAGGGGAGATCGTCGTGGACGAGGGAGGCGCAATGCAAGAGCTCGACCGCCGAAGCCGCCGCCTCGGCGAGGATCGGGTCGTCCTCGCCGCAAGCCCGGGCGACGGCCAGGCAGAGCCGCGGCCGCAGCCGCGCTCCACCCGGGAAGACCGCGTAGCGCAGGGCCGCGGCGAGCCCGTTCGGGCAGCCGCGGCCGGCGGCGCGGGCGAGCGCCGTCTCGAGCGCCCGGTCGATGCGGAGCAGAGGATCCATCGGCGCCTCCCTTCGGTCCCGGCCGATCTGTCAACCCAACTTGTCACAAGTGTGTGTCATTTTCTATAGACGGCGACGAGGAGAAACCCATGCCCGCGGGGAAACCCGACATCCTCGTCGTCGGCGCCGGCGCGGGCGGCCTCGCCGCCGCCCTCGAGCTCGCCTGCCGCGGCTGCGCGGTCACCGTCCTCGAGCGGGCGAGCGGCCCGGGCGGCAAGATGCGCGCCCTCGAGGTCGGCGGCCGCGAGGTCGCAGCCGGCCCGACCGTGCTCACCTTGCGCGTCTTCCTCGACGAGCTCCTGGCCACCGCCGGAACCCGGCTCGAAGCCGAACTGCCCACGCGCCGCGCCGAGATCCTCGCCCGGCATTGGTGGCCGGACGGCTCGAAGCTCGATCTGTTCGCCGATCCGGCGCGCAGCGAGGCGGCCATCGCCGCCTTCGCCGGGCCTGCCGAAGCCCGTCGGTTCCGCGCCTTCCGCGCCGAGGCGGCGCGGATCTGGGCGATCCTCGAACGGCCGTTCCTGCGCGCGATCGAGCCGAGCCTGCCGGGCCTTCTGGGCGGGGTGGGGCTGCGGGGTCTCGCCGAGCTGCCGCGCATCCGCCCGTTCGAATCGATGTGGAAGGTGCTGGGCGAGCATTTCCACGACCATCGGCTGCGCCAGCTCTTCGCCCGCTACGCGACCTATTGCGGCGGCTCGCCCTTCCTCGCCCCCGCCACACTGATGCTCGTGGTCCACGCCGAACTCGAAGGCGTGTGGCTCGTCGAGGGCGGCCTCGCAGCACTCGCCCGCACCCTCGCGCGGCTCGCCGAGGCGCGCGGTGCGACCTTCCGCTTCGACACCGAGGTCGCCGAGATCCTGGTCGAAGGCGGCCGCGCCCGGGGCGTGCGGCTCGCCTCGGGCGAGCGCCTGCCGGCCGAAGCGGTGATCGTGAACGCCGACGTCGCCGCCCTCGCGGCCGGCCTGTTCGGACCCGCCACGGCCCGCGCGGTCGACGCCGGAGCCCCCGGTGGCCGCTCGCTCTCGGCCGTGGTCTGGAGCGTGGTCGGCCGCGCCGCGGGTGGGCCGCTCGTCCACCACGACGTCCTCTTCTCGGCCGATTATCCGGGCGAGTTCGCCGAGATCCTCGCGCGACAGCGGCTGCCCTCGGATCCGACCGTCTATCTCTGCGCCCAGGATCGACCGGCCGCCGAAGCCCCTCCGCCCGCAGGCGAGGAGCGGTTCCTGCTGCTCGTCAACGCCCCGGCCACGGGCGATCGTCGACCTTTTCCCGAAGCGGAGATCGCGGCATGCTGGGAATGCGTGGGTCGGAAGCTCGAGCGCGCGGGCCTGACGATCGAGGTGCGGGCGATGCGGGTCACGACACCCGCGACGTTCGCCCGGGCGTTCCCGGCGAGCGGGGGAGCCCTCTACGGTCCGGCGCCGCACGGCTGGCGGGCGGCGTTCGCCCGTCAGGGGGTCCGGACCCGACTGCCGGGCCTCTATTGCGCGGGCGGGACGGTCCATCCGGGCCCGGGCGTGCCGATGGCGATCCTCTCGGGCCGGCAGGCGGCCCGGGCGGTGCTCGCGGACCGCGCTTCGACGCGCCTCTCCCACCCGGTGGCTATCGCTGGTGGTATCTCGACGCGCTGAGCGGCGACGGCCGCTTCGGCCTCGTCGCGATCGTCTTCCTGGGCTCGGTCTTCTCACCCTATTACGCGCTCGCCCGGCGGCTCGGCAGCGCCCCGGCCGAGCGCCACTGTGCCGTCAATCTCGCGCTCTACGCCCCGGGCCGCAGCTATTGGGCGATGACCGAGCGGGGGCTGCCGGCGATCGCCCGCGACGCTTCCTCCTTCCGCATCGGCCCGAGCCGGCTCGCCTGGGAAGGCGACGATCTCCGGCTCGAGGTCGACGAACGGACCGCGCCCTGGCCCCGCCGCCTGCGCGGGCGGATCCGCCTCCGGCCGGCAGCCTTGCCCGGCCGGGTCGCCCTGCTCGCGGCCGAGGGCTCGCACCGCTGGTGGCCGATCGCCCCCCGGGCCCGGGTGGAGGTCGTGTTCGACGAGCCGGCGCTGCGCTTCACGGGATCCGGCTATCTCGACGCCAACGAGGGGCTCGAGCCGCTCGAGGCCCGCTTCCGGAACTGGGACTGGTCGCGGGCCGGCGACGGCCGAGAGACCTCGATCCTCTACGAAGGCACCCGGCGCGACGGCAGCGCCCTCGCGCTCGCCCTCCGTGCCGGCCGTGACGGCGGACTCGAGCCGTTCGCGCCGCCGCCGCGCCAGCCGCTACCCCGCTCGCGTTGGGGGCTCGCCCGATCGACCCGGGTCGACCCCGGGCATCGGGCGCGGCTGGTCCGTGCCCTCGAGGACGGGCCGTTCTACGCCCGCGCCCTGCTCGCGACCCGGCTCGCCGGCCACACGCTGCCGGCGATCCACGAGACCCTCTCGCTCGACCGCTTCGCCCGGCCCTGGGTCCAGCTCCTCTTGCCGTTCCGCATGCCGCGGCGGGGCGGCCGGTCGCCGCACCGAGCGGAGCTGCCAGATCGCGAAGGCGAGCACCCCGCCCAGGACCAACAGGCCCTCGAGCAGGACGATGGTGCCGGGCTCCATGGCCGCAACCTCTCCTTGCGTGGTCGATCGGAGAAGGGATGATGCGTCGCGGTGGACGGGATGTCTCGACTCGTTTACCTCGATTGACACCAGCGCTGTCGAAGGAGGCTGACGGATGAGCTGGGACGGCAGGAATCTCCCCACCGAGCCGCTCGGCAAGGTACGCCTGCCGGCCGGCCAGATGACCGTCCCGGCGACGGTCTGGGTGCTCGTGGCCCTCACCACGATCGTGGCCGGCCTCACGAGCCCGGGCGCCGGCCTCGGCGTCTACGTGCTCGGGCTTCTGGCCGCGGTGATCATCGATTTCACCATGTGGCTCGAAGCCGAGGGCATGGTCGAGCGCGATTGAGCCGATCGCCCGAGCGCGGATCCCCGCCGTTGCGCCGCGTTTTTCCCTTCGCGGCTCTGGTCGGCCAAGAGGAGATGCGCACCGCCCTCCTGATCGCCGCGGTCGACCCTGGCATCGGTGGCGTCTTGATCATGGGGGAGCGGGGCACCGGCAAGTCGACGGCGATCCGCGCCTTGGCCGAGCTCCTGCCACCGATCGAGGTGGTCGAGGGCTGCCCCTACAATTGCGATCCGGCACGCGCACCCGCGGCCTGCCCGGCCGGCTGCCCGGCCCGGGCCGCGGCCGCGGCGGGCCGGACCCGATCCGTCCCGGTCCCGGTCGTCGACCTGCCGTTGGGTGCGACCGAGGACCGGGTGGTCGGGGCCCTCGATCTCGAGCGGGCACTGGTCCAGGGCGAGAAGGCCTTCGAGCCCGGGCTCCTGGCCCGCGCCCATCGCGGCTTCCTCTACATCGACGAGGTCAACCTGCTCGAGGACCATCTGGTCGATCTGCTCTTGGACGTCGCCGCCTCGGGCGAGAACCTGGTCGAGCGGGAGGGCCTCTCGATCCGCCATCCCGCGCGCTTCGTGCTCGTGGGCTCGGGCAATCCGGAGGAGGGCGAGCTCCGCCCGCAGCTCCTCGACCGCTTCGGCCTCGCGGTCGAGGTCAAAAGCCCCGAAGACCTCGCGACCCGGGTCGAGGTGATCAAACGGCGCGAGGCCTTCGAGCGCGACCCGGAGGGCTTCACCGCCGCCTGGCGCCGTTCGACCGCCGCCCTGCGCAAGCGGATCCTGGCCGCCCGCAAGCGGCTCGAGAGCCTCGCCACGCCCGATCCGATCCTCGAGCAGGCGGCCCGGCTCTGCCTGGCACTCGGCACCGACGGGTTGCGGGGCGAGCTCACCCTGGTCCGCGCCGCCCGCGCCTCGGCCGCCTTCGAGGGTGCCGACACGGTCGGCCCCGAGCAGCTCCGCGAGGTGGCGCCGATGGCGCTCCGCCACCGGCTGCGCCGCGATCCCTTGGACGAGACCGGCTCGACCGCCCGGATCGAACGGGCGATCGCCGAGGTCCTCGGATGATCGACACGACCGTCCCGAGCCGGTGCCCGGCACCACCCCCGGCCGCGCCGATCCGCCGAAACGAACCCGAGCCCCCGCCGGGCGACCCGGCGGCGGATGCGGCCCTCGCCGCGGTCCTGCTCGCGGTCGACCCCATGGGCTTGGGTGGTGCCGTCCTGCGCGGCCGGCCCGGCCCGCTCCGCGACCGCTGGCTCGCGCATCTGCGCGGCCTCCTCCCGGCCGGGACCTCCTGGCGGAAGCTGCCGCCCGCGATCGCCGACGATCGACTGTTGGGCGGGCTCGATCCGACCGCCACCCTCACCGCCGGCCGCCCGGTCCTCGAACGCGGCCTCTTGGCCGAGGCGGACGGCGGCTTCCTCCTGCTCACCATGGCCGAGCGGGCCGGCCCGGGGCTCGCCGCCCGGCTCGCCGCCGCCCTCGACACGGGATGCTTCCGGCTCGCCCGGGACGGGCTCGAGCGAACCCTTCCGGCCCGCTTCGCCCTGCTCGCCCTCGACGAGGGGATCGACCCCGAGGAGGGAGCCGATCCGGCCCTCGCCGACCGGCTCGCCTTCCACCTGCGGCTCGACGAGCTCCTCGGCCACCGGCTACCTGAACCGCCGGTCGATGCGGGTCGGATCGCCACCGCCCGCACGCTCCTGCCGCGCCTCGCCCCGCCCGAGTCGATCCTCGAGGCCCTGACCACGGTCGCCGCCGCTTCCGGCATCGGCTCCTTGCGCGCCCCCCTGCTCGCCCTCGCCGCCGCCCGGGCGCACGCCGCCCTTCGGGGCCGGACCACGATCGGCGAGGACGACGCGGCGGTCGCCGCCCGGCTGGTCCTGGCCCCGCGTGCCCTGGTCCTACCGGTCGTGCCGCAACCCGAGGAGGCGCCGCGAAACGAGACGAACGAACCCGAGGCCGAGGAGCCGCGAGCGGGTCGCGAGGATCGGCTGCCCGAGGAGATCCTCGCGGAGGCGGTCCGCGCGGCGCTGCCGCCCGACACGCTCGATCGGCTCGTCGAGCCCGGACGGCTCGGCCGCGCCGGGGGAGGGGGGCGCAGCGCCCAACTCCGCCGCGATCCGCGCCACGGCCGGCCGGTGGGCGTGCGCCCCGGTCGCCCGCGCGACGGTGCCCGCC
>JAILZQ010000145.1 GCA_023512415.1 Geminicoccaceae bacterium | reverse complement strand
GGCTCGTGCCGGGGCGGCCGAGCGCGGTGCGGCCGGCGAAGCGGGCGCGGTGGCCGAGCGCCTCCTCGATCCGGAGCGCCTCGTTCCACTTGGCCATCCGCTCGGAGCGGGCGAAGGAACCGACCTTGAGCTGCGGCACGCCCCAGCCCACCGCCAAATGCACGATCGTCACGTCCTCGCTCTCGCCCGAGCGGGCCGAGACGATGGCACCCATGCCGGCCGCGCGTGCCGCCTCGAAGGCCGCCCGGGTCTCGGACAGCGTGCCCACCTGGTTGGGCTTCAAGAGCACCGTGTCGCACCAGCCTTCGGCGGCCGCGCGCCGGACCCGCTCGGCCGAGGTCACGAGAAGATCGTCGCCGACGATCTGCAGCCGGCCGCGGAAACGGGTCGTGAACCGGCGGAAGCCCTCGAGGTCGTCCTCGGCCAAGGGATCCTCGATCGAGAGGATCGGGTAGCGAGCGATCCAGCCGGCCAAGAGCTCGATCATCGCCTCCGTGTCGAGCTCGCGACGCTCGGCGGCGAGCCGGTAGCGGCCGCCCCGGCCGAGGCTCGAGGCCGCTACGTCGAGGGCGATGGCGACCTGCTCGAGGGGTCTGAGCCCCGCCACCTCGATCGCGCGCACGAGGAGCTCGAGCGCCTGCTCGTTGCCCTCGAAGGCCGGCCAGAAGCCGCCCTCGTCGGCGACACCCTGGAGCCGGCCGGCCTCGGCCAGGAGCCGGCCGGCCGCGTGGTAGACCAGGGCGGTCCATTCGAGGGCCCGGGCGAAGCTCTCCGCACCGGGGCAGAGCAGGAGGAAATCCTGCACGTCCAGCCGACCGGCCGCGTGCTTGCCGCCGCCGAGGATCTGGATCTCGGGCAAGGGCAGCGTGCGGGCCTCGGCACCACCGAGCCAGCGCCAGAGCGGCAGGCCGTGCGCAGCGGCGGCCGCCCAGGCGACCGCCATCGAGGTGGCGACCAGCGCGTTACCGCCGAGCCGCCCTTTGTTCGGTGTGCCGTCGAGCTCGATCAGCCGCGCATCGACCGCCTCCTGATCGGCGGCATCGAGGCCCTCGAGCGCACGGGCGATCTCGCCCGAGACCGACGCGACGGCACCGCGGACGTCGAGCCCGCCGAGCCACTCGCCACCGTCGCGCCGGTCGACCGCCTCGAGCGAGCCGGTCGAAGCGCCGGCCGGGGCGATCGCCCGACCGATGGCGCCGCCCGCGAGCTCGACCTCGGCTTCCACGGTCGGCCGGCCGCGGCTGTCCCAGACCCGCCGGCCGCGCACTGCCACGATCCGCGTCCGGCTCATCCGCCCACCTCCAGAGCCCAGGCCGCCCGCAACGGCGCCAGGGTCCGCGCCGGAGCCGAAAGGAAGCTGCGCGCGAACCGGCGCACCAAATCCTTCTGCGCCTCTTCGGTCAGGTATTCGACCGGCGACTTGCCGTCGACCCGGGCGAGCAAGAGGCCGGGCAGGAGCGCGGCGACGCGCGCTTCGAGGCTGCCGCGCGGCTCCCAGATCACTCCCTCCATGTAGGCCTCGAGGAGCGCGTCGAAGCAGGCGAGGAAGCCTTGCGCCGCGGCCGGGACCCAGACGCATTTGAGGAACAGGTGGTTGAGGCAGAAAGCGAGGTCGAAGGCCGGATCGCCGTACCAGGCGCATTCCGCGTCGAGCAGCACGGGACCGTCGGGGCCGACCAGGATGTTCTTGGGGCTCACGTCGCCGTGGACGAGGGCGAGCTTGGTGCCGGCGGTGCGCCGCACGAGCCGCTCGAGGGCCGGGGCGAGATCGGGGTGACGCCGCCCGGTCGCCAGGAAATAGGGCTCGAGGCGGATGGCGTGGAAGATCGCGTCGGTGGCGAAACGCGCGGCGATCCGCGCGTCGATCGCGGTCGCGCGATGCAGCCGGACCAGGCGCGCGCCGACCGCGGCTGCGACCGCGGGCTCGGCCCGGCCGGAGGCGAGCTCGGCTTTCCAGAGCCGGTGGTGGGCCGGGTCGAGGTACGGCATCACGAGCGCCCCGGCGATCCGGTCGTAGTGCAGGAGCGCCGGGACGGCTCCGGGCACGATGCGCCCGGCGGTCTCGAGGAAGGCCGCCTCGAAGGCCGAGCGCTCGAGCGGCGCCCGCCAATCCGCCTCGACCTTGAGCTTGGCCAGCGCCCGCTTGACGCACACCACCCGGTCCGCGAGCTCGACTTTCCAGATGTCCGAGGAGACGCCGCCGGAGAGCGGGCTCGCGGCCGGGCGCGCGTCGGGACGGGCGAGCCCGGCCCGGCAGAGGACGGCGTGGATCACGCTCGAGGGATCGCTTTCCAGCATACGGGGCCGGTCACTTCGGCGGATCGGGGTTGCCGACGGGCGACCGCCGGTGCCAGGTTGGTTCCCGGAGCCACCCTGCGTCGGGCCGCGACCGGATGCAACGCGTGCTGTTCCACCACCAAGCGAGCCCGGGTCTGCGCGGCGAACTCGAAGCCCTCGCGGCCCGCGGGCTCGAGGTCGTGGTGGTCCCGGTGGCGGACCGTGCCGGGCTCGCGGCGACGTTGCCCACGGCCGAGGTCCTCTGGCACGTGCTCGAGCCCGTGACCGCGGCCCTGCTCGAGGCGGCACCACGGTTGCGACTCGTCCAGAAGATCGGGGTCGGGGTCAACACGATCGACCTCGAGGCCTGCCGGGCGCGCGGCATCGCGGTCTGCAACATGCCCGGCACCAACAGCCGAGCGGTCGCCGAGCTCACGCTGGGCCTCCTGCTCGCCGTGTTGCGGCGGATCGCCTGGCTCGACCGCGAGACCCGCGCCGGCCGCGGCTGGGCGCTGCCGGAGGAGCTCCCCGACCGGCTGGGCGAGCTCGGGGGCAGGCGGGTCGCGCTGCTCGGCATGGGGGCCGTGCCGCGCCTCTTGGCCCCGGTGCTCGCCGCCATGGGTGCCGAGCCGGTCTATTGGAGCCGCCGCGAGAAGCCGGACGCGCCCGCCCGCTTCCTGCCGCTCGACGAGCTCTTGGCCACGAGCGACGTGGTCTCGCTGCACCTGCCGCTGACCGCCGAGACCGCGGGCTTCCTTTCCGCCGAACGGATCGCCCGGATGAAGCGCGGGGCGATCTTGATCAACACCGCGCGCGGCGGCCTCGTCGACGAGCCGGCCCTCCTCCTGGCGCTCGCCGACGGTCATCTGGCCGGCGCCGGGCTCGACGTGTTCGAGCGGGAGCCTCTGCCGGCCGACCATCCGCTGCTCGCCCGGCCCGAGGTCGTCGTGACCCCCCACCTCGCTTGGCTCACGCCCGAGACGCTGCGCCGCTCGCTCGTCGTCGCGGTCGAGAACTGCCGAAGGCTCGCGGCCGGCGCCGAGCTCTTGCACCGGGTCGTCTGAAGGGCCTCAGAGCGGGTACTGGGTCGAGGGCTCGATCCCGCAGTCGGTCAGGAACCGGCGCAGCTCGCGGACCTGGTCGGGGCTCAGATCGTGGCCGTGGTGGCGGAAGGCGTGCGCCTTGCCGGCGAGGCGGACCTGGAGCTGGCCGTGCCCGCCGGTCGACAGCTCGGCGCCGAGCTCCTTCAGCACCGCCTCGACCCCGCTCACCGGGATGTTGGCACTCACCGGATGGGCGAAGATCGCGTGCAGGATCTTGCGGTGGCGATGGTTCACGGGCCTCGGGCTCCCTCGCTGGCTGGCCGCCGCATACGGGGTCTCCCTCGGCCGATCAAGGCGCCGGCGGCCCGCGGCCGTTGCCGCCCCCCGCTCGCTGGGCTAGCCAGGGAGTCGTGACCGCGCGGAGGAGCGGGGGATGAGCGGATCGACCTTCCATGCGAGCGTCTGCCCGCACGACTGCCCGAGCGTCTGCGCGCTCGAGGTCGAACGGACGGCCGAGGGCCGGCTCGGCAAGGTCCGAGGCTCGGAGCGCAACCCGTTCACCGCAGGCGTGATCTGCGCCAAGGTCGCGCGCTACGCCGAACGCTACCACCACCCCGACCGGCTCGGCTTCCCGCTGCTGCGCAGCGGCCCCAAGGGCTCGCGCCAATTCCGCCGGATCTCCTGGGAGGAGGCCCTCGACCGGGCGGCCGAGGGATTCCTCGCCGCCGAACGGCGCTACGGGCCCGAGACCGTCTGGCCCTATTGGTACGCCGGCACCATGGGCCTCGTGAACCGCGACGGCATCAACCGGCTGACCCATGCCAAGCGCTACAGCCGGTTCTACTCCACGATCTGCGTGCTGCTCTCGGACACGGGCTGGCGCGCCGGGCACGGCAAGCGCTGGGGGGTGCCGGCGACCGAAGCGGGCGAACGGGCCGATCTGCTCGTCGTCTGGGGCTGCAATCCGGTCCACACCCACGTCAACCTCATGACCCACGTCGCCCGGGCCAAGAAGCGGGGGGCGAACTTCGTGGTGATCGACCCCTACCGGTCGGCCACCGCCGAGCAGGCCGACCTGCACTTGGCACCCCGGCCCGGGACGGACGGCGCGCTCGCCTGCGCGGTCGCGCACGTGCTGTTCGAGGAAGGGATGGCCGATCTCGCCTATCTCGAGCGGGTCTCGGACACGCCCGTGGGCGAGCTGCGGGCGCATTTCCGCAGCCGCACGCCCGAATGGGCGGCGGCGATCACCGGCCTTCCGGCCGAGACGATCCGCGCCTTCGCCCGGCTCTACGGCAGCACGAAACGGAGCTGGCTGCGGCTCGGCTTCGGCTTCACCCGCTCGCGCAACGGGGCGGCGGTGATGCACGCCGCCTCGTGTCTCGCGGTGATTTCGGGAGCGTGGCAGCACCCGGGCGGGGGCGCCCTCTACAACATGGGCGACCTCTACCACTGGGACAAAACCCTGCTCGAGGGGCTCGACGTGCTGGATCCCTCGACCCGGGCCCTCGACCAATCGCGCATCGGCCCGATCCTCCTGGGCGAGCGGGACGCGCTCCAGGGCGGCCCGCCGGTCACGGCGATGCTGATCCAGAGCACGAACCCGATGTGCATCGCCCCCGAACTCGCCAAGGTGCACCGGGGTTTCGCGCGCGACGATCTGTTCGTCGTGGTGCACGAGCAGTTCCTGACCGAGACCGCCCAGATGGCCGACATCGTGTTGCCGGCCACGATGTTCCTCGAGCACGACGACATCTATCAAGCGAGCGCGCATTCGCGGATCCAGATCCATCGGAAGATCTTCGAGCCCTACGCCGAGTGCCGCTCGAACCATCGGGTGATCTGCGAGCTCGCCGAGCGGGTCGGCGCCCAGCATCCGGGCTTCCACATGAGCGAATGGCAGATCCTCGACGATCTGTTGCGTCGGTCCGGCTGGCCCGATGCCGAGACGGTCCACGCCGCGGGCGGCTGGGACGCGCTCCCGGACGAGGCCACGGCGCATTTCCGCGACGGCTTCGCCACCCCCGACGGCAAGTTCCGCTTCCGTCCCGACTGGGCGGCGATGGGGCCCATGGGCCATCTCATGCCGAAGCTCCCGGATCACCTGCCGGTGATCGACGAGGTCACCCCGGCCAAGCCGTTCCGGCTCGTGGCGGCCCCGGCCCGCCAGTTCCTCAACACGAGCTTCACCGAGACGGCCACGAGCCTTCGCCGCGAGGGGCGGCCGACCGCGCTGCTCCACCCCGAGGTGATGGCCGAGCTCGGCCTCGTCGACGGCGATCGCGTGCGCCTCGGCAACCAACGCGGCGTGGTCACGGTGCACGTCGCGGCGCGCGCGGGTCAGCACCGCGACACGATCGTGGTCGAGAGCATCTGGCCGAACCGATATTGGGAGGGGGGCATCGGCATCAACGCCCTGATCGGCGCCGACCCGGCACCACCCTCGGGCGGTGCGGCGATCCACGACACGGCGGTCTGGCTGGAGCCGGTGGTCGAGGCGGGCGCGGTTGCCCGGGCCCGTGCCGCCGCGGCCGCGTGAGCCGGGGCGGGGTCAACCCAGCGCGACGTCCTCGTAGAGCTCGACCATCGGCAGCTCGAGGCCGAGGTCGCCGAGGGGCAGGCGGGCGTCGAGGCCGGCCACGATCGAGGGATCGCCCGGTGGCTCGCCCGGCACCCAGAGGCGGGCGAGGGGGCGGTCGGGCTCCAGGTAGAGGATGTGGCGCAATCCGAGGCAGGCGAGGTACCGCGGCAGCTTCACCGAAAGGTCGAAACGCCGCGTGGCGGGCGAGAGCACCTCGGCCACCAGGAGCGGCCGGTCGGTCCAGTCGCGGGTCTCGCCGCAGGCCACGGACACGTCCGGATAGAAGCGGTTGCGCGGATCGAGCTCGACCACGAAGTCCGAGCCGAACGGGCGACAGGGGCCCCCGCGCAGCCGGTTGCGCAGTGCTACGAGGAGGTTGCCGGCGATCGTGACGTGCGCGTTGGACCCACCCGCCATCATCACGAGACGGCCCTCGAGCATCTCGTGGCGGACGGGTTGGCGCGCCATCCAGGCGACGAACGCCTCGGCGCCGGTGAGGTCGGGGAGGACGGTCGCAGCCGACATCCGATGCTCCGGGGGCCGCCCGGCCGGCCCTCCATGGCAGTCTAGCACTCGGCTCGCGGCCCCGCGAGGCGCGTTGACAGGGTCGAAGCCCTGGCTATAGTGCGCGCTCGCGCCGCTCGAAGGCGACGGCGCGGCACGATGGCTCGTTCCGACTTCGGGCGCTTCCGACCATGTACGCAGTCATCCGCACCGGCGGCAAGCAGTACCGCGTCGCCAAGAACGACGTGATCAAGATCGAACGGCTGCCGGGCGAGGCCGGCCAGACGGTGGAATTCGACCAGGTGCTGATGGTCGGTGGCGAACAGCCGATCGTCGGCACGCCGCTGGTCGAAGGGGCCAAGGTCGTGGGTACGCTGCTCGAGCAGACCCGCGGGCCCAAGATCATCGTGTTCAAGAAGAAGCGGCGGAAGAACTACCGGCGGCGCACCGGCCATCGCCAGGACATCTCGGTCGTCCGCATCACCGAGATCGCCCGGCCGGACGCGGCCTGAGGAGACGACCATGGCGCACAAGAAAGCGGGTGGCAGCTCGCGCAACGGGCGCGACAGCGCGGGCAAGCGGCTGGGTGTCAAGAAGTTCGGCGGGCAGCACGTGATCCCGGGCAACATCCTGATCCGCCAGCGCGGCACGACTTGGCACCCCGGTCCGGGCGTGGGCATGGGCCGCGACTACACGCTCTTCGCCAAGATCGAGGGTCGGGTCCGCTTCAAGGAGGGGCACGACGGCCGGTCCTACGTGATGGTCGTGCCGGAGCCGGTCGCCGCCGAGTAGCGGCGGCCGGCCGGCGCACGAAGGCCGGGCCCGGCTCGCCCGGCGGCGACGATGCGCTTCCTAGACTCGGCCAAGATCTGGGTCCGAAGTGGGGACGGCGGCGACGGCTGCGTCAGCTTCCGGCGGGAGAAGTACGTCGAGTTCGGCGGGCCGGACGGGGGCGACGGCGGCCGCGGCGGCCACGTCGTGGTGGTGGCCGACCCCGACCTCAACACCCTGATCGACTTCCGCTACCAGCAGCATTTCAAAGCCGAGCGCGGGCAGAACGGCATGGGCCGCCAACGCACCGGCCGCGACGGCGCGGACGTGGTGCTGCGCGTGCCGGTGGGCACCCAGATCTTCGCCGACGATCACCGCACCCTCCTCTTCGATCTCTGCGAGCCGGGCCAGCGGGTGATCGTCTGCCGGGGTGGTCGCGGCGGCCGCGGCAATGTGCACTTCAAGAGCGCGACCAACCGCGCCCCGCGCCGCGCCGAGCCGGGCGAGCCCGGCGAGGAGCGCTGGATCTGGCTCGAGCTCAAGCTCTTGGCCGACGTCGGGCTCGTGGGCCTCCCGAACGCCGGCAAATCCACCTTCCTCGCGGCGGTGAGCCGGGCGCGGCCGAAGATCGCCGACTACCCGTTCACCACCCTCGAACCCAAGCTCGGCACGGTGGTCGTCGACCACGACAGCTTCGTGATCGCCGACATCCCCGGGCTGATCGCGGGGGCGAGCGAGGGCAAGGGGCTCGGCGACCGCTTCCTCGGCCACGTCGAGCGCTGCGCGGTGCTGATCCACCTGGTCGACGGGACGCAGCGCGAGATCGTTCGCGCCTGGCGGACGGTCCGCCGCGAGCTCGGGGCCTACGGCCACGGCCTCGCGCAGAAGCCGGAAATCCTCTGCCTGTCGAAGTGCGACGCGCTCGATCGCGCGACGATCGCCCGCAAGCGCCGCGCCCTCGAGAAGGCCGCCGGCCGGCCCATGCCGGACATTCGATTCTTCAACATGAGCACGGTCACTATTGCCGACCGAGAAGTCCGAGCGCTGCGCCACGGCATGGTCGGACAGCCCGGATGGGAGCTCTTCGGTCCCTGGGAGTATGGGGAAGAGGTGCGCAACGCCATCGTCGAAGCCGGCCGGGACCACGGTCTGCGACAGGTCGGATCAAGGGCCTACCCCACGACCTGCCTGGAGTCGGGATGGATCCCGTCGCCTGTGCCCGCGATCTATGTCGGCGACGAGATGAGGGACTATCGGCAGTGGCTGAGCGCCAAGCGCTACGAAGCGACTGCATCGCTCGGCGGCAGCTTTTTTCTTTCTGAGCCGCAACACCATTTAACCATG
>JAILZQ010000144.1 GCA_023512415.1 Geminicoccaceae bacterium | reverse complement strand
GCCCTCGGGCCTCGTGCAGCGGGTCTGGGGCCGCTGGGGGACGACCAGCGGCCGGCTCGGCCTGAAGCCGGAGGGCCAGGATCCCTGGAAGAGCTGCGGCCCGCAGGGCTGCTGGCCGCTGCCGCTGCCGCGGCCGGTCGATCTCGTCTACCGGCCGATGGCCGGCGGTGCCCTGCAGATCGGCCCCCATCTCTTTTACCGCGGCCCCTGATCGCGCGCTCCGGACGCGCTTCGACCCCGCCGGCACGCCGCCCCGGGCTGCGCCCGGGCCTCTCCCTCACCGGCGCCGTTCCGCCTAGCCTCCGGGCGCCCGCACCCCGCCCGAGAGGCCCGCTTCGATGGACGAGCAGCCTTCCGACCTCGTGATCGCCCGCGCCGCCCGGCCGCGGCCGATCGGCGAGGTCGCGGCCGAGCTCGGCATCCCGGCGGACCTGCTCGTGCCCTACGGCCGACACGTCGCCAAAGTCGATCTCGCCGGGATCGCCTCGCTCGGGGCGCGGCCGCGCGGCCGGCTCGTGCTCGTCACGGCGCTCACCCCGACCCCGGCCGGCGAGGGAAAGACCACGACGACGATCGGCCTCGGTGACGCGCTGCGCCGGCTCGGTGCCCGGACCGCGATCTGCCTGCGCGAGCCCTCGCTCGGCCCCTGCTTCGGTGTGAAGGGTGGGGCGACCGGCGGCGGCCGGGCCCAGGTCGTGCCGATGGAGCGGATCAACCTCCATTTCACCGGCGACTTCCACGCCGTCGGCGCAGCCCACAACCTCTTGGCGGCGATCGTCGACAACCACCTCCACTGGGGCAACGAGCTGGGCCTCGACCCGCGCCGGATCCTCTGGCGGCGGGTGCTCGACATGAACGATCGGGCGTTGCGCTCGATCGTGGTCGGCCTCGGCGGCCCGGCCCACGGCGTCCCGCGCGAGGCCGGCTTCGAAATCACGCCCGCTTCCGAGGTCATGGCGATCCTCTGCCTCGCCCGTGACGCGGCCGACCTCGAGGCCCGGCTCGGCCGGGTCGTGGTGGGCCTCGATCGCGGGGGACGGCCCGTCACCGCGGCCGACCTCGAAGCCGCCGGCGCCATGGCCGCGCTCCTCGCGGACGCCCTCGCCCCGAACCTCGTGCAGACCCTCGAGGGCACACCCGCCTTCGTCCACGGCGGCCCCTTCGCCAACATCGCCCACGGCTGCAACAGTGCGATCGCGACGCGGACCGCGCTCGCCACGGCCGAGTGGGTGGTCACCGAGGCGGGCTTCGGGGCCGATCTCGGTGCCGAGAAGTTCTGCGACATCAAATGCCGGATCGCCGGCCTCGTCCCCGACGCCGCGGTCCTCGTGGCCACCGTACGGGCGCTGCGCCATCATGGCGGCGTCGCCAAGGAGACCCTCACCCGGCCCGATCCGGAGGCGGTCGCCCGAGGTCTCGCCAATCTCGAGCGGCACGCCCGCAATCTCCACAAGCTCGGCCTGTCGGTGATCGTGGCGCTCAACCGCTTCGCCGGCGACAGCGAGGAGGAGCTCGCCCTGGTCGAGCGCTTCTGCCGCGACCGGCTCGGGATCGAGGCGGTCCGCTGCAGCCATTTCGCCGAGGGCGGCGCCGGCGCACTCGACCTCGCCCGGCAGGTGCGCGCCTTGGTCGAGGCCGCGGGGGTCGAGGGCGGTTCGACCTTCCGCCCGCTCTACCCGGACAAGGTACCCCTTTGGGAGAAGGTGCGGACGGTCGCCACCGAGATCTACGGTGCGGCCGACATCGCGGCCGATCGGGTCGTGCAGGACCGCTTCGCCGAGCTCGAGGCCCAGGGCTTCGGCCACCTGCCGGTCTGCATCGCCAAGACCCCCTACAGCTTCTCGGCCGACCCGAGCCAGAGGGGTGCGCCTTCGGGCCACGTCCTGCCGATCCGCGAGGTCCGACTCGCGGCCGGCGCCGGCTTCGTCGTGCCGATCTGCGGCGAAATCACCACGATGCCGGGTTTGCCGCGCCGGCCGGCCGCGGCCTCGATCCGGCTCGACCGCGAAGGTCGCGTCGACGGGCTCACTTGAGCCCTCCGGCTCGGCTCGCCCGAGAGCCGGCCCCTCAGCCGCGGACCCGAGCGCCGGTCGGGTCGTAGAAGGGGCGGAGCGAAAGCTCGGCCGGGACGCGCTCACCCGCGACCTCGACGGCGAAGCGGCCGGCGGCCAGGCGCTCGGTGTCGACCGGCTCGTCGAGCTCGATCCAACCCAGTCCCAAGGAAGCCTCGATGCGGTGGCCGAAGGCGCCCGAGCTCACGGCGCCGACGATCCGCCCGCCCTCGAGGATCGGCTCCTCGCGGTGGAGGAACACGCCGGGGTCGGCGAGCCGGATCGCGACGAGCCGGCGGCGGCCGAAGCCCGGGCCTGCGCGGCGGGCGAGGAGCGCCTCGCGGCCGAGGAAGCCGCCCGGCTTGTCGAGCGCCACGGTGAAGCCGAGCCCGGCCGAAAACGGGTCGTCCTCGATGCCCAGATCGTGGCCGTAGCTCCGATAGGCCTTCTCCACCCGGCAGCTCTCCTGAGCGAACCGACCGGCCGGGACGAGGCCGAAGCGCGGGCCCACCTCGAGGATCCGCTCGAGGACGTGGATCGCTTGATCGGCGGGCACCCAGAGCTCGAAGCCGAGCTCGCCCACATAGGTGAGGCGCGTGGCGCGCAGTCGCGCATACCCGATCTCGAGCTCGCGTGAGCTCGCCAAGGGCAAGGCCGCGTTCGACAGGTCCTGTCCCGAGAGCGCCTCGAGCAAGGCGCGCGAGTTCGGGCCCATGAGGGCCAAAAGCGCGAGAGCGGAGGTGACGTCGACCACCGCGCAGCGGGCTCCGTCCGGCACCTGCCGCCGCAGCCAAGCGAGGTCGCGGGTCAGGCTCGCGGTCGCGGTGACGACCAAGAACTCGGTATCCGAGAGGCGCGTGACGGTGAGGTCCGAGACGATCCCGCCGCGCTCGTCGAGCCAACAGGTGTAGACCACACGCCCGGGCGGCACGTCGATCCTGGCGGTCGAGACCGCCTCGAGCACGGCGAGCGCGTCCGCACCGGTCACGAGGATCTTGCCCATGCCGGACTGATCGAACAGGGCCACGGCGTCGCGGACGGCGCGGCATTCGCGCCCGCAGGCCTCGTGCCAGCAGGGCCGACCCCAAGAGGGCCGCCACTCGCGTTCCCGTTCGCTCGTGGCGAACCAGGCGGGGCGCTCGAACCCCGCCGTCTCGCCCATGACGGCTCCCATGGCCAGGAGCCGGTCGTGCAGAGGAGACCGGCGCGCGCCGCGGGCGGTGGCCATCGGCCGGTCGGGCCAGTGCATGGCGTAGAGGAGCCCGAGCGTCTCCACCGTGCGGTCGCGCAGGAAAGCGCGGCTCGCCATGAAGGGCGGCAGGCGCCGGACGTCGACGTCGAGCAGGTCGAAGGGCGGGCGGCGGTCGACGATCCAGCGCGCGAGCGCCATGCCGGCCCCGCCCGAGGATTGGATGCCGATCGAGTTGAACCCGCAGGCGACGAACAGGTCCCGCACCTCCGCCGTCTCGCCGAGAAGGTAGCGGTCGTCCGGCGTGAAGCTCTCGGGGCCGTTGAAGAAGGTCTTGATGCCCACCTTCTGCAGGACGGGCAGACGGTACATCGCCCGCTCGAGGATCGGCTGGAAATGATCGAAATCCTCGGGCAGGGTGGCGAAGGCGAAATCCTCGGGGATGCCGTCCATGCCCCAGGGCTTGGCCACCGGCTCGAAGCAACCGAGGAGGATCTTTCCCGCATCCTCCTTGTAATAGGCGCACTCGTCCATGACCCGCAGCACGGGCAGGTTCTTCGGGAGCTCGGGAACGGGCTCGGTCACGACGTAGAAATGCTCGGCGGCGTGCAAGGGCAGGCTCACGCCGATGGCCCGACCGAGGGCGTGCGACCACATGCCGGCGGCGATCACCACCGTCGCGGCGCGGACCTCGCCGAACGGCGTGCGCACGCCCACGGCCCGGCCGTTCTCGACCAGGATGCGCTCGACCGGACACTGTTCGACGATGCGGGCGCCGCGCATCCGTGCGCCCTTGGCGAACGCCTGGGTGATCCCCACGGGATCGGCCTGGCCGTCCTTCGGCAGGAAAACCGCGCCGACCACGTCACCCGTTTCGACCAGAGGGTAGAGCCGCTTCGCCTCGGCGGGACCGAAGACCTCGACCTCGAGGCCGAAGCTCCGGGCCATCGAGGCACCGCGCCGGAGCTCGTGAAAGCGTTCCGCGTGCAGGGCGAGTGCCAGCGAGCCGTGCTGGCGGAAGCCCGTGGCGATCCCGGTCTCGGCTTCGAGTTCGGGAAGCAGCCTGGCGGTGTAGCGGGCGAGCTCGGTCAACCGCCGGGTGGCCCGCAGCTGACCGATCAGCCCGGCTGCGTGCCACGTGGTCCCGCAGGTGAGCGCCTTGCGTTCGAGCAGCAGGACGTCGCTGACGCCGAGCCGCGCCAGATGATAGGCGATCGAGCAGCCGACGATGCCCCCGCCCACGACGACGACTTCGACCCGCGTCGGCAGATCCATGCCCCTTTCCCCCGTCCCCGCGTTCCGACGGGGGGCTAGCACGCGCGCCATCTCCCTCCCAGAGCGCGGCCCTGGTATGGCTCCACCCAGCGGGGAGCGGAGGTCGCAATGCGCGTCTTGATCACCGGTGGGGCGGGCTTCATCGGGACGAAGCTCGCCCGAGCGTTGCTCGCCCGCGGCACGCTCGCGGGCCGGCCGATCGAGCGGATCCGGCTCGTCGACACGGTCCCGGCGGCCGGCTTCGCCGATCCACGGGTCGAGACGATCGTAGGCGACGTGACCCGCGCCGGGGCGGTGTTCTCTTGGTTCGCGGGCGGCTTCGACGCGGTCTTCCACCTGGCGGCGGTGGTCTCGGGTCAAGCCGAGACCGACTTCGAGCTCGGCTACGCCGTCAACCTCGACGGCACCCGCCACGTACTCGAGGCGGCGCGCCACCTCTGCCGGCGGCCGATCTTCGTCTTCGCCTCCTCCTGCGCGGTCTACGGTGGCGACCTCCCGGAGCCCATCACGGACGTCACGCACCTCACCCCGCAGAGCTCCTACGGCAACCAGAAGGCCATGGGCGAGCGGCTGGTCGCCGACTACCACCGCAAGGGTTTCATCGTCGGTACGAGCCTCCGGCTGCCGACGATCGTCGTCCGGCCGGGCCGGCCCAACCTCGCGACCACGACCTTCCTCTCCTCGATCGTCCGCGAGCCGTTGAACGGCGAGACCGCCAACTGCCCGGTGCCGGTCGACACCAAGATGTATTGTCTGTCGCCGCGGGCGGTCGTGCAGGCCTTCGTCCACGCGGCCGAGCTCGACGCGGACGCCCTGGGCAAAGACCGATCGCTCCTCCTCCCCGGCATCGCCTTCACGGTCGCCGAGGAGATCGCCTCACTCGAACGGATCGCCGGCAAGAGCGTGACCCGACGGATCACCCACGAGCCCGATGCGCTGATCCGCCGGGTCGTGCTTTCGATCCCTTGGAACTTCGCCCCCGAACGGGCGCTGCGCTTGGGCTTCCCGGTCGATCCGGACGTCGAATCGATCATTCGCCAACACATCGAGGACGAGCGCGGCGGTAGCTTCGTCCGCTGAGGCCCGGCTCAGCCGAGCATGAGCCCGCCGTCCACGACCAAGACCTGGCCGGTCACCATCCGCGCGCCGGCGAGCAGATAAAAAATCGCATCGGCGATGTCCTCGGGCTGGCAGCGGCGCTTCAAGAGCGCGTTCTGGGCGGCTTCGTCCTTCCAGGCCTCTGGCCAGTTCGCGGTCCAGGGGCTGTCGACATGACCCGGGGCCACGGCGTTGACCCGCACCGCCGGTGCCAGGGCGCGGGCGAGGCCACGGGTGAGCTCGATCAGCGCCGCCTTGGAGGCACCGTAGGCGATCGAGCTGCCCTGCCGGCCGAGGCCCGCCACCGAGGCGATGTTGACGACCGCCCCGCCGGCTTCCCGTAGGGCTCCCGCCGCGGCGTGCGTGCAGCGGAACGCACCCAAGAGGTTGGTCTCAAGGATCGTCTTCCAGAAGGCTTCGTCGAGCCGGTCGAGCTCCGCGGGCGGGATCGGCCGGTCGGTCGCGGCCGTGCCGGCGTTGTTGACGAGGAAGTCGAGCCGGCCGAGCTCGCCGATCGCCCGGCGGACCATCGCTTCGGCCTCGCCCGCGACCGCCACCGAACCCTCGACGGCCACGACCTCGAGCCCCTCCTCGCGGAGCCGGCGAGCCTGTTCGGGGCCGCGCGGATCGATCGCCAGATGGTTCAAGGCGACCCGCGCGCCGGCGCGGGCGAGCCGCTCGACCGTGGCCAGGCCGATGCCGGAAGCCCCGCCGGTCACGAGCGCCGCCTTGCCGCGGAGATCGGCCGTGATCACGTCCCCCTCCCCTCCTCGATGGCCCGCCAAGCCCGCTTGAGCGCCAAGAGCTTGCGGTCGCGCTCGCGGAACAACTCCTCGGCGGGACGACCGCCGTAGTCGTAGAAGCCCCGTCCGGCCAGGACGCCTGTGCGCCCCTCGGCCAGGAGCCGGTCGAGAGTCGGGCTCCGCCCTCGGGGCGGCGGTGGCGTGTAGGAGCGGTTGGCGAGTGCTCTGGCCACGAGCTCGAGGCCCGTGAAGTCGGCCTTGCGCAGCTGCCCCTGAAGGAGGAGCCTGAGCCCGAGCCCGTGGCGGATCGACTCGTCGATCACCTCGGGGGCGATCCCCTCCTCGTCGAGGAGGCGGAAGATCTCGGCGGTCATCGCCGCCTGCAGTCGGTTGGCGACGTAGCCCGCGAGCAGGCGCGCGAACCGCACCGGTCGCTTGCCGATCGCCCGGTAGAAGGTCTCGAGCCGGTCGAGAACGGAAGGTTCGGTCGAGGGTCCGGGGACGAGGTCGACGAGATCGAGGATGTAGGGCGGGGTGTACCAGTGCGCGATCACCGCCCGGGGACCGAGCGCCTCGGGCATCAGCGGGAAGACGTCGAGGTATGACGTGTTGGAGGCCAGGATCGCCTCGGCCGGGGCAGCCCGGGCGATCGCCGCGTAGACTTCGCGCTTGACCTCGCGGTCCTCGACCACCGTCTCGATCACGAGGTCGGCATCCGCGACCGCCGCTGCGAGGCTCCCCACGGGGGCGATCCGGTCGGGTGTGCGGGCGGCCGCCTCGGCCGCCACCTCGCCCGCCTCGCACAGCGTCGCGAGGGCCGCCGCGATCAGCTCGCGGGCGCGTTCCAGGGCCTCGGGCCGAACGTCCTGCAGCCGCACGGTGCAGCCGGCGAGCGCGTGGACCAGGGCCAAGGCGTGGCCCATGGTGCCGGCGCCGAGCACGGCCACACGAGCGAACCCGGTCACGAGGGCGGGATCCAGGGCTCGGGGGCGCGCGGCCAAGGGTCGGTCACGACGTCGACGACCACCGGGCCGCCCGAGGCGAGCGCGCGCAGGAGCGCGGGCCGGATCGCCTCGGGCCGCTCGACGCGGATGCCCTCGACGCCGAAGGCGCGCGCCAAGGCGGCGAAGTCGGTCGGGCCGAAGCGGACGATCTCGTCCGGGTTGCCGGGCCTTCCGCCCTGCAGGCGATGGACGTTCACGAGCCCCTGGCCGAAGCCGGAATTGTCGTTGACCACGACGACGAGCGCGAGGCCGAGGCGGCGCGCGGTCTCGAGCTCGCCGAGATGGTAGTAGAAGGCGCCGTCGCCGCAGAAGCAGACGACCGGCCGGTCGGGTGCGGCGCATTTGGCGCCGATCGCGGCGGGGAACGCCCAGCCCAACGAGCCCGCGGCACGCAAATAGGTTTGCTCGGGCGAGCGGAGCTCGACGAGCGTGCCGGTCCAGATGCCCGAATAGCCCGTGTCGGCCACGAGGATCGCGTCCTCGGGGAAGACCGCGGAGAGCTCGGCGCAGAGCCGCTCGACCCGGATCGGCACGGCCTCCGAGGCCGAGAGGGGCGCCATCTCCGCCCGCCAAGCGGCGACGGCCCCGGCCACCCTCTCGGCCCAGCCCCGCCAGGCGGGCCGCGGTCGGAGGGCCGCGCGCAGGGCGTCGAGGGCGCGGGCCGGGTCGGCGAGGACCGTGAGCACCCCCGGATAACAGCGGCCGAGCTCGCGCGGGTCGACGTCGATCTGGACGATCGCCCGGCCGGGCGGCGGGACGGTCCAGTTCTGCGTCACCTGGTCGCCCGCGTGGCAGCCCACGAAGATGACGAGGTCGGTTTCGTGGACCAGCCGGTTGGCGGGCGGCGCGGAATAGGTGCCGACCACGCCGATCGAAAGCGGATGGTCGGTCGTGACGATGCCGCGGCCGCCCAAGGACGTGGCGATCGGGATCGGACCGGCCTCGGCGAGCGCGCGGAGGGCACCGTGCGCGCCGGAGAGGACCGCCCCGGCACCCGCCACGATCACCGGCCGCTCGGCAGCGGCGAGGGCTTCGGCGACGCGCTCGATCTCGGCCGGGTCCGGCGGCGGGCGACGGGCCGGGACGCGGGTGTGCCGCGGCTCGATCCACGGCGGCTCGGCGAGGCTCGCGGTCTCCAGGATCTCGCCCTGCAGCCCGGGCAGGTCGAGATGCACCGG
>JAILZQ010000143.1 GCA_023512415.1 Geminicoccaceae bacterium | reverse complement strand
ACAGCCGCCCCCGCGCGTGAGCCAAGCGAGACAGTGCGGCCACCAGCTGCCCGGCCGGAAGCGGGCGCCGGCGCGCCAAGCCTCCGGGTCCTCGGGCAGTGCCGCCCGGGTCCAATAGCCGTACTTCTCGGCCGCGGGCGGGTTGACCACGCCCGCGATGTGGCCGGAGCCGCCGAGCACGAAGCGGACCGGCCCGCCGAGCCGTCGCGCCCCGGCGTAGGTGGACCGCCAGGGCGCGATGTGGTCCTCGCGGGTCGACAGGAAATAGGCCGGCACCCGGATCCGCCGGAGGTCGATCGGCACGCCCAACAGCTCGATCCCTCCCGGCTCGACCAACCGGTTCTCCAGATAGAACGCCCGCAAATAGAACCGGTGCATCTCGTACGGCATGCGCGTACCGTCGGCGTTCCATTGCAAGAGGTCGAAGGGCGGCGGCTCGCGACCCAGGAGATATTTCTGGACGAAGAAGCTCCAGACGAGGTCGTTGGCGCGCATCAGGGAAAAGACCTGCTGCATGTGGCGGGCCTCGAGGTAGCCCACTTCCGCCATGTGCCGGTCGAGCAGATCGAGCTGCTGCTCGTCGACGAACACGCCGAGTTCGCCGGGCTCGGCGAAGTCGAGCATGGTGGTGAGGAAGGTGGCACGGCCGATGCGTCGCTCGTCGCGCGCCGAAAGCCAGGCGAGCAGGCAGGCCGTGAGCGTGCCGCCCAGGCAATAGCCGAGCACGTCCACCACCCGCTCGCCGGTCGCCCGCTCGATCGCATCCAGTGCGGCGAGCGGCCCTTCCCGCAAGTAATCCTCGAAGCTCTTGTGCGCGAGCTCGCGGCCGGGATTGATCCAGGAGATGACGAACACCGTGAGCCCCTGGTTCACGCACCAGCGCACGAAGCTGTTCCTCGGGCGGAGGTCGAGGATGTAGTACTTGTTGATCCAGGGCGGGACGATCAGGAGCGGTCGGGCGCGGACCGTGGGGGTGGTGGGCGCGTATTGGATCAGTTGGGCGAGCTCGTTCTCGAAGATCACCGCGCCGGGCGTTGTCGCGAGATCCCGGCCGAGCGCGAAGGCATCCGCCCGGCCCGGAGCGGCGGGCAGGCGGCCGCCGCCGCGCTCGAGATCCTCGAGCAGCTGCTCGAGACCGCGCCGGAGCGTGGCCCCACCGCTGCGCACCGCCTCGCGCAGGACCACGGGGTTGGTCGCCGGGTGGTTGGTCGGCGCCATCGCGTCGAGCGCCAGCCGGAGGTAGAAGGCGGCCCGCGCCCGGGTCTTGGGGTCGAGCCCGGGAGTCCGCTCCACGAGCTCGCGCATCCAGGCACAGGTCATGAGATGGACCTGGCGGAGCAGCGAGAAACGCGGGTCGTCGTGCCAGTCCGGATCGGCGAAGCGCCGATCGCCCGGTTCGCTCGGCCAGAGCTCGGGAAGCGTCGGATCGGCGTGCCGGGCGAGTTCGTTCACCCAGATCGCAGCGAGCCGGGCGTGCCAGTCGAGGACCGCCGCCACGAGCCGGTCGGGCTCGGCCAACAGCGCCCGGACCAGGGCCTCGAGGGTCGCCGAGACGACCTCCGGCGCGGGGATCTCGAAGGCCCGGCCTCGGTTCGTGGCCCGTTCGATCACCGCCGCCCCGGCGCGACCCGCCCGACCGGCGAGCTCGGCCAGGTGCTCGAGCAGCTCCGCCGGGGCGGGGGCCTCCGCCGTCGCCTGTTCGACCATCGCTCTTGCCTTCCTAGCCCGTCGCGCCCGGGATCGTGACCGGGGCGCTCGGCGCCGGCAACGCGCCGCGCCGCCGCGTGGCCTCAGTGTGACGCTGCAGCCGGCTCGATCACGAGCCGGCCCGCCTCCACGCGCACCGCGGTTCCGAAGCGGCGGCTTTCGCGATCGAGCGTACGGGCGAGCCAGCCGGCTTCCTCGGCCGTGGCACGCTCGAGCCGGAAGCGGCGGATGCGCAACGGCACGGCCTCGAACCGCAGGAGTCGGCCGGCTCCGGCCTCGAGGGTGAGGAGGTGGGCGAGCACGAGTTCCGGGCGGAACTCCTCGTACCCGCCGATGCCTTCGTAGTCGTTCAAGAGATCGCCGGCCCCGTAGAGGATCGGCCGGCCGGCGTGGATCTCGAAGGGACGCGGATGGTGCGAGGAATGGCCGAAGACGATATCCGCCCCCGCCCGGTCGATCAGCCCCCGGGCGAAGCGGCGGTGCGCTTCGGGGACCTCGAAGCCCCAGTTCGAGCCCCAATGGAGCGACACGACGACTCGGTCGCCCGGCCGGCGCGCCGCGGCGATCCGCGCCGCCACGGCCTCGAGCGTCGCCGCCGAGAGATCGGCGAGCCGCGCCACCCCGGGCCTCCCCGGCCCGGCCGCCCAATCGGCCGGCACGCCGGCCGAGCCGTGGCCGAAGGCGAAAAGGAGGAGCCGACCATGGGCGATCGGTAGGATCGCCGGGGCTTCGGCCTCCTCCTGGTCGCGCCCCGCCCCGGCCGTGGCGATGCCGGCTGCCCGCAGATGGGCGAGCGTGTCCAGGAGACCTTGCCGGCCCCAGTCGAGCACGTGGTTGTTGGCGAGCGTGACGGCATCGAGCCCGATCGCCTCGAGTACGGGGACGTTGCCGGGGCTCATGCGGTAATTGATACCCTTCGGCAGCCACGCCTCGCTCCGGGTCACCGCGGTCTCGAGATTGGCGATCCGAAGCACGGGGCGCCATCGCTCGAGCTCGCCCCGGAGGTCCCCCCACACGTAGGGCCAGTCGGCCGGCCGGGGGATCGGCCCGTTCCTGGCTTCGGCGAGCTCCACGTAGCCGAGCGCCGAAGCCATCACCGGCTCGTGGATCGTGGGGTCCACGGGGTCGGGCAGGATCTGGTCGATCCCCCGACCGGTCATCACGTCGCCCATCAAGGCGAGGCGGAGGGGACCCGCGGCAGCCAAGGCTTGGCCTCGCCGCGTGCTCAGCGGGGTGGCGGAAGCGCGCCCGCGGCGCAGGCCTCGAGCCACGCCACGATCTGCCGCCGCTCCTCCGGATCGCGGGCGTGGTGGCGGGCGAGGAAGCGGTCGAGCCCTTCGGCACCCCGCCGCTCGCGGCAGCTCACGAGGAGATCGGGCAGCGAGCGGCCGTGGCAGCTGCCGCAACGGGCGCGCACGAGCTCCTCGGCGCTGGCCGGCGTCTGCGCCCGGGCCGCGGCGGCGAGCAGGGCGAGGCCGAGGCTAACGAGGAGGACCGCGGCGAGCCCGCCGGGTGGGCGCCCAGAAGGTCGCCGGCTTGTTCCGGAGCCAAGCGACGAAGCGGCGGATCTCGGGATGGACACGGATCGTCTCGACATCGTGGAACAGCCTCTCGAGCTCCACCTCGCTCCACAGGGCGTGCAGCTTACGATGGCAGATCCGGTGGAGGAAGACGGTCTCGCGCCCACCCCGCGCGCGCGGCACGAGATGGTGCCGGTCGACGCTGCCGCCTTCGACCATCGGCCGCCCGCAGATCGGGCAGGGCCCGAGCGGCCGGCCACCCGCGGTGTCCCGGGCCGCCACCCCGAGGAGGAGCTCGTCCGGGGTGGGCAGCCGCCGCGCCGCGGGCCGAACCCGGGCGGAATCCGAGCCACCGGGCGCGTCGAGCGGCTCTCCCGCATCCCCGCCCAGGGCCTCGCGAGGCGCGCGCGGCGATCCGCGGCTCATTCGCCGAGCGCCCCGTCCGGGGTGAGCCAGCCGAGCGACTGGCCGCCGTCGAGCACCAGCATCTGCCCGGTCATCGACCGGGCGCGCAGGATGAAGGCCAGTGCCTCGGCGAGCTCCTCGGGGTCGCTGCCGCGTTTCAAGGGCATCTTGGCGCACAACACCGCGAAGTCGGCCTCGGTCGTGCCGGCGGCCGGGAGGGTCGGGCCCGGGCCGATCGCGTTGACCCGGATCCGGGGTGCGAGCTCGCGCGCCAGCACCTGGGTCACCCCCCAAAGGCCGAAGCGGCTCGCGGTGTAGGAAAGATAATTGGGCGTAGGATTGAAAATCCGCTCGTCGAGGAGATTGACGATCAGCCCTTCGGCCGCGTCCGGCAGTTGGCGGACGAAGGCGCGGCAGAGGAAGGTCGGGGCGGTGAGATTGACGGCGAGGTGGCGGGACCAGCTCCGCTCGTCGAGGGTTCCGATCCGGTCGAGCTCGAAGATCGAGGCGTTGTTGACGAGCACGCCCAAGGGCCCGAGCGCAGCGGTCGCCCGCGGGACGATCGTCTCGACCTGCTCGAGTTGCGCGAGGTCGGCCGGGACCAGCAGGCAGCGCCGGCCGAACGCCCGGATCGCCGCGGCGGTCGCCTCCGCCTCGGCCGGCGAGCCGCGATAGTGGAGCGCGATGTCGAAGCCTTCGCGGGCGAGACGGAGCGCGAGTGCCCGGCCGATGCGGCGGGCCCCGCCGGTCACCAAAGCCACCTTCGGTATCGAACCCGGTTCCACGCGCCCTCCCGCGCCGTTCCCGCCTTCTCCGCGCATAGGGCGACCCGGCCCCCGGGGGAAGCCCGGCGGCCGTTCTCCGGTTGCCGTCGGCCGGCTCAGCGCCTAGGTCTGCCGCGCGAAACCGCCGAGCCGCCCATGCCCGACCAGCCACGCGTCGCCCTCTTCGTCACCTGCCTCGTCGACCTGTTCCGCCCCTCGGTCGGGCTCGCGGCGGTCGAGCTCCTGGAAGCCGCCGGCTGTCGGGTGGAGGTGCCCGAGCCACAGGTCTGCTGCGGCCAGCCCGCCTTCAACTCGGGCGACCGGGCGACCACCGAGGCCATCGCCCGCCAGTTCATCCCGGCGCTCGAGCCCTACGACTTCGTCGTGGCCCCCTCCGGCTCCTGCGCCGGCATGCTGCGCACGCACCTGCCCGAACTCTTCGATTCCGATCCGGCCTGGAAGGCGCGGGCGACCGCGCTCGCCGGCCGCTGCCACGAGCTCGTCTCCTTCCTGGTCGACGTCGTGGGGTTCGAAGGGCTGCCGGCCCGGCTCGAGGCGCGCGCCACCTACCACGACAGCTGCTCGGGGCTCCGCGAGCTCGGCATCAAGGCCCAGCCGCGCAAGCTGCTCGCCGGGGTCGCGGGCCTGGAGCTCGTCGAGATGGGTCGGCCGGAGGTCTGTTGCGGCTTCGGCGGCACCTTCTGCGTCAAATATCCCGAGATCTCGACCCGCATGGTCGACGACAAGCTCGCCGATGCCGAGGCCACGGGTGCCGAGCTCCTGCTCGCGGGCGATCTCGGGTGCCTCTTGAACATGGCCGGGCGGGCGGCGCGCCAGGGCTCGCGCCTCGCCGTCCGGCACGTGGCCGAGGTGCTCGCCGGCAAGCTCGAGGAGCCGCCGATCGCCGCACCGCGGGAGAAGGGCTGATGGAGCCCACGAGCCTCACCTTCCGCGAGCGGGCCGCGGCCGCGCTCGAGGATCCGGTGCTCCGCACCGCACTGCGCCGGCTCGAATCGGGCTGGCAGCAGGGCCGGGCGCGGGCCGCGGCGGCGCTCCCGGAGTTCGAGGCGCTGCGCGATGCGGGCGTGGCGATCAAGGATCACGTGCTGGCCCACCTCGACCTTTACCTCGAGATCTTCGAGCGGCGCTTCACCGAAGCGGGCGGGGTCGTGCACTGGGCGCGCGATGCCGCCGAAGCCCGGGCGATCGCCCTCGAGATCTGCCGGAAGGCGGGGGCGAAGACCGTCACCAAGTCGAAGAGCATGGTGGCCGAGGAGATCGGCCTCAACGCCTTCCTCGAGGCCAACGGCCTCAGGGTCGTCGAGACCGATCTCGGCGAGTACATCGTCCAGCTCGCGGGCGAGGTGCCGAGCCATCTCGTGGGGCCCGCGGTCCACATGACCCGCGAGCGGATCGCCGAGCTGTTCGCCCGGCACCATGGCGGCCCGCCCAAGCAGGAATCGGCCGAGCTCGTGGCCGAGGCCCGACGGATCCTGCGCGAGCGTTACCTCGAGGCCGAGGTCGGGATCACCGGCGCCAATTTCCTGGTCGCCGAGACCGGCTCGATCGTCACCGTGACGAACGAGGGCAACGCCGAGCTCACCCAGGGCCTGCCGCGGGTCCACCTCGTGATCACCGGGATCGAGAAGGTGGTGCCCACGGTCGAGGACGCCTTCACCCTCCTCCGCCTCCTGGCACGCTCGGCCACGGGGCAGGAGTTCTCGGGCTATACGACCTTCCTCACCGGCCCCGCGCGCCCGGACGAGCGCGACGGTCCGCGAAAGATGCACCTGATCCTGCTGGACAACGGCCGCTCGGCCATGGTCGGCGGGCCGTTCCGCGAGATGCTGCGCTGCATCCGCTGCGGGGCCTGCATGAACCATTGCCCGGTCTATCTCGCCGCCGGCGGACACGCCTACGGCTGGGTCTACGTGGGCCCGATGGGCTCGGTCCTGACCCCGCAATTCGCCGGCCTCGAGCGGACCTGGACCCTGCCCACCGCCTCGACCTTCTGCGGCCGCTGCCAGGAGGTCTGCCCGGTCCGCATCCCCTTGCCCAAGCTCATGCGCCTCTGGCGCGAGGAGGCGCACCGCCGCCATTTGCCACCGCCCGTCGCGCGTTACGGTCTCGCCGCCTGGGCATTCCTGGCGCGCCGACCGGCGCTCTATCGCCTCGCCACCCGCCTCGCGATCGCCGGCCTCGGCCTTTTGGGCCGCCGTCGCGGCCGCTTCTCTCGGCTGCCGCTCGCCGCCGGCTGGACGGCGAGCCGCGATCTGCCGGCGCCGGCCGGCGTCACCTTCCACCGGCTGTGGAAGGCGCGCCGGCGGAACCACGCATGACGCAGTCGGCGAGCCCTCCCCTTCCTGTTCGACGAGCGCGCGGCGGTCGGCTCGGAGCACGAGGGCCACGCCCTGGAGCGCGACCGTGAGCGAGGCGCGCTCGGCGATCCTCGCCCGGCTGCGGGCCGGCCTCGCCCGGCCGCCCCGGTCCGAGGCCGAGGCGGCAGCCGAAGTGGCGCGCCGCCTCGCCGAGCCGCGGCCTGGCCCGATCCCGGCGCGCGCCCGGGTCGCGGGCGCGGAGCGGGTCGCCCTCTTCACCCGGATGGCCGAGAGCGTGGGCGCCGAGGTCCGGCGGCTGCCCGAGCCGTCCGCGATCCGCGCGGCCCTCCTCGACTTCCTCCGCCGCCACAATCTCCCGGCCAAGATCGTCCGGGCCGCCGATCCCCTGCTCGATGCGGCCGGCCTCGAGGCCGAGCCCTTGCTCGAGATCCGCACCGGCGTGCCCGAGGAGCCGGACCCGGTGGGCCTCACCGTGGCCCTCGCCGGGATCGCCGAGACCGGCACGCTGCTCCTGGCCTCGGCCGGCGCACGGCCGACCCTCCTCGCCTTCTTGCCCGAGACCAGCATCGTCGTCCTGCCGACCGCGGCCGTCTTCGGCAGCTACGAGGAAGCCTGGGCGGGGCTGCGCGGCCGACCCGGCTTCCCGCCCCGCTCGGTGAACCTCGTCACCGGCCCCTCGCGCACCGGCGACATCCCGCCCTCGATCGAGCTCGGCGCGCACGGCCCGCGCCGCCTCCTCGTCCTGCTCGTCGACCAGGCGCCTGCGGCCGAGGCCTGATGCGCACCGGCTCGCCCGAGCCCCTCGACCGCATGCGGTGCCTCGGCGTCGCCCGGGCCGCCACGATCGGTCCCGCCGACGACCGCACTGCCCGGGCCGCGGCCGTCGGTCGCGCCCCGCCGATGCGTGCGCGGGGGCGTGCGCCGGTCCCGGCCCTCCTGTCGGACGGCCCGCTTGCCGACCCCCGGCCGCGGCCCCGGACCGTCCCGCCCGGCCCCTCGGGCGGACCGGCGCCGAGCCGTCCCTCGCGCACCCGCTGCCGCAGCGAAGGTTCTTCCGGTGCCGTCTTACCCGGTTGCGGGTCGACTGCCCCGTCGCCGGTCCCGGGGTCGGTTCGCCCGGCCTCGCATCGCGCCGATCCGCCCGGCCGGGGAATTTCCGCGACCTCGCCCCGGCCCGAGGCCTCGGCTTCCCGAGCCGGGGCCGTGACACCGGCCGTGCCTCCGCCCCCGCCCGCGGCAGGCCCGGAGCCGCTCACCGGCCCCGGCCGCCCTGCGGCCGTCGCTCCTTCGACCCGGCTCGCCACGCCCCTCTTCGGCCCGACCGGTCCGGCGGCGGTGCCGACACGGGCACGGTCGCGCGCTGCCACCTTCCCGTCGCCCCTCGCCGAGCCCCGCCGGGCCACCACCGCCGCCGAGGGGCCCACCCGTCACCCTGGCGACCCTCTTCCGGGGGGACGCACCGGCGCACGGAGCTCGCTCTCGCCGAGGGCCCTGCGGAGAGCGGGCCGCGGGGCCGTGTCCCGCACCGATCCGCCGGCCATGCTCACGGCGGCTTCCCGAGCCCCTGCGGCCGACGGCTCGGCAGGGGGCCCGCCGGTTGCGGCGGCGGTGCCGACACGGGCAGGGTGGGGGGCCGCGTCGACCGCTGCAGGGGCTCCCGAGGCGTGCGGCTCGGCGACGGCGGCTGCGCGTGCCCCTCGGGTCGCCGCGGGGGCCCGCTGATGCGCGGCCGGACGCGCGAGCCGACCCCGCTCGAGCTCGCCCTCTGGCACGAGGCGGTCCGCTCGGTCGTCCGCCGCTCGGAGCGGTCCGCCCC
>JAILZQ010000142.1 GCA_023512415.1 Geminicoccaceae bacterium | reverse complement strand
CTGCCGATCCGCGCCGGGGTGGTCGAGCTCCGGGTGGCGGTGCTGGAGACCGCCCGCGCCAGGCTGACCGGCGAGGGTCGCCTCGATCTCGGCAGCGAGCGGCTCGACCTCACGCTCCTGCCGCGTTCGCGCGGGGCGACCTTGAGTGTCGCCGTGCCGGTCCGGGTGCGCGGCACGCTCGCCGCCCCGGAGATCGCCCTCGACCAACGCGAGGCGGGCCGCCGCGCGGCCCTCGGCCTTCTCGGGGCCTTGGTCTTCCCGCCCGCGGCCCTGGCCGCGTTCGCCGATCTGGGCGCGTCCGGCAACCCCTGCCTCGCCTCCGAGCCGGGGCCTTCCCCGACCGACCCGGGGACCTCGGGCCCGGCGCTGCCGGGCGTGGACGCGCTCAGGCGCGGCCTCGAGGGGCTGTTCGGCGGCGGTCGCCGCTAGGAAGGGGTGCCGTGGAGCGCGTGGCGGACGGCGCAGCCGACCACCGGGACGGGACCCCGGCCCTCGTCCCCGGGGGATCGGGGGCCCTCGGTGCGCCGGGCGAGCGGGGACCTCGGCCGGCGCCACCGCGGCTCCTCGCCGGCGCGCCGTTCGTGCCGGGCGCGGGTGAGGCCGCATCGCTCTGGACAGACCGGAACGCTCGGCTAAGGTCCGCGCCCGCCGAGGCGATCTCGGTCGTACCAGCGATCCGGGGAGGCGAACCCATGTCCTCGTCCACTTCCCGTCGTGCGCTCCTCGCCGGGGCGGCATCGCTCGCCGCGGCCGCCGGGCTCGGCCGGCCGGCTCCGGCCGCGGACAAGATCAAGCTGCGGCTGTCGACGCCCGCCACCCCGACCGACCAGCGCTCGCGGGCCCTCGAGGAGGTGTTCGGCCCGGCGGTGGCCGGCTTCGCGATCTACGAGCCGCACTACAACGCTACGCTCTTCAAGCAGGGGACCGAGCTCGAGGCGATCGCGCGCGGCAACCTCGAGATGTCGATCACCTCGGCCCAGGAGCTCGCGACCTTCTTCCCCGAGTTCTCGGTGTTCACCGCTGGCTACGTGCACCGCGACGCGGCGCACCAGGTCCGGGTCTTCAACGATCCCTTGATGCAGCCGTTCAAGGAGAAGGCCGAAAAAGAGCTCGGCGTGAAGCTCTTGACCGTGATGTATCTCGGTCGTCGCCAGCTCAATCTGCGCACCGACAAGAAGATCCGCACGCCCGAGGACCTGGCCGGCGTCAAGCTGCGCATGCCGCCGGCCGACACCTGGCAGTTCCTCGGCAGAGCCTTGGGTGCGAACCCGGTGCCGATGGCCTTCACCGAGATCTACACCGCACTCCAGACCGGGGCCGTCGACGGGCAGGACAATCCCTTGCCGACCGTCCGCGATTCCAAGTTCTTCGAGGTCACCAAGCAGATCGTCCTCACCTCGCACCTGGTCGACCTCAACTACCTGGCGTTCTCGAAGAAGGTCTGGGACAAACTCACCCCCGAGCAGCAGGCGATCGTCCAGAAGGAGGCCGACGAGGCGGCCGAGCTCGGCCGCAAGCGGCAGCTCGCCCTCGAGGCCGAGCTCGTCCAGTTCTTCAAGGACAAGGGCCTCGAGGTCTACGAGCCCGACGTCGCCGCGTTCCGCGCCCGGGTCCAGAAGGCCTACCTCGAGTCCGATTACGCCAAGGCCTGGCCCAAGGGGATCCTCGACAAGATCAACGCGCTCTGAACCGCTGTTGCATCGCGCGGGCCTCGTTCTCCGGGGGGCGGCGGACGCGCTCGCCGCTGCCCTCCTCCTCGCCCTCTTCGCGACCTTCGTCCTGCAGATCGCCTTCCGCTACCTCTTGAACTGGCCGGTCGGCTGGACGGTCGAGGTCTGCCTCACGCTCTGGCTCTGGCTCGTCCTCCTGGGTGCCGCCTTGTGCGTCCCCGACCGGGAGCATGTCCGCTTCGACCTCGTGGAGCAGCGGCTTTCGCCGCGCGGCCGGCGCGTGGCGGGCCTCTTGGTCGCGCTCGCGCTGCTCGCGGGCTTCTTCGCGGTGCTCGAACCGAGCTGGGACTATGTGAGCTTTTACAAGATCAAGCGTAGCGCCACGCTGCGCATCCCCTTGTCCTGGGTCTTCTCGGTCTTCCTCGTCTTCGCCGCCGCGCTCGTCCTCCGCCAAGGCTGGGCGATCGTCCGGCTCCTGCGCGAGCCCACCGAACCGGCAGCCGGAGCGGCCGAGCCCACGGATGCGTCCCCGCCGCGGCGATGAGCCTCGCCTTCGCGCTCTGCCTGCTCACGGTCTTCGCCCTCGCGGTGCTCGGCGCGCCGGTCGCCTGGGCGCTGTTCGTGGCCGCCGTCGTCTACCTCGCCGTCCAAGGCGCCGATCTCGCGCTCGCGACCGAACAGCTCGTCCAATCGCTCTACGACGGCTACGTGCTCTTGGCCGTGCCCCTCTTCGTCACCGCCGCCAACATCATGAACGCCGGCACGGTGAGCGAGCGGCTGTTGGCCTTCTGCACCGCCGCGGTCGGCCGGTTCAAAGGCGGCCTCGGCCACGTCAACATCGTCTCGTCGGTGATCTTCGCGGGGATGTCGGGTTCGGCCGTGGCGGATGCGGCCGGTGTGGGCAAGCTCGTCATGGAGATGATGACCAAGGACGGCCGCTATCCCAAGGGCTACGCCGCCGCCTTGACCGCCGCCTCGGCGACGATCGGGCCGATCATTCCGCCCTCGATCCCGATGGTCATGTACGCCCTCGTCTCAGATCAATCGATCGGCTTCTTGTTCTTGGGCGGCGTGGTGCCGGGGCTGCTCGTGGCGGCGGTTTTGATGGTCATGAACAGGGCGATGGCGGCACGGCTGCACGTCGCCCGCGAGGACCCCGTGCCCGTCGCCGAACTGCCGCGGCGCACGCTCGAGGCCTTCCCCGCCCTTCTCATGCCGGTGATCCTCTTGGGCGGGATCTACGGTGGCGCCACCACGCCGACCGAGGCCGCCTCGATCGCCGCGCTCTACGCGCTTTTGATCGCCGCCTTCCTCTACCGCGCCTTGAGCCTGCCCGCGCTCTGGGGGCAGTTCGTCACGAGCGCCCGGCAGGCCGCGACGGTCGGCATCGTCATCGGCTGCGCCTTGATCTTCAACTACATCGTGGCCTCCGAGCGGATCCCCCAGGCGCTCTCGGGCGTGCTCGCCGGGCTCGACATCTCGCCGCTGGTTTTTCTTCTCCTGGTCAACGGCTTGCTGCTGCTGTTGGGCTGCGTGCTCGATGCGACCACGATCATCCTCGTGATCCTGCCGCTCTTCCTGCCGGCCTGCGAGGCACTCGGCATCGACCTCGTCCATTTCGGCGTCGTGGCCGTCGTCAACTGCATGATCGGGCTCGTGACCCCGCCCTACGGCATGCTGCTGTTCGTGATCGGGGCCCTCACCGGGACCCCGCTGCAGGAGACACTCCGCTATCTCTGGCCGTTCCTGTTGGTCCTGATCGGCGCGCTCTTGGCCTTGATCCTGTTTCCCGACCTCACGCTCTGGCTGCCGCGGCGGTTCGGCTACGCGGGCTGAGGGCGCCGGGAGGCGACGCCGCGAGCCGGCTCAGCGGCGCCGCCAGGCTTGGGTCCGCGCCAGGAGGCCGCGCGTCACGAGCCCGTAGAGCCCGCGCACCACCGCGCTCGTGAGGAAGATCATCACGGCCATCGCCGCGGCCGGCGCGATGTCGCCGGCATCGTCCATGTTGAGCACCGCGATCGAGGCGAGCTGGGTGTGCGGTGAATAGAGGAACACCACCGCCGAGACGGTCGTCATCGCGTTGACGAAGAGGTAGAGGGCGATGCCCAGGATCGCAGGCAGGCAGACCGGCACCGTCACCTTGAAGAAGGTCCGCCAGAGCGGGACCTTGAGCGAGGCCGAGACCGATTCGAACTCCGGGTCGAGCTGCTTCAAGGCGGTGACGGCAGTCAGATGCGCCACCGAATAGAAATGCGCGATCGTGCAGATCACGAGGATCGCCATCGAGCCGTAGAGGAAGTGGAAGGGGTTGCTCGGCTCGACGAAGAAGAAGATGTAGCCGAGACCCATCACGAGCCCGGGGATCGCGAGCGGCAGGAGCGCCAAGAGCTGGACCAGGCCGCGCACGCCCTCGAAGCGGCGGGTCTTCTCGACGAGCCAGGCCCCGCCGAAGATGATCGCCGTGCCGAAGAGCGCGGTGAGCGCGGCCATCTCGAGCGAGTTGCGGTAGCTCTCCCAGCCGCCGCCGTCCATGTTGTCGAAGTCGTAATTCTTGAGCGACGGCCTGAGGTCGTAGGGCCAGAAGGTCGCGAGCGAGGCGAAGATCGCGGTGCCGAGGACGACCAGGATGGCGAAGGCGACGATCGAACAAAAGAACAGCGCGAGCCGATCGACGAGCCGGTCCGGCGCGGGCACGAGCGGCACCGCGCGGGCGGAGAGCAGTGCGGCCTGGCGGCGCTGGACAAGCCGGTCCACCAGGAAGGAGAAGAGCGCCGGGATCAGGAGGACGAGGCCCACAACCGCCCCCATCTGGAAGTTCTGCTGCCCCACCACCTGCTTGTAGACGTCGACCGCGAGCACGTTGAAGGAGCCGCCGATCACCTTGGGCACGCCGAAATCGGTGATCACGAGGGTGAAGACGACGAAGGTCGCCGAGATCAGCCCGTAGCGCGCCCCCGGCAAGGTCACGGTCCAGAAGATCCGTGAGCGCGAGGCCTTCAAGGCGACAGCCGCCTCGTACAGCCGGGCGTCGGCGGTGGCGAGCGCGGTCGTGACGATGATCAGGGCATGCGGGAAGGTCCAGAAGACCTCGCCGATCACGATGCCGATCGGCCCGTAGATCGAATGGCCGAACAGCGCCCAGCGGGCGAAGCCCTGATTGCCGAAGAGGTAGACGAGCGCGATCGCCGGCAGGAGCGAAGGGGCGAGGATCGGGATCGCGGCGATCGCCTTGAACAGAGCCTTGGCCGGCAGGCAGGTGCGGGTGAGCGCCCAGGCGTAGCCGAAGGCGAGGCCCACGCAGATCACCGTGCTCGCAGCCGCGATCAGAAGCGAGTTGCCGAGCGAGGTCGACAGCGCCGGGGTGGCGAGATAGGCCGCGAAATTGGCGAGGCCCACGAACTCGCCCGCGGGGCCGGAAAAGGCTTTTTCGAGGAGCGCCCAGAGCGGCAGGACGACCGAGAGCGCGAGCCAGAGCACGAGGAGCCCGAGCCCGGCGCGCATCACGAGATCGTCGCGCGAGAGCGCTTGGCGGACCGGTCGCGGCGCGGCCGCCGGCACGGGAAGGGGGGTGGCGAGCGGGCCCGAGGCGGTCGCCAAGGGGCCGCCCTCAGCTCGGCCGCGGTGGCTCGGGGAACACCCGGAGCCGGTCGGGCGGCAGGCAGATCGGGATCGTGCGACCCGGCCGGATGCCGAGATCGCGGACCGCGTTGATCGAGAGGTAGGCCGAAAGGTCGAGGTTCGTGCCGGGGACGTGGAGCGTCGTCTGGAAGTGGTTGCCGATGAACTCCATCACCCCGACTTCGGCCGTGAGCCGGTTGGCCGGCCGCCGCTCGACCTCGCGCACGACCACGTCCTCGGGCCGCAGACACACGGTCACGGGCGCGCCCGGGCCGAGCGCGAGGGGTGGCTCGAACAGGAGCTCGGCGCCCGCGACCTCGGCCCGGTCGGGAGCGAGGAGGCGGCCCGCGAGGAAGTTCATCTTGCCGATGAAATCGGCCACGAAGGCGGTGGCCGGGCGGGCGTAGACTTCGTCCGGGCGGCCGACCTGCTCGATCCGGCCCCGGTTCATGACCACGATCCGATCGGCCATGGTGAGCGCCTCCTCCTGGTCGTGGGTCACCATGATCGTGGTGATGCCGAGCCGGCGCTGCAGGTCGCGGATCTCGCCGCGCAGCCGGGCCCGGACCCGGGCGTCGAGCGCGGAGAGCGGCTCGTCGAGGAGGAGGAGACCGGGGCGGAGCGCCAGCGCTCGGGCCAAGGCGACGCGCTGCTGCTGGCCGCCCGAGAGCTGGGCCGGGTATTTCTCGGCCTGGTCGCCGAGGCCCACGAGCTCCAACAGCTCGGCCACCCGCCGCTCGACTTCGCGCCGCGGCCTCCCGCTCGAGACCAGGCCGTAGGCGACGTTGGCGCGGATCGAAAGGTTCGGGAAGAGCGCGTAGGATTGGAAGACGATCCCGAAGTCGCGCTCGCGCACCGGCAGGGCCGTGACGTCGCGGCCGCCCTGCAGGATCGTCCCCTCGCTCGGCGGGTCGAGCCCGCAAATGGCGCGCAGCAGTGTGGTCTTGCCGCAGCCCGAGGGGCCCAAGAAGGCGACGAACTCGCCGGCCTCGACGTCGAGGTCGACCCGCTCGAGGGCGGTGAAGGTACCGAAGCGCTTGGTGACGCCGCGGATCCGGAGGTAGGGCGCGGCGGGGGCCGCCGCGCCCGCCACCGCCTCCATCAGCTGCGCGGCTCGCTCTTGCCGTCGTAGCGCTTCGACCACTCGGCCAAGATCCGCTCGCGGTTGGCGGCGGCCCAGGCGAAATCGTTCTCGATCAGCATCGCCTCGATGTCGCCCGGCACGTGCTCGAGCCTGGAAGCGATCCCGGGCAAGGCGACGATCGCGAAGTTCTGCGCGTAGAGCCGGTTGGCCTCTTCGGAGACCGCCCAGTCGGCGAGCTTCTTGGCCGCCTCGAGCTTCTTGGTGGTCTTGACGATCCCGATCGCCTCCATGTCCCAGCCGAGACCTTCCTTGGGCAGGATCACCTCGATCGGGGCGCCGTCCTTCTTGGTCTTGTTGGCGCGGTACTCGAAGGAGAGGCCGATCGTGTACTCGCCCGCCCCGGCCTGCCGGCAGGGCTTCGAGCCCGAATGGGTGTAGGCGGCGACGTTCTGGTGGAGCGCGTCCATGTAGGCCCAACCCTTCTCCTCGCCCATCATCTGCAGCCAGGCCGAGACCATGAGGAAGCCGGTGCCCGAAGACGCCGGGTTGGGCATGGTGATCTGGCCCTTGTAGGCCGGGTCGGTGAGGTCGGCCCAGGAGGTGGGGGCCTCGAGCCCGCGCTTGCCGGCCTCGACCGTGTTGAAGCAGAGGGCGGAGGACCAGACGTCCATGCCGACCCACTTGGGCGGGTCGGCGGGATCGCGCATCGTGGGCTTGACCTTCTCGAGCCCCTTGGGCGCGTAGGGCAGCAACAGCCCTTCCTTGTCGAGCAGCATGAGCGAGGTGGCGGCCAGGCCCATGACCACGTCGGCCTGCGGGTTGGCCTTCTCGGCCAGGAGCTTGGCGGTCACGATCCCGGTCGAATCGCGGACCCAGCGGATCTTGACGTCGGGGTTCGCCTTCTCGAAGGCCGCCTGGTAGGCCTTGAGCTGGTCGGCCTCGAGGGCGGTGTAGACGGTGAGCTCGGTCGCGGCGCGGGCGGCCGCGGCGGTGGTCGCGAGCGCGAGGGCTCCGACCGCGAGCCCGGTGAAGCGGCGGCGGGTCGACGACATGGCTTCCTCCCGGGTGAGCGCCTGGCGACCAGGGTAGAGAGCCACCGTGACGGTCCGGCGACAAGAGTGCGACGGGCTGCCGCGCGGCGGCCTCCCGGGCGGCTGCGGATACCCCTTGATCCCCGCCGCGTGCAGGGCTACATGGAGGGTCCGCCGCTGCGGTGGCGGAAAACCCGGCACGAGAAAAACCGCGGGCCCTTCGGGGGGAACGGGGTGGCGTCGCCGGGGGCCCTTTGGACATCGTGGGTATGTGGGTAGGGATGTGCGGGCGGCGGCCTCGGTTGGGGTCGGCCGTTCGGGCATCGAGCCGTGCGGGCTGCGTCCGTCTCGCCTTTTTTGGGTGGGGTGGGCGTGGTCGGTTCGAGCGGTCGGATGCGCCTGATTGGCGGGTCCGTCGGGGGATCCTTCGAGGGGTTTTCCGGTGGGTTCGCGAGGGTGAAGCTGAGAGTTTGATCCTGGCTCAGAACGAACGCTGGCGGCGCGCTTAACACATGCAAGTCGAGCGGTCGGGGGTTTTCCCTCGGCAGCGGCGGACGGGTGCGTAACGCGTGGGAACCTGCCCCTGGGTTCGGGACAACCGCGGGAAACTGCGGCTGATACCGGATGATCCCTGCGGGGGAAAGGCCTTCGGGTCGCCCGGGGATGGGCCCGCGTCCGATTAGGTAGTTGGTGGGGTAACGGCCTACCAAGCCCGTGATCGGTAGCCGGTCTGAGAGGACGATCGGCCACACTGGGACTGAGACACGGCCCAGACTCCTACGGGAGGCAGCAGTGGGGAATCTTGGACAATGGGCGCAAGCCTGATCCAGCGACGCCGCGTGGGTGACGAAGGCCTTCGGGTTGTAAAGCCCTTTTCCCGGGGACGATGGTGACGGTACCCGGGGAAGAAGCACCGGCCAACTCCGTGCCAGCAGCCGCGGTAAGACGGAGGGTGCGAGCGTTGTTCGGAATCACTGGGCGTAAAGGGCGCGTAGGCGGCCGTGCGTGTCGGGTGTGAAAGCCCGGGGCTCAACCCCGGAACGGCACCCGGGACTGTGCGGCTGGAGACCGGGAGAGGAGGGTGGAATACCCAGTGTAGAGGTGAAATTCGTAGATATTGGGTGGAACACCGGTGGCGAAAGCGGCCCTCTGGTCCGGTTCTGACGCTGAGGCGCGAAAGCGTGGGGAGCAAACAGGATTAGATACCCTGGTAGTCCACGCCCTAAACGATGCAGGCCAGACGTCGGGG
>JAILZQ010000141.1 GCA_023512415.1 Geminicoccaceae bacterium | reverse complement strand
GCATGTGCCGGCCCCGGACCGCGAGCCGCTCGGCCCGGGCTCGCCCCCGATTGGCATGAGCCTCGCCCGGAAGCCGGACGGTCCCGCGAGCGTCGCGGCCCCGCGAAGCTGGGAGACGCCGCCCCCCGGCCGACCCTGCCGTCGATCTCTCACGCCTTCGAGCTCGAGGTCGCCCATCGCCGCGCCCCGGAGGCGCGCGCCGCCGGGTCGTTGCAAAATGGTGACTGCGACAACCTGCCTTGATGCATTCAGGCATCAGCCGAAGCCATCTCCAGGCTCGTGGGGGGGACGAGGCAACGTTCGGACAGCGATGACGACCATGCTCCGACCGCCTCCACTGTGGCTCGAACGCCATAGCGTCGTTACCTGCTGCAGCCGGACCGCCTGACGGAGCGGCCGGCTGCCGCGAGGAGGCCTGCAACCGTGGGCTCCGAACGCGACGAAGCGGCTCCCGGCGTCTCGCACGCAGCCGGGGCAGCTGGTGAACGAGCCGCGAACGATCGCCGACCGCAACGAGGAGTCCGACCGTGGTTCCACTTCGTCGTCATTGGCTGATTTCGAGCCTGGTGCTCCTTCTTCCCGCCTGCGCGACGATGGTCAGGGGGACGGAGTAGGAGGTCGTCGTCAATTCGGTCCCGCCGGGCGCCACCGTGCAGGTGTCGAACGGTGTCACCTGCGTGACCCCCTGCACGTTCAAAGCGGCCCGCAACCAATCCCTCACGCTCACGATCTCCAAGGAAGGCTGTCATTCGACGACGGCGGCCATCGTCCCGACCCTGGCCGGCTCCGGCGTCATCCTGGGCGGGCTGATCGACTACGGGACCGGGGCGGTCTACGATCTTCAACCCAACCCGCTCACGGTCTCGTTGGTCTGCGAGGCCAAGTCTTGAAGCGAGACGTGCGGGTCCGTCTCGGATCCGCACCGCTCGATCGGGAGCGACCACGCCCGACCCCGCAGCCGGCGCGGGCGCGCCAGCACCGCGCCGGCTCGACGCCGGCCCCGCCCGAGGGTCGCGCGGACGGCGAGCCGCGCAGCCGCTGCGCCGCCGTTAACGCGATCTCAACCATTTCGGTGGAAGATGGCGACGGAACGAACGGGTGCGAGGTCCGGTGCGCCGTCTTCTCGCCTCGGTGCGCGCATGGCTCGTGGCGATCGCCGGTGCTCTTCCGGCGATCCGGCCGCGGCGGATCCTCTTCTGCCGGCCGGCTTCAGCCGCGGCGGGTCACGGCGAGCGCGCGGCGGTCGAGGTGGCGCTCGACCTCGGCCAGGCTCAGGCCCGAAGCGGCGAGCTTGACCATCGCGAAGTAGAAGAGGTCGGCCGCCTCCCAGATCACCTCGTCGCGGCTCGTGGCGCGGGCGAGCTCGTCCGCCTCTTCGCGGAGCTTCGCGGCGAGCAGCGCCGGGTCGGCCAGGAGCTTGGCGGTATACGAGCCCGCCGGGGCGGAAGCCCGCCGGGCCGCCAAGGTCGTCTCGAGGCGCGCGAGCCCTTCGGCCTCGCCGAAGCAGGAGAAGCGGGCGAGGTGGCAGAAGCCCGGCCCCTTCTGGCGGACGCGGAAAGCGAGCGCGTCGCGGTCGCAGTCGAGCTCGACGCGCAAGAGCTCCTGGGTCGCCCCGGAACTCTCGCCCTTGACCCACAAGCCGCGCGAGCGGGATTGGTAGACCCCCGCGCGCCGCCGCACCGCCTCGCGCAAGGAATCGCGCGAGCTCCAGGCGAGCCCCAGGACGAGCCCGCGCTCGTCTGCCACGACCGTCGGGAAGAGGCCGTCCGGCCGATCGGAGCGCAAGGGTGCGGCGATCGCATCGGCGAGATCGAGCTTGCCCGTGTAGAGCGCCATGCCGACCTGGGCGTCGGCACCCGCCCGGTCGAGGGCGGCGATCTCCTCGGCGGTGGTGACGCCGCCCGCGATCGTCACCCGGCAACTCGGGCCCGCCGCCCGAACCACCGCCTCGGCGAGCGCCAGGTCGGTACCCTCCATCCGCCCTTCGCGCTCGACGAAGGTCACGAGGAATCCGGTCACGAACGGGCGCAGCTCCTCGATTCGCTCGAGGATCCCGCGGCCCGTGCCTTTCCGCCAGCCTTCCACCACGACCTCGCCGTGGCGGGCGTCGAGGGCTGCGATCAGCCGCTCGCGGGGCAGGCTCGCGAGCAGCTCGGGACGCGCGGCGGTGCCGAGGATGATCTTCCTGGCACCGCGGTCGAGCCAGCGCAGCGCCGTCTCCCGATCGCGGATCCCGCCGCCCACCCGGCAAGGGAACCCGGCCTCGAGCAGCCGTTCGACGAGCGCGGCGTTCGAGCCTCGGCCCATGGCCGCGTCGAGGTCGATCACCGCGAGCTCACCCGCGAGGGCGAAACGCTCGGCGATGGGCAAAGGGTCGCCGGCCTCGATGGCGAGCCGTTCGCCGCCCACGAGCTGGACGGTCCGCCCGCCTTGCAGGTCGATCGAAGGGACGATCACGGCCGCACCCTGACCCCGCGCGCCGCCAAGAACCGCTTGACTTCGGCAACCGTCCGATCGCCGTCGTGGAAGATCGAGGCGGCGAGCACCGCATCCGCCCCGGCCTCGAGCGCTTCGGCCAGATGCTCCGGTGTATCCGCACCACCGGAGGCGATCACCGGGATGCGGACGGCCGAGGCGACCGCGCGGGTGAGCGGCAAATCGTACCCGGAGCGGGTCCCGTCGCGGTCCCAGGAGGTGAGCAGGATCTCGCCGGCCCCGAGCCGCTCCCCGTCGCGCGCCCAACCGACCGCGTCCTTGCCCGTTCCCTCCCGACCGCCCTTGACGAGCACCTCGAAGCGGCCGTCGCGCAACGCCGCGTCGATCGCGAGCACGCAACATTGCCGGCCGAACCGCGCGGCGATCTCGGCCAGGAGCGCCGGCCGCTCCACGGCCGCGGTGTTCACCGACACCTTGTCGGCGCCGGCCTCCAACAGCCGCCAGGCATCGTCCTCGCTGCGGATCCCGCCGCCCACGGTGAGCGGGATCGCCAGCACCTCGCGGACCCGGGCGACCGTCTCGAGCTGGTGGCCGCGCCCTTCGGGTGTGGCCGAGACGTCGAGGATGACGATCTCGTCGGCGCCCTGCTCCTCGTACAGCCGGGCCCGTTCGGCCGGATCGCCGGCATCACGCAGCCCCTGGAACCGGACGCCCTTGACCACCCGGCCGTGGCTCACGTCGAGGCAGGGAACGACCCGGCGGGCGAGCATCTCAGTCGGCCTCCAGGGCGAGGAAGCGGGCGAGCAGACCGGCGCCCCAGCCGCTCGAGAGCTCGGGATGGAACTGGCAGCCGAGGATCCGGCCCTTCTCGATCGCCGCCAGGAAGCGACCGCCGTGCTCGCTCCAGGCACAAGCCCAGCCCGGTGCCTCGACGGCCCGGTAGGAGTTGGCGAAATAGGCCCAGCCCTCCTCGACCAGCCGGCAGCCGGGATCCGGCTCGACCCGGTTCCAACCGAATTGCGGGGTGCGCACGCTCGCGGGGAAGCGGCCGACCGTTCCGGGCAGGATGCCGAGGCCGGCCACCCCGGGGCTCTCCTCGCTGGCGGCGAACAGGAGCTGGTGCCCGACGCAGACCGCCAGCGTCGGCCGTCCTTCGACGATCCGCCGGCGCAGCGCCTCGGCGAAACCCTGCCCCATGAGCCGCGCCATGGCGGCACCGAACGCCCCGACACCGGGCAGGACGACGTGGCTCGCCTGCAGGATCTCGCGGCCGCGCTCGGCCGTCCGCACGGACGCCCCCAGCCGGCGGAAGGCCGCGGCCACGCTCGCGAGGTTGGCCGTGCCGGTCGGCACGATCAGCACCTCGGCCATCAGCGGTCCGCCGTGCGCGCCACGCCCGCCCCCGCCTCAGAGCACGCCCTTGGTGCTCGGCACCTCGTCCGAGCCGTCGGAGGATACGGCCATCCGCAGCGCCAGGGCCAGCGCCTTGAACGCGGCCTCGGCGCGATGGTGGTCGTTCTCGCCGCGCTCGACGTCGACGTGCAAAGCCATCCGCCCGGCGACCGCGAACGAATAGAAAAAATGCGCGAGGCTTTCGCAAGCGACCTCGCCGATCCGCTCGCGCCGCAGGCCGAGGGCTACCTGCGGTGCCGGTCGACCGGAAAGGTCGACGACCACCCGGGCGAGGGCCTCGTCGAGCGGCGCGAAGGCGAAGCCGAAGCGGCGGATGCCGCGCCGCTCGCCGAGCGCCGCGTCGAGCGCGCTGCCGAGGGCAAGCGCGCAATCCTCCACCGTGTGGTGGTCGTCGACGTCGAGATCGCCTTCGCAGGCGAGCTCGAGGTCGAAGCGGGCGTGGCGGGCGAGCGCGGTCAGCATGTGGTCGAGGAAGCCGAGACCCGTGGCGATCTCGCTCCGGCCGCTGCCGTCGAGCACCAGGCGCACCGTGACGGCGGTCTCGCCCGTCCGCCGCTCGACCCTACCGATCCGCGCCTCTCGCGTTGGCTGCACGCTTTCCTCCCGACGCGGCGCCGCTCAGACGACGATCTGGGCGATGTCGGAGACGACGATGTCGGTACCGCCGCGCTCCTTGATGGCGCGAATGAGCTCCGGCAGCCGGGCGCGCGGCACCGCGGCCTTGACCGCGAAGCCGGCATCGTGGTGGAGCGGCGCGATCGTCGGCTCGCGCATGCAGGGGAGGATCTCGACCACCGCCTCGAGATGCTCCTTGGCGACGTTGACCTCGAGCATGACCCGCTCCCGGGCATCGAGCACCGAGCGGACGAGCAGGGTGAAATGCTCGATCACCGGCCGCTTGGTAGGGTCGTCGAGGGCCTTGGGGTGCGCATAGAGCCGGGTCGAGCTGCGCATCACCTCGTCGACCACGACGAGCCCGTTGGCTTTGAGGGTGGCGCCGGTCGCGCTGTTGTCGACGATGCAGTCGGCATCCTCGGGAGGGAACACTTCGGTCGCGCCGTAGGATCGAACGATCCGCGCGTCGAGTCCGCGCGCCGCGAGCCACAGCCGGGTGAGCCGCTCGTACTCGGTCGCCACCACGAAGGGACGTCGCGGGAGGCTCCCGCCGACCAGGAAGGAGGGCGCGGCCGCGACGACGATCGTGACCGGGTCGAGCCCGGTGTCGACCAGCTCCACGAGATCGGCCTCGAGCTCGGCGACCCAATCGGCACCGGCGAAGCCCAGGTCGCGCGAGCCGAGATGGAGCATCTCGACGATGTTCTGCGGCTTCAAGAGCTTGGCCTCGAAGCCGGGGAGCGAGAGCGAGGGTCGGTAGCCCCGCCGGTCGAAAGTCAGCCGGATCCCGGCATCGGCCAAGAGCCGGAGGACGTTCTCCTGCATCCGGCCCTTCGGCAGGGCCAGGTGGACGAGCGGCGGCGCGGGTGGCTGGGCGAGCGGCAAGGTTTCGGCCGTGGTTGGCTGCGGGACCCGAGCCTCGATGCCTTGGCACCCCGCGGCGGGGCTTATAGAGAGCGGGCGGGCGACGGTAAAGGCGAGCCGGAGCCGACCGGCCGGAGGAACGAGGGATGGCGAGTGCGGGCCGGGTGCGGGCGAGCCTGGGGATCGAGGTCGGCCGCCTGCGGACGACCGGGGTCTTGCTCGCGGGCGACGGCCGCGAGCTCGCCCGATCGGTTGCCGAGCACCCGCCGCTGCAGCCGCGCGGCGCCCTATGCGAACAGGATCCGGCGGTCCTCTGGGCAGCCCTGCAGCAGGTGGTGGCCCGCCTCAAGGCGTCGGTCGAGGTGGATCTCGTCGGGCTCGGCCTCACCGGCGAGGCGGGCGGTCTCGTGTTCCTCGATCGCGTGGGCGCCCCGGTGCGCCCGGCCATCCTGGGGGCCGACCGGAGAGCGGTCGAGGAGGCGCGCGAGATCGGTAGGAGATTGGCCGAGGCGGGCCTGGCCGCGGGGCTCGGCCGCCGCCTCGGGGCCTGCTCGCCGGCCGCCAAAATCCTCTGGCTCGCGGCCAACGAACCGGAGACCGCGCAGCGCGTGGCGACGGTCCTCGCCCCCAAGGATCATCTGAGCTGGCGGCTCACCGGCGAGCGCGCCACCGATGCGAGCGAGGCCTCGGCGACCGGGTTCCTCGACCTGGGCACGCGGCGCTGGAGTGGGCCGCTGCTCGAGGCCCTCGGTCTTTCCGCCGATCTGTTGCCCGAGGTCTTCGAATGCGCCGACGTGACCGGTCGCGTGAGCGTGGCGGGCGCCGCGGAAACCGGCCTGCCCGAAGGGCTGCCGGTGGTAGCGGGTGGCTCCGCGCTCGCCTGCGGGGCGCTCGCGGCCGGCCTGATCGGGGAGGGCGCGGGGCTCGCCTGGCTCGAGCCCGGCGCCGGGCTCGTGGTGCGGTCCGCCGAGGCACCCGGGGAAGCCGACGAGGCGGTCGAGCTGCTCTGCGAGGCGACCGGCGGCTGGCACCTGTCGGTCGCGTTGCCGCTCACCACGAGCCCGCTCGCTTGGCTCGCCCGCGAGCTCGCCCCCGAATGGGCGTCGGCGGCGCGCGCCGCTGGCCTCGAGCCGGAAGCGGCCCTCCTCGGCGAGGCGGCGAACGCGCCGCCGGGCAGCGGTGGCCTCCTGTTCTTGCCGGCGCTCGAGGGCACGGCCGGCCAGCCGGACACGGTCGGCGCTTGGATCGGGCTCGGCCCGGACGTCGGCCGCGCCGACCTCGCCCGCTCCGTGCTCGAGGGGCTGGGCGCAGCGCTCGCCGAGCGGGCGGCTCGGTTGCGCCGTCCCGCGCTCCTGGGGGAGCCGGTGCGGCTGGTCGGCCGAGCCGCCACCGACGCGACGTGGCGCGAGCTGCTGGCGGCCCTGTTCGGCGTGCCGATCGCACCGCTCGGGAGCCGCCTCGATCCCGCTCGCGGGGCGGCGATGCTCGCGGGCATCGGTGTCGGGCTGTGGGCCGATCCGGCCGAGGCGGTGGCGCGGGCCGTTCCGCCTCCCGGGCCGACCGTCCCGGTCGACCCCCTGCTCCAGCGGCTCTACCGCACGCACGAGGTGCGGCGCGCCCGCGCCGCGGCGCTGCTCGCCGCCCTCGAGGAGTGACGGTCGTCGGCGAGGCGGGTCGGTGCCGGCTCCGGATCCGGGCGGTAGGGCCGATCAGGGGCGGCCACACTCGATCGGTCGCCGCCGCCGCTCGTCGCGAGGGACGCCTCCGTGCGGCCGCCTCAGTCGCGGCCGAGAGGTCGAAGCCGCCCGAGACCAGCGGCTCGGATTCCTCGACCCGCGGCCGTCCGGGCCGCCTCCGCGGCTCCGGCCCGCGCGTTCGGCGGACCGGGTGCCCCGCCTGTCACGGGCCCGAACCACCGCGCAGCCGGTTCCCGCGCCCCACGCGAACCGAACTGCGCCATGCGGCCGGGCCGACGGCGACGACACCGGCAATCCCGCGGACCATCGAGCTTCGGCGCCGGCCGGCCGGAAGAGGCGGCAGCTCGCCGGGGCGGTCGGCAGGGGACCGTCGAGCGGCACGGCATCCACCCGCGGCCACCGAGGGCCCGGCCTGGTCCGGGCGGCCCGGTCCCCCGAGCGAATGCCCCGAGTGGATGGGCCGCGTGCCGCCACCGGCACGAAGGTGGCCCCGTCGGTATCCGCGCCGCGGGCCGGGACGCGCCCACGGCGCCGGTCCGCCGCGGCGGCGCGATCGCGCTGCCTCGAACCAGGCGCTCGTGCGCCCCCGGCAGCCGATCGGAGGGCCAGCGGTCGCCCCGCCCGCCTGCCGACGGCGTCGGGCCGCGGACATTCGCCGGGCTTCGACCGCTCCGGGTCGGGCTCGCCGGCCGGGTCCGTGTGATCCACCGAAGCGGGCCCCGCGACGTCCCCGGCACGCGGGCGTCGGGCTCGGCAGGAGCTGCGCACCGCGTACGCGGCGCAAGAGGCACCGCGGCGGTGCCGAGGGTACGCGCCGGGCATCGCGCCTACCCCGCCCCCGACCGTGGCGCGGGCTTCGTGCCGGGTTTGCTCTCGCGGACGCCCCGGCCCAAGTCCGAGGGAGATCCATCGGTTACGGTCCGACCCGATCGTCTCCCCGGACGCGAGTGCACCCCCCGGCGACGACCGCCCGCTCGGCCCGGGCACGGCTCCCGGCTCCGGAGGCCTTCGGTCGCCGAGAGGTGGATCTCCCGAGCCGCGCGGCCGAGCCTGCCCCCTCGACGGAAACCAGGATGGTATTCACGATTTTTTAAGGCGGGCGTGGCAGATTTCCCGATGCACTCGGGAGAGAGGCCATGGCGAAGGCCAGCTCGAACGACGGGCTCGGGGGCGATCGGCGTCACGCGGGCACCCTTTTCGAAGGTCTCCGGCGCGACCGGCGCGGTGCGGTCGCCGCCACGGTGGCCCTCGTCCTGGTGCCGCTCGTGATCGCGGTCGGCCTCGCGGTCGACTTGGGCCGGGCGCTGGCGGCCCGGACCTCGCTGCGCACCGCGCTCGACGCCGCGGCGCTCGCGGCCGCCCAGGAGAGTTCGCCCCCCGCAGCGGTCGCCGCCGTCGAGCGGTTCTTGCGGGCCAATTACGAGGAATCGCGCTGGGGCGCGCTCTCCACGTTCGCGGTCCGGCAAGGCGAGCTCACGCTCGCGGTCGACGCGCGGGCGGCGGTACCGACGACCCTTTTGCGCATCCTCGGGGTCGACGAGATCGAGGTCGGCGCCGAAGCCGAGGTGACGGTCGGCGGCGCCAACCTCGAGGTGGCGCTCGTCCTCGACGTCACGGGCTCGATGGCCCAAGGGACGCGG
>JAILZQ010000140.1 GCA_023512415.1 Geminicoccaceae bacterium | reverse complement strand
ACTACGCCCGGCCGGCCGACGCCGCGCTCAAGGCCGACGCTTCGCCCGTGACCTAGGCCGACCGGGCGGCCGAGGCGGTGATCGAGGCGGGCCTGCGCGCCCTCGATCCGGCGATCCCGATCGTCGCCGAGGAGGCGGTGGCCGCGGGCCGCGTCCCGACCGTCGAGCCGGGTGCTCCGTTCTGGCTGGTCGACCCGCTCGACGGCACCAAGGAATTTCTCTCCCGCAACGGCGAGTTCACGGTCAACGTGGCGCTCGTCGAGAGCGGCGAGCCGATCCTGGGCGTGGTCGCGGCTCCGGCCGTGGACCGCTCCTGGTGGGGACTCGCGGGTCGGGGGGCCTGGACCCGGGACGACGGCGGCGCACGGCCGATCCGCGTGCGGCCGCGGCCGGCCGGCGGCCTCGTGGCGGTCGCGAGCCGCTCGCACAGCGACGCCGAGACCGACGCCTGGCTCGCGGCCCGCGGCATCGTCGAGACGATCTCGGCCGGCAGCTCCTTGAAGCTCTGCCTCGTGGCCGAGGGCCGGGCCGACGTCTACCCGCGCTTCGGGCGGACCATGGAGTGGGACATCGCCGCCGGCCATGCGGTGCTGGCCGCCGCCGGCGGCCGGGTCGAGACGGTCGACGGGCGGCCGCTCCGCTACGGCAAGCCGGGCTTCGAGAACCCGCCCTTCATCGCCTGGGGCGGCTGACGTCCGGTGCTGGCGGAGCTGCTGCGGCTTCTGCCGCCCGAACCGGCGCACGGCTGCGCCTTGGCCCTCGCCCGCTTGGCGCCGCCGCGTCCCGTGCGCGAGCGGCCCCGCCTGACGACGAGCTTGGCCGGCCTCGCGCTCCCGCACCCGGTCGGCCTGGCCGCCGGCTTCGACAAGAACGCCCTTGCCTTCGCGGGGCTCCTCAGGCTCGGCTTCGCCTTCGTCGAGGTCGGTACCGTGACACCCCGCCCGCAGCCCGGCAACCCGCCGCCGCGGCTCTTCCGGCTGGTCGAGGACCGGGCGCTGATCAACCGGATGGGTTTCAACAACGAGGGGCTCGAGGCGGTGGCCGCCCGGCTCGCCCGGCGCGACCGCGGCCGCGGCGTCGTCGGCGCCAATCTCGGCGTCAACCGTGACAGCCCCGACCCGCTCGCCGATTATCTCCTGGGTGTGGAGAAGCTCGCCCGGCTCGCCGACTATCTCGTGGTCAACGTCTCCTCGCCGAACACCCCGGGCCTCAGGGAGTGGCAGCGGCCGGAGCGGCTCGCCCCGCTGCTCGGTGCCCTCGCGCGCGCCCGCGACGCCTGCGCGGGCCCGGGGCGGAAGCCGCCGCTCCTCCTCAAGATCGCCCCCGACCTCGACGAGCGCGCCGAGGCGGAGCTGGTCGAGGTCGCGCTCGAGACCCGGATCGACGGGCTCGTGGTCGCCAACACGACGACCGCCCGGCCCCCTTCGCTGCGCTCCCCGCACCGTTCGGAAGCGGGTGGGCTCAGCGGCGATCCGCTCTTCGCGCCCTCGACCGCGGCTCTTCGCCGGGTCGCCGCCCGCACGCGCGGCCGGCTCGCGCTTTTGGGCGTGGGCGGGATCGATTCGGCCGAACGGGCCTACGCCAAGATCCGCGCCGGTGCTCGCGCGGTCCAGCTCTACACCGGGCTCGTCTACGAGGGCCCGGGCCTCGTGCGCCGGATCCTCGACGGGCTCGAGCGGTTGTTGGACCGCGACGGCTTCGCAAACCTCGCCGATGCGGTCGGCGCCGACCTCGAGACGCCCGACGGTTGACAGCGCCGGCGCCGGCGGGCAAGCGGGGCGCACGTGGCGATTTGGGCCGGCCGGCTTGCGGGCCACGTTAAAGAAGCCGCTAAAAGGTCGGACAGCCGCGTGCGGCGCCGACCGCCGGCCGCCGCGGCGGAGTTCGGCCATGAGCGAGAACTGGCGGATGCGGACCCGGCTCGTCCACGAGGGGGCCGCGCGCTCCGCCTTCGGCGAGACCTCCGAAGCGATCTTCCTCACTTCGGGCTTCGTCTACGGCAGCGCCGAGGAGGCCGAGGCGCGGGTCGCCGACCGGGCCCCGGGCTATCAATACAGCCGGATCGCCAACCCGACCGTGCGGATGCTCGAGGAGCGCTTCGCCCGGCTCGAGGGGGCCGAGGACTGCGCCGCGGTGGCGACCGGCATGGCCGCGGTCCACGCCGCCCTCTTCTCGCAGCTGAGGGCGGGCGCACGGGTCGTCGCCTCGGCCCCGCTGTTCGGGGCGTGTCAATGGATCGTGACCGACCTGTTGCCCCGCTTCGGCGTCGAAAGCGAGCTCGTGCCCGCAGCCGACGGCGAAGCCTGGCGGCGGGCACTGTCCCGGCCGGCCGACCTCGTGCTGGTCGAAACCCCGGCCAACCCGACGCTCGAGCTCGTCGACATCGCCTTCGTCGCGAGCCTCGCCCGGGAAGCCGGTGCCCGCCTCGTGGTCGACAACGCCTTCGCCACGCCCTGGCTGCAGCGGCCGCTCGAGCTCGGCGCCGACCTTTCCGTCTACTCGGCCACCAAGCTCGTCGACGGGCAGGGCCGCTGCCTGGGCGGGCTCGTGGCCGGCCCGGCGGCATTATTGAAGGACAGCTTGCGGCCGTTCGTGCGCAACACCGGCCCCACGCTCTCGCCCTTCAACGCCTGGGTCCTGCTCAAGGGCCTCGAGACGCTGGGCCTGCGCGTCGAGGCCCAGCAAACGACCGCGCGCACGCTCGCGGGCTGGCTCGAGGGCCATCCGGGCGTGCGCACGGTCCGCTATCCGGGCCTCGCCTCGCACCCGCAGGCCGAGCTCGCGCGCCGGCAGATGAAGGGGCCGGGGACGATGATCGCGTTCCGCGTGGGCGGCGGCCGCGAGCGGGCCTTCGCCGTGCTGAACCGGTTGCGGCTCGTCAAGATCTCGAACAATCTGGGCGACACCCGCTCGCTCGCCACCCATCCGGCCACCACCACGCATGCGAAGGTGCCGGCCGAACTCCGCGAGCGGCTCGGCGTGAGCGAGGATCTGATCCGCCTTTCGGTCGGGCTCGAGGATCCGGAGGACCTGATGGCCGATCTCGATCGGGCGCTCGCCCCGTGAGCCGGCTCGATCTCGCGAAGCTCGAGGCCTGGATCGGCCGCGAGGAGCGGCGGACCGACACGCTCCACCCCTGGCCCGCCGCGGCGCTCACCGCCGCCCTCGACCGCGACGACCCGCCGGGGCCGGGCGAGCCCTTGCCGCCCTTTTGGCACCATCTCTACTTCCTGCCGACGGTCGCGGCCTCGCAGACCGGCGCCGACGGCCACCCGCGGCGCGGCGGCTTCCTTCCACCCGTGCCGCTGCCGCGGCGGATGTGGGCCGGCGGCCGACTCGCTTGGGAGCGACCCTTGCGGGTCGGCGAGACGCTCGAGCGCGTCTCCAGGGTCCGCTCGGTCGAGGCCAAGCGCGGCCGCAGCGGTACGCTCGTCTTCGTCCTGGTCGAGCACCGGTTCCTCGATCGCGGCGAGACCGTGCTGGTCGAGGAGCACGACATCGTCTACCGCGAGCCGCCGCGACCCGAAGACACCCAGGCCCCGCCCGTCGCACCCCCGCCCGGCCGCTGGCGGCGGAGCTGGCGGCCCGACCCCGTGCTCCTCTTCCGCTACAGCGCGTTGACCTACAACGGCCACCGCATCCATTACGACCACCCCTACGTGACCGAGGTGGAGGGCTATCCCGGGCTCGTCGTGCACGGGCCGTTGCTCGCCACCTTGATGCTCGACCTCCTGCGCCGCGAGCGGCCCGAGGCGGTCGTCCGCCGCTTCGACTTCCGCGCCACCGCCCCCCTGTTCGCCGACCGCGAGCTCACCGTGCACGCCGAGCCCGAGGCCAATGGCGGGACGGTGCGGCTGTGGGTGACCGGGCCCGAGGGCGGCCTCGCCATGCGCGGGACCGTCCAGCTCGGCTGAGGCCCTTCGGCCGGCGCGCCGCTCAATCGAGCCGGAGGAAGGGGAAGCGGGCCCGCTCCTCTCGGTCGAAGGCGGCGATCCCCACCCGCTCGTCGACGATCTCGACCACGAGGATGACGTCCGGATCCTCGAAGCTCGGCCGGCCGGGCGTACCGCGGGCGGCGAGCTCGGCGAGGAGCCGCTCGCCGAGCCGGCGCTCGAGCTCGTGCGCCGAGAGCGCCTTGCCCGGCCCGCGCTTGTGCACCCGGACGTGGAAGCTCTTGTGGGCGAGCCGCTCGAGGAAGGGGGCGAAGGCCAGGGCGAGGCGCTCGCCGAGCTGGTCGAGCGGCCCGAGGTCGAAGGCGCTCTCGACCGGCACGACGCGGGAGAGGAAATTCATGAGCCCGGGTTCGGCCGCGATCCGCCGGGCGAGGTCCTCGGCCACCGCGCGCGGGTCCTCGACCTCCATCACCACGACATTGTGGTAGCCGGTGCGGTGGACCCGGCCGTAACGGCCGAGGACGCCGAGCGCTTCACGCCAGGCGTCGGCGTGGGTGGTGGCGACCAGGTTCCAATCCGGCAGGGCCGGCGGAGCCGAAGGCCGCGGCGGCCGGGCGGGCCGCCGCTCGCCCGCGGGCGGCTCGGCCGGCACGAGCCGCACGGGCTCGGTGCGCGGTTCGCCGAGCGCCGGGGCGAGGCCCAGGGGTTCGACGGTGACGAGGGCCGTGCCGTCCGGCTGCGGCGCGATCGCGACCCGGGCCGCGCCGAGCTCGCCGAGCAGGGCCGCGGTGGTCTCGAGGTGGCTCGTCGAGGCCTCGGCCGAGAAGCGCGAGGGGGCACGGGCCAGGGCGAGCGGCAGGAGCAGCTGGTCGGCCGCGTGGCGATCGACGGGCGCGCGGCCCGCCTCGAAGTCGAGGAGTGCTCGGGCCGCCTCTTCGGCGACCACTTCCGAGGCCTTGCCCGGCGCGCCGAGCGCGCCGAATCCGGCCCGCCAGGGCCCGTGATGGGCCGTGAGGGCGAGCGCCGCCCCGGGGCAGGCGGCCTTGACCCGCTCCGGCCGGAGGTCGAGCGGGACGCCCAAGGGCTCGAGGAGCTTGCGCGCCCGGTCGGCGATTCGCTGGGGGATCGAGGCGGGCAGCTCGGCCGCGAGCGCGCGGCCGGTGACCCGCTCGAGCGGGGACCGCTCGACCAGATCGAGCGGCTCGAGGGGCCGGCCTGCCCGCCCCTCGATCCCGGCGGTGACGACCCCGCGGCCCACCGGGAACCAGCCCGTCCGCTCGAGGGCGAGCTCGATCCCCACGCCGAGCCGGGCGAGCGCGGGCGCCCAGACCTCGGCCAAGAAGTCGAAGCTCGGGCTCCAGGGCACGTGCGTCCCGCCCGAAAGCCGCAGCTCGGAGCGGCCACGGGCGAGCGCCAAGGGCAAGGCCACCGCCTGGAGGACGAGGCTCACGGCGCCGGCGCTGCCACCTTCCCGCGCGGCGGCGACGTCGATCTCGTAGACACCCGCCCGCACCGGCCCGCCGGGGGTGAAGGCGAGCGCGCTCGAGCCCAAGGCGTCGCCTTCGAGCCGGGCGTCGCAGAGTGCGGCGAGGGCTCGGACCGCCGAGAGATGCTGGGCCGCGAGGCCGGGGATCGGTCGCTTGGCGCGGATCCGCTCGATCAGGATCGGCCGGCCGGCGATCGCGGCCACCGCCAGCGCGGTGCGCAACACCTGGCCGCCGCCCTCGCCCTGGCTGCCGTCGATCCGGGTGATGGCTGCCTCGCCCACGTCCGATCCCCTCGCGTCCGCCCGTCGGGGCCGCCCGCCGTCCGCCTCGGCTCCGCGAGCGCGGTCCGGGAGCACCACCGGCTCGCCGGGCTCGGTCGGCCCGGCACCCATCGAGCGAGCAGCGGCATGGTGGCATGCGCCGGTGCGCGCGCAAAGGTCCGCCGGGCCCGATCCCGGCCACCCCGAGGAGGCTCGCGCGGTCGGCCTTCGCGCCGCGCCCGGTCGGCCGGGGGAGGCCCGGCCGCGACGGCGAGCCGATCGTCGCGGTCGGATCGTGCTGGCCGGCCCCGGCTCGGCTATCGAGCGCCCGGAGCCGTCGGCGTCGCGATCGGCGGACGGCGCCACGAGCCCGTCGCTCGAGACCGGTACCCTCGGTCGGCGGGCGAACCCCGCGTGAGGGCCGGAGCGGAGGGCCGCCATGATGTTCGTCGTCGCCGCCCTCGTCCTGCTCGGCCTGGGGCTCGCCGCCCTGCTCGGGCTGCGCCTCCTCGACCACCGCGCCGATCGTGCCGAGTGGGAACGGCTCGTGGCACTCCAGGCGCGATCGCCGCCGCGCTTCGCGCCCGAGCTCGTCGCCCACCTCCCCGAGCCCGCGCGCCGCTGGTTCGCCTTCGCGATCCGCCCGGGCACGCCCCTCTACCCGGTCGTGGAAATCGAGATGCGCGGCCGGTTCGCCCTCGGCACCAAGGAGGATCCGCGTTACCGGCCGATGGAGGCGCGGCAGATCCTCGCGGCACCCGAGGGCTTCGTGTGGCGGATGCGTACTCGCGGCGGGATGCCGCTTTCGGGATCGGATTCGGCGCGTTGGACGCGGTTCCGCCTGCTCGACCTGATCCCGCTGGTGCGCGCCGGCGGCACCGCCGACCACGCCCGCTCGGCCTTCGGCCGCATGATCGCCGAGGCGGCCTTGTGGACGCCGGCCGTCCTGTTGCCCGGTCCGGACGTGCGCTGGGAGCCGGTGGATTCCGACACGGCGCGCGTCACCGTCCGGCGCGGCGGGCTGGAACAGGCCGTCGACATCACCGTCGCCGCCGACGGCCGTCCCGAAAGGGTGGTGCTGCAGCGCTGGACCGACGCCAATCCCGAACGGCGGTTCCGCCTGCAACCTTTCGGCGGGGTCGCCGCCGATTTCCGCGAGGTGGCCGGCTTTCGGCTGCCGTTCCGCGTCGAGGGCGGCAACATGTTCGGGACCGAGGCCTGGTTCCCGTTCTTCGTGGCCGAGGTGACCGAGATCCGCTTCCCGAGCGCCGTGCCCTGAGCGTCCCGGTCGGACCGAGCCGGGCGCGGGACGGCCCCCCGGGGCCGGCGCTCGGCCGTCGGCGCGGAGCTCGAGCGAGAGGGTCGAGAAGGCGCGCGGTACCGCCGGGTCCAGCTCGGCCTTTGCAGAGATCGGGCTGCAGGTAGGCGAGCGTGCGGCTTTCGAGCGCCGCCAAGAAGGCTTCCGAACCGCGCAGATTCTCACCGGCCGCGAGCGGTAGGCCCAGGCGGGCGAGCTCGCGCCAAGCCGGCCAGGGGGTGTCCGCGGGCAGGGGCTCCTCGAGCCAGAGGGGTTCGAAGGGGCGATCACCGGCGGTCCGCGCCCGGGCCACCGTCTCGGCCGCCAAGTCCGGGTCGATCCCGCTCGCAGGGACCGCCACGGAAGAGCGCTCGCCACCGAGGAGGCGATGGATCGGCAGGCGGGCGCGGCGCGCCAGGAGGTCCCGGAGCGCCCCATCCAGTCCCGCCACGACCTGGGCCGAGGGTCCGGGCTCGCTCGTCGGGAGGGCGAGGGTGTGCGGGGCACGGGAGAGCTCGGCGAAAGCCTCGGCCGGGTCGGCGAAGCGCTGCCCGAGGACCAGGGGGCCCACCGCCGTTTCGGCGAGCCGCGCCCGGTGCTCCGGCCCGCAGCTCGGGACGTTGCACCACACCTCGCCCCAGCGGAAGGCGCCGTCCTCGTCCTCGACGCGGACCGAAAGGCAGGGCCGGGCGGTCGTCGCCGCGAGGGAGCTGCGCACCGGCCGGTCGACCGGGGCGCGCAGCAGGTGGACGTCGAGCCGGATCGGCCGGGGCGCCGGCGTGCCGCGCATCCCCCGATCTTCCGACATGCTCGCCCCCTGCGTCCCGGATTGCGGACCGGCCCGTCCTGCGCTCTACCGCCGCAGGGCGGCTTCCGCTAGCGTGCGTCGGGCCGTCGGGGCCGAACCCGTCGGCGGCAGGAGAGGGAGGAGAGCGCGTTGGCGGTCACGACTCAGCGGGTGGCTCTACCGCCGGTCGAACAGAGCTGGCTCGCCCGGCTGTTCGACTGGAAGCCGTTCCTCATCGTGATGTGCATGCTGCCCTGCGCCGGGCTCCTGCTCGTCTTCTTGACCTATCCCTTGGGCCTCGGGATCTGGCTCGGCTTCACCGACACCCGGATCGGCCGCCCGGGCGAGTGGATCGGCCTCGAGAACTACGTCTCGCTCCTCCAGGACGACACCTATCTGATGGCCGTCTGGTGGACCTTCTTCTACACGTTCGTCGCGACGATCGGGAAGTTCGCTTTGGGCCTGTGGTTGGCCCTCCTCCTCAACCACCACCTGCCGTTCAAGTCGTTCCTCCGCGCGATCATCTTGATCCCCTGGATCGTCCCGACGGTCCTCTCGGCGATCGCCTTCTGGTGGATCTACGACCCGCAGTTCTCGATCATCTCCTACATCCTGGTCGACAAGCTCGGGCTGTTCGACCAATATATCGATTTCCTGGGCGACACCTGGAACGCCCGCTGGTCCTTGATCGCCGCCAACATCTGGCGCGGCATCCCCTTCGTGGCGATCTGCCTGCTGGCCGGGCTGCAGACCATACCCCAGGAGCTGTACGAGGCGGCGGAGGTGGATGGTGCCAATGCGTGGCAGCGCTTTCGTGCCATTACCTGGCCACTGCTCATCCCTGTGACGACGGTGGTGACGCTGTTCTCGATCATCCAGACCTTCGCCGATTTTCAGATCGTCTACGTACTGACCAGGGGAGGGCCGATGAACAGCACACACC
>JAILZQ010000139.1 GCA_023512415.1 Geminicoccaceae bacterium | reverse complement strand
CCCGTTCACCGAACCCAGCGCCGAGGTCTACATCTCCTGTTCCTGCGGGGGGGTGGGGTGCCGGGTCTGCAAGGGCTCGGGCTGGCTCGAGATCCTCGGCTCCGGCGCCGTCCACCCGAACGTCCTGGCCATCTCCGGTTACGACCCGGAACGATTCAGCGGCTTCGCCTTCGGGATGGGCATCGAGCGGATCGCCCTCTTGAAATACGGCATCGAGGACATGCGGCTCCTCTTCGAGAACGATCTCCGATTCCTGGCGCAGTTCGCTGGCGAGGGGAGGTAGTTGGGAAGATGCTCGTACCCGTATCTTGGCTGCGCGAATACGTCGAGACGGATCTCTCCCCGGCCGAGCTGGCCGAGAAGCTCACCATGGCCGGGATCGCCGTGGAGGGCCTCCACGATCTGGCGGCCCCTCTCCGCGGAGTGGTGGTGAAGGGCTGGTCCACCGTCGCCTAGCCCCAGCATACAGGGACAGGTGCTTACGTGAAACGGCGCACAGGAGCTGGTTTGCGCTACGCGCTCGCGACCGGCGCCGCGCTGGGCCCTCGCGTTCGCCGGCTGGCGCTCGTGGCGGCCGTCGCCAACAAGAAGGTCTTGCGCCGCGAGGGAGGGGCCGTCCGGCTGATGCACCTGGCTCGACGCCGAGGACGCTTCGCCCTCGGCCTCGCGCCGGTTCTGCTGCGCCATCTGCGGCTGCACGGCCTCGACGAGACGGTGCTGCGGCTGATCCTCCTGCCCGAGCGTCCACTTTTGCGCGCCGAGGTCGACGTGGCCGCGCTCGAGCGGCTCATCCTCGTCTCGCTGCGCGAGGGCACGCGGCGCGGCCTGGCCGGGGCCGAGGCGGATCTCGAGAACCTCACCCGACGCTGGGACGTCCGTCCCGAAGAGGTGCGTTGTCCGACCCTCGTCCTGCACGGCGGGCGTGACCACGTGGTCCCGGTCGGGCACGCGCATTGGTACGCGAGCCGGTTGCCGGCGGCACGGCTCGAGATCGTCGCGGAGGCCGGCCACATCTCGCTCGCGGTCAACGAGGCGCCGCGCATCGCCGCTTTCGTGCGCGGCGAGGCTTGACGGGCCTCACGCGGCCAGGCCCTGCTCCCGATCGCCGGCGCCATCGCTGCGCCCGGCCGCATCCGGGAGCCGAAGGACGATGCCCGAACTCGACCCGGCCATGGCCCAGATCCTGGCGATGGTGCAGGCCAAGGCCCTGCCGCCTTACGAGACGATGGCGGCGGCCGAGGCGCGGGCCGAGTGCGAGCGCCGCAACGCTTTCTGGAACCAGGACTCGCCGGCGCTGGCCGAGATCGACGACGTGACGATCGAGGGTCCGCGCGGGCCGCTGCGTCTGCGCCTCTACGTGCCGCACGGCGTGGGCGAACCCGCGCCTGCGATCGTCTACCTGCACGGCGGGGGCTGGGTGATCGGCTCGCTCGACAGCCACGACCATGTGTGCCGCCGGCTGGCCCGCGCCGCGGGCCTCGTGGTGGTGAGCGTCGATTACGGTCTGGCACCCGAGCACCCCTTCCCGCAGGGCCTCTCCGACGTCGTCCACGCCCTGCGCTGGCTTTCCGAGCACGGGGCGAGCGAGGGCGTCGATCCGTTCCGGCTGCTCTTGGCCGGCGATTCGGCCGGTGCCAACTTGGCGCTCGCCGCCTGCCTACGTCTACGCGATGCGGGCGCGCCGATCGTGCGTGCCGTGGCCTTGGTCTACGGCCGCTTCTCGGCCGACCTCGAAAGCCCGAGCCACGTCGCCTTCGGCGGTGGCGCCTACTTCCTCGCCACCACCATGCGCTGGTTTTGGGACCACTACCTCCCCGACCCGGTGGCCCGCCGCGATCCGCTCGCCTCGCCGCTCTGGGCCGATCCGCGCGGGCTGCCCCCGATCTTTCTCGCGGCCGCCGAGTTCGACCCGCTGCGCGACGATTCCGAACGGCTGGCGCACCGGCTGATCGAGACCGGCGTCGAGCTCGACTGGCGGCTCTGGCGCGGCGTCACCCACGGCTGCTTCCAGATGAGCCGGCTGCTGCCGCGCGCTTAGCTCTTCATCGCGGAGGTGGCGGGTTTCCTCGCCCGGCGTCTGGCCTGAGCCACCGGCGGCCCGCCGAGGCGGCGACGCGGACCGCCCCCGCCGACCGGTTCAGCGGGCCTGCGGGCCGGTCGGCGGCGGGCATTCTCTGAAGTCGAACGGCATGATCGGGTCGGTCCGGCTCGCGTCGAACACCCGCCCATCCTCGCAATGCGCTTTCGCGAAGACAACTTGGCGACCGTCGACGGACCGCTCGACGACGTGGCTCAAAAAGGTGACCGTGCAGCCCTTGGCGACGCGCAGCTCGACCGCCAGGTCCTCCTGCCAGCCGGCGGAGGCCAGGCCCGCGTCGAGCAGGAGTGCGCCCACCAGAAGGGCCCGCAGCCGATTCCGCATTCGCCGACCTCCCGAACAGCGTGGCCGGGCTCGGCGCCCGGCGATGCTCGAGACCTTCCTGTACCGGCCGGTGGTCGGTCAAGCGGGCCAGCTCGCGCCGCCCGCCACCGCCCGCGCCGCACCCGGCACTTTCCGCTGGGCTCGACCGCCCGCCTCCCGGTGCCGGCCGGAGCCGATCCGTCGTCCCTCCACCTCGCAGCCCCGGTGCGGCTACGGCAACGAGCCCACTGCGCCGCCCGGTCGCCTCGACGGTCGCCGCCTGCCCGGCTATCGCGCTGCAGCAGAAAATTGGAGCCCCGCATGCAAGCCACCGTTCGCCCCCGGCGCAGCGCGCTCTATGTGCCCGGTTCGAATGCCCGCGCGCTCGAGAAGGCCCGCGAGCTGCCCGCCGACGTGCTGCTCTTCGACCTCGAGGATGCGGTCGCCCCGGATGCCAAGGAGGCGGCTCGCGCGACCGTGGCGGCCGCTCTCGGCGAGCGCGATCGCTACGGCCCGAAAGAGCTCGTGGTCCGGGTCAACGGCCTCGACACCCCTTGGGGCCATGCCGATCTCGCGGCCTTCGCCGCGGCCGGTGCCGACGCGATCCTCCTCCCCAAGGTCGAAAGCGCCGATGCGGTGCGACGGGCCCGGGCGGCGCTCGCCGCCGCCGGCGCCCCGGAGACGATACCGCTCTGGTGCATGATGGAGACGCCGCGGGGGATCCTGCGCGCCGAGGAAATCGCCGACGCGCCGGGGGTGGCCTGCCTCGTCATGGGCACTTCCGACCTCACCAAGGATCTCCACGCCCTGCACACCGGCGAGCGGCTCCCCATGCTCGTGGCCCTCGGCACCTGCCTCTTGGCCGCGCGCGCGGCCGGGATCGCGATTCTCGACGGGGTGCATCTCGATCTGAACGATGCCGAGGGCTTCCGCGCCGCCTGCCGGCAGGGCCGCGCGCTCGGCTTCGACGGCAAGACGCTGATCCACCCGAGCCAGATCGGCCCCGCCAACGCGGCCTTCGGGCCGGACGAAGCGGCGGTCGAACAGGCCCGCCGGATCGTCGCGGCCTACGCCGAGGCGCGGGCGCGCGGCGCCGGCGTCGCAGTGCTCGACGGCCGACTCGTGGAGCTGCTGCACGTGCGCGAGGCCGAGCGCCTGTTGGCCCTCGCCGCGGCGATCCAGGAACGCGGCGGCTGAACAGCCGAAGGCTGGGGCGCGGGAGGTGACAGGATCGCGGGCCGGAGGTGGATGGGCGCGCCGCCGCTCAATCGGCTCCCCGTGCCGGTTCGGCCGGCGTGGCGGCCTCGAACGCCACGACCGCGTCCCACAGCGCCTCCACCGCTTCGCGGCCGAGCCCGCGGGTGATCATGACGAGCCGGCACGACCGGTCAGCCGAAGGCCAGTGGTCGAGTTCGACCGGCTCGTGGACGACGTGCTGCACCGCGTGGATCACGAGCGGCCGGTCGGGCTCCTCGCGGATCGCCAAAATGCCCTTGACGCGCAGGAGATCGGGACCGCGCTGCGCGCCGAGCAGGCTGAGGAAGAGGCTCGCCGCCGCGGCCGAAATGGGCTCGGCGCGGCGGACGCAGAACGTGCGGATGGTGGCCTCGTGCAGCGCCCCGCTCCGCTCGCCATCCTCCCGTGCGGGGTGATCGCGCCCGTGGTCGTGTCGGTGGCCCTCCTCGCCCGGGGCGTGACGATGCGCCGCCTCTCCCAGCCAGCGCTCCACTTCGGGCCGCCGCCCGCCGCTGTTCCAAGGACCGCAATCGAGGATCGCCGCGGGGTCGACGTCGCCGTGCACTGCCCGGACGATCGGTGCCAGCGGGTTGAGCGCCCGCAGCCGGGCCTCGAGCGCGGCGAGCGCGGCCGGCTCCGCCAGATCCGGCTTGCTCACCACCAACCGGTCGGCGACCGCCGCCTGGCGGACCGCTTCGGGCGCGCGGTCGAGCGTGGCAGCCCCGTTCACCCCGTCGACCAAGGTGACGACCCCGTCGAGCCGGTAGCGGTCGGCCACCACCGGATCGAGCATCAAAGTCTGGAGGATCGGGGCAGGGTCGGCGAGCCCGGTGGTCTCGATCACCACCCGATCGAGCTCTGCCCCACGGGCGCGGCGGCGCCACAGACGGTCGAGGGCGCGCACGAGATCGCCCCGCACCGTACAGCACAGACAGCCGCCGTCGAGCTCGAGGAGGGTCTCTTCCGCCGTCTCGAGCAGCTCGTGGTCGAGCCCGATCTCGCCGAGCTCGTTGACGATCACGGCACTCCGCGCGAGTTCGGGGCGGCGCAACAGACGGCGGAGCAACGTGGTCTTGCCGGCACCCAGATAGCCCGTCAGGACCGTGATCGGCACGTGACCGCCGGGATCACCCCGCATCCTGCCTGCCTCCGAACTCGGACGTCACCCGATCGGCGCGTCGCCGCTGCGCTATATTATAGCATCTGCTCACGTCCCTCCAACCGGTCCACGCACCGACCCACTTGGCGGCGCCGGGAGGATGACCCCGAACGGTTGAAAAAGCGTGAACGGCGATAGTTCGGCCGCGGAGGACGCGATGGACAAGGGTCACCCGGGCAACTTCTTCGAGGATCTGGAGCTCGGTCGCGTGCTGCCGCACGCCGGGCCGCGCACGGTGACCACCGCCGACGCCACCCTTTATCTGGCGCTCACGGGCTCGCGCTTCGCCCTGCAAGCAGCCGAACCGCTGGCGCGTGCCTGGGGCCTGCCCGCGAGCCCGCTCGACGATCTCCTGGTCTTCCACCTGGTCTTCGGCCAATCGGTACCCGACCTTTCCGTCAACGCGGTCGCCAATCTCGGCTACGCCGACGGCCGCTTCCTCGCCCCGGTTTATCCGGGCGACACGCTCATCGCCCGATCGACCGTCATCGGCCGCAAGGAGACCTCCTCGGGTCGCACCGGGATCGTCTGGGTGCGCACCGAGGGGTTCAAGGCCGACGGAACCCCGGTGCTCGCTTACGTCCGGTGGGTGCTCGTCAACAAGCGCGACCCGGCCTCACCGGCCCCCGCGCCGGTCGTGCCGGAGCTGCCCGCGTTCGTCACGCCCGATCGGCTCGTCGTGCCGGCCGGCCTCGCCCCGCGGGCGGTCGATCCGGCCGAGACCGGGTCACCTTGGTTCTTCGAGGATTACGCGGTCGGTGAGCGGATCGACCATGTCGACGGCATGGCGGTGATGGAGAGCGAGCACCGCCTCGCCACGCGGCTCTACCGCAACACAGCGCGCGTGCACTTCAACGACCATGTCGAACGGCGCGGCCGCCTCGGCTCGGTGATCGTCTATGGTGGGGTCGTGATGTCGATCGCCCGTGCCCTCTCCTTCAACGGGCTCGGGAATGCCTGCTCGATCCTGGCGATCAACGCCGGCACCCATGCCAATCCCTGCCGACCCGGCGACACCGTGTACGCCTGGTCGGAGGTGCTCGATCGCGCCGAGCTGCCGGGTCGCACGGATGTGGGCGCGCTGCGGCTCCGCCTCGTCGCCATGAAGGACCATCCTGCACAGAGCTTCCCGCTGAAGGATGAAGCCGGCCGCTACCGGCCCGAGGTCCTGCTGGATCTCGACTATTGGGCCCTCCTGCCGCGCCGCGCCACCCAGGCTCCGCACGTCGGCCGTTGACGGAACGTCAAGCTTTCCCTGCCAAGCTAACGCAGCAGTAGGGCGCGTCGCGGCGCGCGAAGGAGGGAGTCCCCGATGGGCGAGCTGGCGCCGGTGGCCGGCATCGCGTCCACGGCCGTGGTCGGCAGCGGCTCGACCGCCGACCGATCGGCGGCCGACCGCGCCCCGCCCGGGCACGGCCGGCCTCCGCCGCGACCGCCGCCCGGAGCCGGCACACCTTCGACCAGAAGCCCCGGGCCGGCCGTCGAGCTCGCCCGGCAGGGCCTCCTGCTCGAGGCGCTGGTCCGGGAGCGAGCCGGGCCGGCCCTGCGAAGCGAGGCGACCGGACTCGCCGGCACCGTTCGCGTCGTCCCGCTCGCCCCGGGCGAGCCCACGCCGCCGGACGATCCGGTAGCGCGGCCCCGCCCCTGGCGCGAGGGCGCCCGGATCGTCACCGTCCTGGGCTCGGCCGGGCCGGACGGCCTGCTCGCCGAAGGCGAGGGTATCCTCCTCCTCCTCCGCGGCGCCCGCCTCCACCTGCCTCCCGGCGCCCGGCTGCGGATCGCTTGGGAGGGTCCGCCTCGCCCACTCGACCGTCCACCAGCCGGCCTCGGCCCGGCGCCTCCCCCTCCGGCGACATCTCCGGCCTCGGCGCTCGGCCCGACCGCGCCTTCCGTGAGCCCCCCGGTCTTGTCGCGCTCGGCGCCGCCGCCGGGCACCGCGGCAGCGGCACCCTATGGTTCCGCGCTGGCTCTCGCGGCGAGCGGTCCCGCCCCGGTCCCGCGGCGGTGGTCGCCCTCGCCGACGGCCTCGTTCGATTCGCTGGTCGAAGCCGAGTCGGGAACCGGCGGGGCCCCGGCCACTGCCGGGCGCACCTCGCTCGACGGCGCCTCCGAGCCAGAGGGAAGTCCCGCAGCGGTAGCGGACCCGAAACGCCCGCCCGGGTGGAGTTCGGGCGCGAACCCGGACGGGGCGAGCACCGATCCCGCGAGCGCTGCCACTTCACCGGCCGGCACCACCGCCCGCGCCGAGAACCCGGAACGCGATGCGGAGTCGGCCGCCCGTGGCCTCGTTCCCGATCCCGGGGGAACGTCGACCCCGATCCCCCGTACGGCCTCGACCCCGGCCGACCTTCCGTCACTCGGCGAAGCGGCCCGGTGCCTCGCCGGGCTGCTCGGGCTCACGGTCGAGAGGGAGCCCCGGGAAGAGCGGCGCGAGCGAGCACGAGGCGCGGGCCCGGAGCGGGATCGCGAGGAAGGTCGCAGCCGGCTCGTCGTCCTCTTGCCGGAGATCGGTCGGGTGGAGCTCGTCATCGCCTGGTCGCCGAGCCGGGTCGAGCTCGCCATCCACGGCCTTCCGCCCTTGCGCGGGGTGGAACGTGCGGCCTTGCTCCGAGCCTTCGAAGCCGCGCTCGCCGCAGGGGGTGCGGTCGGCCGAGCGGTGCTGACGACGACGGGCGGTCCGACGGCCGCCGAGCCGATGACGAGCGGCGAACCGACGCCCGTCCCGGAACGCGACTCGCGGAGCACGAGCGGTTGACGACGGTCGGTTTCGGCGCTCGACCTCGGCGCGGACCGGGCCGAACGGGGGGCCGAGCCGCCGCATGGACAATCGCGGCCCCCTGTTGCTAAGTGACCGGGCCGGCATGGTGCGATGCAGCATGTCGCCCGTTGGAGGAGATCGGCGTGCCCGAACTCGACCGCCCGCTTTCACCCCATTTGCAGATCTACCGCTGGCATCTCACGATGGCGCTGTCGATCCTGCACCGCGCCACCGGCCTCGCGCTGGCCGCGGGCCTGCTCCTGCTCACCTGGTGGCTCACCGCGCTCGCCCGTGGGCCCGAAGCCTTCGCCACGGTCCGCGCGGCGATCGAGAGCCCTTTGGGCGGGCTCGTCCTGTTCGGGTTCACGCTGGCCCTCCTCTACCACCTGGCCAACGGGGTCCGGCATCTGTTGTGGGATCTCGGCTACGGGCTCGGTAAGGAGGAGGCCTTCCGCTCGGGGCTCGTCGTACTCGGCTTCGCCGGGCTCGGAACCCTTCTTCTTTGGCTCGTGATCCTGGCCTTTTGAGGAGCGGCGCGATGATCGCGACGGGCCGCACCGACATCTCCCGGATCAAGGCCCGTGGCTCGGCCAAGAGCGGGGCCGAGCACTGGTGGCGCCAGCGGGTGACGGCGATCGCCAACCTGCTGCTCGTCATCTGGTTCCTGGTCTCGGCCGTATCAATGTCGGGTGCGGGCTACGAGGAGGCCCGCGCCTGGCTCGGCGGGCAGTTCAACGCTACGATGATGGTGCTGCTCGTGATCTCACTGTTCTGGCACGCCCGTCTCGGCGTTCAGGTCGTCCTCGAGGACTATGTGCACGGCCGGGGTCTTCGCCTCGCCGCGCAGGTCGGCCTCGACTTCCTGACGATCGCGCTCGCCGTCTCCTGCCTCATGGCGATCCTCGAGGTCGCGCTCGGGAGCTGAGCTGAATGTCGCGCGCTTATCCGATCGTCGATCACGCCTTCGACTGCGTCGTCGTGGGGGCCGGCGGTTCCGGCCTCCGCGCCGCCGTCGGCATGGTCGAAGCGGGCCTCGAGGTCGCCTGCATCTCGAAGGTCTACCCCACCCGGTCGCACACGGTAGCGGCCCAGGGCGGGATCAACGCCGCGCTCGGCAACATGATCCCGGACGATTGGCGCTACCACATGTACGACACGGTCAAGGGTTCCGACTGGCTCGGCGACCAGGACGCGATCGAGTACATGACCAAGAACGCGCCGGCCGCGGTCTACGAACTCGAGCATTACGGTGTGCCGTTTTCCCGCACCCCGGACGGGCGGATTTACCAGCGCGCTTTCGGCGGTCAGTCGGGCGAGTACGGCAAGGCGCAGGCCTATCGCACCTGCGCGGCCGCCGACCGGACGGGCAGGTTTCTTGGAACGTCTGTTCC
>JAILZQ010000138.1 GCA_023512415.1 Geminicoccaceae bacterium | reverse complement strand
GACCAGGCGCGGGTGGACGTGGTGCGGCGCGGGCCGGACGGCCGCTGGGACGACGACGAGCCGGCGATCGGGCTCGATTCGGTCTTGGTCCTTCCCGAGCTCGGCGTCGAGCTGCCGCTGGCCGAGCTCTACGCCGACACGGACGTGGCCGCGCGCGGCGGCGGCCTGCCGGACGAAGGCTGAGCGGCGTGCCGCTCCCGTGCTACGCTCGTGGAAGACGGACCCGGAGGGCGTGATGGGCGCTCCGGCCAGGACCCTCGATCTCTCGCTGGCCGCCTTCCTCGAATGGGAGGCGCGCCAGGAGCTCCGCCACGAACGGGTGGGCGGGGTCATCCGCGCGATGGCGGGCGGCACCCGGGGGCACAACAAGGTCGCGATCAACTTCCTGCTCGCGCTCGCTTCGATCGTGCGCCGGCGCGGCTGCGAGGCGTTCGGCTCCGACGTCAAGGTCGTGAGCCCGCGCGGCGACGTGATGTACCCCGACGTCACGGTGCGCTGCGGCACCCGGAACGACCGCCTCACGACCGTCGACGATCCGCTGCTCGTGGTCGAGGTCCTCTCGGAGAGCACCTGGCGCCACGACCTGATCCTCAAGCGCCTCGCCTACAAGGCGATCCCCTCCCTGCGGGTGATCCTCTACGTGGCCCAGGACCAGGCGCGGGTGGACGTGGTGCGGCGCGGGCCGGACGGCCGCTGGGACGACGACGAGCCGGCGATCGGGCTCGACTCGGTGTTGGCCCTACCCGAGCTCGGCGTCGATCTGCCGCTCTCCGAGCTCTACGGCGACACGGACGTGGCCGCGCGCGGCGGCGGCCCGCCGGACGAGGAAGCCCGAGAAACCTGAGGGGGGTGTCCGATGGACGGTGCGGGGATGCGCGAGCGGATGCTCGCGGGCGAGACGGTCTTCGGCCTCGGCGTGCGCCTTTCCCGAACGGGCGAGATCGCGCTCGTCGCCAAGGCGGCGGGGTTCGATTGGCTGTTCGTCGACATGGAGCACAATGCGCTCTCGATCGACACGGCCGCCCAGATCTGCCTCGCGGCGCAAGCGGCCGGGCTGCCGGCGCTGGTCCGCATCCCGGGCGACGACCCGCTCACCGCCGCGCGGCTGCTCGACGGCGGGGCGGCCGGCATCGTCGTGCCGCACGTCGACCGCCCGGAGCAGATCGCCCCGTTGATCGAGCGCTGCCGCTTCCCGCCCAAGGGCCGCCGCTCGATCGGCGGGCCCCTGCCGCAGCTCCACTACGCTTCCCTGCCGGCCGCCGAGCACATGGCGAAGGCCGATGCCAAGAGCTTGATCGTGGCGATGATCGAGAGCCCCGAGGCGGTCGCCGCCGCCGCCGACATCGCGGCCCTCCCGGGTGTGGATGCGCTGCTCTTCGGCTCGAACGATCTGGCGCTCGAGATGGGGATCCCGGGCCGGCTCGACGATCCGCGGCTCGAGATGGCCTATCGCGAGGTGATCGCCGCCGCCCGGGCGCAGGAGAAGCCCGTGGGGCTCGGTGGCATCTACACGGCCGAGCTGCTCGCCCGCTACCTGCCGCTCGGCTTCCGCTTCGCGCTCTTGGGCTCCGACCTCGCCCTGGTGCTCGGCGGCGGCCGCGAGCGGGTGGCGACCGCCCGACGGATCGTCGAGGGCTGAGGGCGGGGCCGAGGCCGCGGGACGAGCGGGGCCGCGGTCCGGCGCCCGCCGGAGGGGACGATGCGGCTCCTGGTCCTGGGTGCCTCGGGCGGCGTCGGCCGGCTCCTCGTCGAGCAGGCGCTGGCGCGCGGCCACGTGGTGACCGCCCAGACCCGCCGGGCGGCGAAGCTCGCCGAGCTCGCCGAGCGGGTCCGCATCCTCGAGGCCGACCCGCTCGACGCCGCGGCGATCGGCCGGGCGGTCGAGGGGCAGGAGGCCGTGCTCGACGCGCTCGGCACCGACCGGCTCGGGCCCACGACCCTCTTCTCGGAAAGCACCCGGATCCTGCTCGACGCCATGGCACGGTCGGGAGTGCGCCGGCTCGTCGCGATCACCGGGGTCGGCGCCGGCGAGACCCGCGGCCACGGCGGGATTTGGTACGACCGGGTGATCTTCCCGCTCTTCACGCGCCGACGCTATGCCGACAAGGACCGGCAAGAGGCGGCGATCCGCGCGGCCGCGGTCGATTGGACGATCGTGCGACCGGCGCCCTTCGCCCGCACGGTACCCGAAGCACCGCTCGAGGTGCACGAGACGGTGCCACCGGACCTCGTGCTGCGCCGGGTGAGCCGGGAAGAGGTGGCCCGCTTCGTGCTCGACCGCCTCGAGGATCCGACGAGCGTCGGCCGCGTCTTTTTCATCGGCCATCCCTGAGGTCGGGGGCCCCGAGCCCGGGGTGCAGGGGAGCCGCGCGTCGCGCTCGGTTCCGCGCCGGCCCGCGCCGGCGCTAGCCTGCGGCCGAGCAGGGGGCGGCCGGATCCCCCGTCGGTAGGGCCTCGGGCAGGGAGCGCGCGGATGACCAAGATCCTGCTCGCCGAGTGCACGCAGGAGGTGAGCTCCTTCAACCCGCTGCCCTCGACCCTCGCGGATTTCACGATCCTCCACGGGGCGGAGCTGCTCGGCCGGCGCGGCACCAACTCCTATCTGGGCGGGGCGCTCGCGGTGTTCGATGCGGCCCCCGGCATCGAGCTCGTGCCCGTCACCAGCGCTACCGCGCCTTCGGCCGGCACGCTCGAAGCGGCCTCCTGGCGGGCGCTGCGGGGGGAGCTGCTCGAGCGGATCGAGGCGGCCGCCCCGGGGGTGGACGGGGTCTATCTCTCGCTCCACGGCGCGATGGTGGCGGAGGCCGAGCTCGACCCCGAGGGCGAGCTGCTCGACGCGGTCCGCGCGATCGTCGGACCCCATGTGCCGATCGTCGTCTCGCTCGACCTGCACGGCATTTTCACCCGCCGGATGATGCGGGCGATCGACGGCTTCACGGTGCTGAAGACCTACCCGCACACCGACTTCGCCGACACCGGGGCACGCGCCGCCCGGCTCTTGCTGCGGATCCTCGGCGAAGGGCTCCGCCCCGCCTTCCTGCGGGTCGCCATCCCGGCGCTCGTGCGCGGCGACGAGCTCGTCACCAAGACCGGCTGCTACGGCGATCGGCTGCTCGAGATCGGCCGGCTCGAGCGGGAGGGACGGATCCTCGCGGGCGGCCTCTTCATCGGCAACCCGTTCACCGACGTGCCCGAGCTCGGCTGCCAGGTGGTCTTCTGTTACGCGGCCGATCCGGCCCCGCTCGAGGCCGAGGCGGTGCGGATCGCGCAGCGCTTCCGGCGCGATCGCGGACGCATGCAGGCCAAGCTCTGGCCGCTCGACGACGCGGTCGCCCAGGCCCTCGCTCTCGACGGCCCGGTCGCTTTGACGGATGCGGCCGATGCCACCTCCTCCGGGGCGACGGGCGATTCGAACGCCATCGTGAAAGCCCTCGTGGCGGCCGGCTGTACCCGGCGGGTACTCGCGCCGATCGTCGACGCGCCGGCCGCGGCCGCCTGCCACGCCGCGGGCTGCGGAGCCACCCTCACGCTCGCGCTGGGCGGGAGCCGCGATCCCGCCCGTTTCGGGCCGCTCGAGCTCACCGGGACGGTGCGCAGCTTGTCGACGGGCAAGGCGCGGCTCGAGACCATGAAGGTGCCGATCGAGGCGGGACCGTGCGCCGTGTTCGATGCCCCGCCGTTCACCCTTCTGATCCTGAGTGCGCCCGCCTTCCTGTTCGACCGCGCGTTGTTTTTCGCCAACGGCCTCGACCCACGCGACTTCGACATCGTGGTGGTGAAGTCGCCGCACTGCGAGCCGCACATGTTCGACGCCTGGGTGGTCAAGAACCTCAATGTCGACGCCCCCGGCTCGACCAGCGCCAACCTGGCGAGCCTCGGGCATCGGCTCTGCCCGCGGCCGATCTTCCCGCTCGACCCCGACACGGTGTTCACTCCACGCGTCGAGACGATCCGCCGCCCCTGAGCCTTTCCGTCGGGAGGTGCTCGCCCGTGGGTGGCTCGCCCCTTCCGAGTGTTGCATTGCAGCGCGACCCGGTGTCTTCTCGCCGGGCAGCGGACCGGCGGAGGGCGACCCGTGGCGCTCGACGAAGGCTTACGCGACGGTTCGGCGGCGGAGCGGCCGCAGCCCGCCGCAGCGGAGCCGCCCGATGCGGCGCTCGGCGCGCTCGCCGACGCGCTCGGCGAGGTGCGGGCGGCGGCCGAGCGCGACCCGCTCGCCAATCCGATCCAGAGCCTCGCCTGCGGGCTCGCCGAACGGCTGGTCCACGGCCGGCTCGACGACGCCGCGCTCGACCGGCTGCTGCGCCGGCTGACGCTCGACGCCTTCGTTTCGCGCGCGGAGCGGCTGCGGGCCTATCTGGGCGAGGTCGATCCGCGGGCCAACCGGGCGCGGGTCGAAGCGCTGGTGCGCGGTCTGGCGATCGGCCCCGACGGCGCGCCGGCCTCCTTCGAGACCTTCGCCCGGCGGGTCGGCCGGGTACACTACGGCTTCGTGGTCACCGCGCACCCGACCTTCGCGCTCGCCCGACGGCTGCGCGAGCTCTTGGTCACCCTGGCACTCGGCCGGACGAGCGACGGCCGGCCGCTCGATCCGGCCGGCCGGGCGGCGCTGTTGGCCGAGGTCGAGGCGGTCGCCCACCGGCCCGACCCCGCGCTCGACCTCGCGGCCGAGCATCGCCAGTCGATGGAAGCGCTGCGCAACCTGCGCGCGGCGATCGAGATCGTCCACGCCACGGTCCTCGACGTCGGCGCCGAGCTCTGGCCCGACCGCTGGACCGAGCTCACCCCGCGCCTGCTCTCGGTCGCGAGCTGGGTCGGCTACGACACCGACGGCCGCGCCGACATCGCCTGGCAGACGAGCTTCGCGAGCCGGCTCGCCCTCCAGCTCGCCCAGCTCGAGGGCTACGCCGCGGCGATCCGCGCGGTGCGCGGCGAGCTCGCCCCGGGGGAGCCGCTGGCGCCGCTCCTGGAGCTGGTCGAGGCCCGCCTCGCCCTCGCCCTCAAATCCTGCGCCGACGAGCTCGATGCGCTGCGGGGCGGGCCCGGGGCGGCGGTCGACGAGGCCGCGCTCGCCCGGCTCGCCCGCGAGATGGCCCGCGGCCTGCCCTGGCGCCTGCGGGATTCGGCCGAGCTCGCCCGGCTCGTCGACCGCTGCATCGCCGCGGCGCGCAAGCCCGAGGTGCTGCGCCGCCTCCTGCTCCTGCGCGCGCAGATCGCGAGCCAGGGTCTCGCCATGGCCGGGACGCATCTGCGGATCAACGCGCTCCAGGTGCACAACGCGGTCCGCAAGCTCGTGGGCCTCGACCACGCGGCCGACGATCCGACGCATCGGCTCTCCTACATCGGGAAGATCGCCCAGCTGATCGCCGAGGTACGGCCCGTGGCGATCAATTTCGGCTCGCTCGTCCAGGAAAAGGCGACGGCCCGCCGGGCGATGATGATCGCCGCCCAGCTTTCCAAATATTTGGACGCCTCGGAATCGATCCGCTTCTTGATCGCCGAGTGCGAGACGCCCTTCACGCTCCTCGCGGCTCTCTATCTCGCCGAGCTGTTCGGGGTCGCCGACCGGCTCGACATCACGCCGCTCTTCGAGACCCGCAAGGCCCTCGAGCACGGGGTCGCGATCCTCGACCAAGCCCTCGCCGTGCCCGCCTGGCGGGCGCATCTCGAGCGGCGCGGGCGGATCTGCGTGCAGACCGGCTTCTCGGACGCCGGCCGGTATCTGGGGCAGACCGCGGCAGCGGTGGCGATCGAGCGGATCCGGCTCGGCCTCGTCGAGGTGCTCGCCCGGCACGGGCTCGACGATCTCGAGGTCGTGATCTTCGACACCCACGGCGAGAGTATCGGCCGCGGCGCCCATCCCGAGAGCTTCGCCGAACGGCTCGCGTACGTCGACACGCCGGAGAGCCGGCGCCGGTTCGCCGCCGCCGGCCTCGAGGTGGTCCAGGAGACCAGCTACCAGGGCGGCGACGGCTATCTCTTGCTGCAGAGCGGGGCCTCGGCACTCGCCGTCGTGACCCGAGTGCTCGAGCACGTCTTGGGCCCGGTCGACGACCAGCCCGACCCGTTCTACCAGGAGACCGCCTACGTCGACGAATTCTTCGCCGCGGTTCGGCTGTTCAACGACCGGGTCATCGAGGATCCGGCCTACGCCGCATTCTTGGGCGTCTACGGCACCAACCTGCTCTACCCCTCGGGCTCGCGCCCGGTGCGCCGCCAGTTCGACGCCGGCATCCGCCCGGTGCTCCTCGACCACCCCTCGCAGATCCGGGCGATCCCACACAACGCCGTGCTCCAGCAGCTGGGCATCCTCGCCAACACAGTGGGTGGGCTCGGTCAGGCGATCGCCAAGGACCCCGAGCGCTTCCACCGGCTCTACCGCGAGAGCGCCCGCTTCCGCTCGCTCGTGCGGATGGTCGAGCACGCCTTCATGTTCACCGACCTCGACGTGGTGAAGGCGCTGATCGACCGCTTCGACCCCGGCTTCTGGTTGGCACGGGCGAGAGCCGCGCGCGACCCGGCGGAGATCGAGGAGCTGCGCGCGGTGGCCGACCACGTCGAACGGCTCGCGCTGCACGACCGGCTCGCGCGGATCTTCCGGGTCTTCCAGCGCGACCATCTCGATCTCGCGGCGGCTTTGCGCGAGCATCGCAAGCGGACCCGCGACGCCGGGGCCCGGCCGATCGCGGTCGACCCCGCCACGCGCGACAATCTCCACATGCTGCACGCGCTGAGACTCGCGCTGATCGAGCGGCTGATGCGCCGAGCGGTGCGGATCCCCGACTTCTCCGACCGCCACGAGGTGACCCACGATGCACTCGTCGAGGCGATGTTCCGCCTCGAGGTCGAGCCCTCGCTGCAGCTTCTGGGCCAGATCTTCCCGATCGTCGAAAGCCCGCGCTCCGAACAGGACTGGGGCGAGCCCTCGACCTACGCGGGCGACCGCGAGCAATCCTACGCCCAGGAGCACGCCACGATCTTCCGACCGATCGCCGCCGACTACGACCTCGTGCGGCGGATCGGGAGCGCCATCGTCCACCATCTGGGCGCCTTCGGCTGAGCCGCGGTGGGGGAGGTGAGCGTGCAGGGGCGTCTTTCGGGCAAGGTGGCGCTCGTGACCGGAGCGGCCACTGGCATCGGCCGGGCCACGGTCGATCGGCTGGCGGCCGAGGGCGCACGGGTCGTGGCGGCGGTCGCCGACACGGCCCAGCTCGGGGCCGTGCGGGCCTTCTCGCCCGTGGTCCTCGACGTGCGCTCGGAAGAGGCTTGGGAAGCCGTGGTGGGCGCCGTCGAACGCGAGCAGGGCGGGCTCGACATCCTCGTCAACAATGCCGGGATCCACCGGACGGGCGGGGCCCTCGAGACCGATCGGGCGCTCTGGGAGGAGGTGATGGCGGTCAACCTCTGGGGCACCTTCCTGGGTTGCCGCACGGCCATCCCGGCCCTGCGCCGGCGCGGCGGCGGGGCGATCGTCAACCTCGCCTCGATCAACGCTTTGACGGCTGCCCCACGCGCTGCCGCCTACGCCGCGTCCAAGGGTGGGGTGCGCGCCTTGACCATGGCGCTCGCGATCGACCATGCGCGCGAGAACATCCGCATCAACTGCGTGTGCCCCGGTGCGGTCGACACGCCGCTGCTCGAAGGGGTGATCGCGCGGGCCGAGGATCCGGAAGCGATGCGCCGGATCCTGGTCGAACGCCATCCGATGGGGCGGATCGCCACGCCCGAGGAGGTGGCCGCGGTGATCGCCTTCCTCGCGAGCGACGATGCCTCCTTCATGACCGGCCTCGCCGTCCCGGTCGACGGCGGCCGGTCGATCCGCTGAGCAGCTCGGGCCGCGGTCGGCGCCGCGGTGCCGGAGCGCCTTTTGACAAGGCCCGCGCGCGCCCCCATGAACGCCCGCGGCGGCGGGTTCGGGAGGTGCCCTTGTCGGCGCAGGTCGGACACAATCTCGACGTCGAGCGGCTGAAGAGCTTGTTGCGCGGCATGGTCGCGATCCGCGCCTTCGAGGAGGAGGCGCTCGCGGCGCAGAAGGAGGGGCTCGTCAAGGGTGCGATCCACCCCTCGATCGGCCAGGAAGCGGTGGCGGTCGGGGTGTGCGGGGCGCTGCGGCGCGACGACGTGCTCTTGTCGACCCACCGCGGTCACGGCCACACGCTCGCCAAGGGCGCCGATCCGTTCGCCATGATGGCCGAGCTCATGGGCCGCGCCCCCGGCACCTCGCAGGGCAAGGGCGGCTCGATGCACATCGCCGACTTCGCGGTCGGCATGCTCGGTGCCAACGGGGTCGTCGCCGCCAACATCGGGATCGCCGCGGGCGCCGCCCACGCGATCCGGCTCCTGGGTGGCGATCGGATCGTCTGCTGCATCTTCGGCGACGGGGCGGTCAATCGTGGGCCTTTCCTCGAAGGCCTCAACTGGGCCGCGGTCTACCGCTTGCCGGTCCTGTTCGTCTGCGAGGACAACGGCTTCGCCGCCACCACCCGGACCCGCGAACTCACCGCCGGGGAGGGCCCGCTCGCCCGCGCCCGCGCACTCGGCATCGAAGGCGAGACGATCGACGGCAACGACGTGCTGGCCGTGTACGAGGTGGCCAGGTACGCAGTGGATAAGGCTCGAGCAGGCGGCGGACCGACCGTCATCGAGTGCAAGACCTATCGCTGGTACGACCACTATGGCGTCGGTGGGGCGAAAATCGGGGTCGACGGCGCATTTGGACTGGGCTATCGCAGCGACCGCGAGCTGCGCGACTGCCCGGATGCCATGGAAACGGTGGTGGCCACCGGACCGCAGCTCCTCAACGGCACCCCCGGTGCGCCGGTGCACCAGATACTGCACATTTTCCCTCATACCGGCTTCAGCGATGCCCACCTGAGCCAGGCCCTCAGCGAGCATCCCCAGGTGAACACCATCGTGGCCAGCATCAGCAGAGTGCGGCCCTCCAGCCCGCTGGTGGAGAAGGCCAGGGAGATGGGACTGACCTTCCTGGTGGGCAACTCCCACGCCGTGGAGATCCTGGAAAACGGCATGCCGCTGGCCTACGCCCTCCGCGCCCTCCTTCCCGCCGTGGAGGTATGGCTGTTC
>JAILZQ010000137.1 GCA_023512415.1 Geminicoccaceae bacterium | reverse complement strand
GCCCACGGCCGAGCCCACGACCAGCGTCGCGAGGAGGGTCCAGGCGACCATCCGCTGCAACCGCTCGTCGTGGATCGCCTCGCCGAGGGCCCGCGCAGCGGCGGCGAGCGCGTCCACCGTGGCCTCGAACATCCGCTTCGCCTCGGGCCGCCAGAGCGCCGCGCGGAACGTCACGAGCGGGCCGAAGGCGGCGAGCAGGACGAGCCCGGCCAAAAGCGCGATCGCGCTCGCCACGAGCGCCGGGGTCACCCCGTGCCAGAGCTTGAGGGTGACTTCGGGTGCCGCCCCGGCGGTCACCGCGCCGGCGGCCAGGCGCACGAGCGGCCCGGCGACCGGCTCGGCCAGGATCCCGATCACGACGACGGCCGCGACCAGAACGGCCACGGGCAGCCACATGCCCGCCGGCGGGTCGTGCGGCCGGTGCGGATAGTCGTCCCGCACCGGTCCCAAGAAGACGTGCAGGATGTAGCGGAACGAGTAGGCGACCGAACAGGTGGCCGCCGCCACCGCGAGCAGGGGGAAGAGCCGGCCCGTGCCCCACCATTCGGTGTGGAGCGCCTCTTCGAGCATCAGCTCCTTCGAGAGGAAGCCGTTCAAAGGCGGGATCCCCGCCATCGAGAGCGAAGCCAGGATCGCGAGCGTGCCGGTGATCGGCATGAGGTGGACGAGGCCGCCGAGGCGGCGGGCGTCGCGCGTGTGGGTCTCGTGGTCGACGATCCCGGCGGTCATGAAGAGTGCGGCTTTGAAGCTCGCGTGGTTGAGCACGTGGAAGACGGCGGCCAGGGCGGCGGTACCGGTGCCAAGTCCGAGGAGCATCGTCACGAGGCCGAGGTGGCTCACCGTCGAGAAAGCCAAGAGGGCCTTGAGGTCGTCCTTGAAGATCGCGATCCAGGCGGCGATCAGCATGGTCGCGAGGCCGGTGCCGGCGACGATCAGGAACCAAGCCTCGGTACCCGAGAGCACGGGCCAGAGCCGGCCGAGCAAGAAAAGCCCGGCCTTCACCATGGTCGCCGAGTGCAGATAGGCCGAGACCGGGGTGGGTGCCGCCATCGCGTGCGGCAGCCAGAAATGGAACGGGAACTGGGCGGACTTGGAGAAGGCGCCGAGCAGCACGAGGAGGAGGATCGGCAGGTAGAGCGCCGAGCCGCGGATCGCCTCGCCGTGTTGGAGGATCGTCGTGAGCTCGTACGAGCCCGCGACCTCGGCGAGGAGCAACAGCCCGGCCAACAATGCGAGGCCACCGGCACCGGTGACGACCAGCGCCATTCGGGCACCTTGCCGCCCTTCCGGCAGATGCCGCCAATAGCCGATGAGCAAAAACGAGGAGAGGCTCGTGAGCTCCCAGAAGACCACGAGCAAGAGCACGTTGTCGGAAAGGACGATGCCGACCATGGCCCCCTGGAAAAGGAGCAGGAAGGCGTAGAACCGGCCCATCGGATCGTCGCGCGAGAGATAGAAACGCGCGTAAGCGATGATCAAAAGCCCGATGACCAGGATCAGGAAGGCGAAGAAGAAGCCGAAGCCGTCGAGGAAGAAGCTCGCCTCGAGCCCGGCCTGCGGCAGCCAGGGAACACTCGCGCGGACCACCTCGCCGCGGAAGACGGCCGGGGCCTCGACGAGCAGGAGTGCCAAGGCCAGGGTGGTGACGGCGCCGGTTGCGAGCGCGCAGACGTTCCGCCCCGAGCGGATCAGGAGCGGCGGCAAGACCGCGCCCAAGAAGGGCAAGAGGGCGATCAAGGCGAGGTTCATCGGCCGCGCTCGGGCGCTCCCGGGACTCGAGGCGGCCGGGACGTGTCCCGACCGGACCCGCCCCCCGAGTAGGCAGCGCGGGCCGTTCGGTCAACGCGCGAGCGGTCGACCCCGCGGCCGTCCGGCTCAAAAGCCGAGCGCGAGCCCGTCCTTGCGCGGATCGCTCGCGCCCACGAGCACGCCGCGCTTGCGGTCGATCAGGATGGCCTGGGCACCGCCCAGCGGGGCTTCGGGCTCCAAAATCGCGTGCCCCTTGGCCTGCAGCCCGGCGCGCGCCGCGGCCGGTACCCGCCGCTCGACCTCCATGTCGAAGGGGTAGGCCGACACGCGCGGCAGCTCGACGGCCGCCTGCGGGTCGAGCCCGTGGTCGACGATCGCCGAGAGCAGCTGGGCCTGGCCCATGGGCTGGAAGTGGCCGCCCATGACGCCGAAGGCGAGCCAAGCCTCGCCACCCTTGAAGGCCATCGCCGGGATGATCGTGTGCATCGGCCGCTTGCCCGGGCCGATCGCGTTCGGGTGCGCCGGGTCGAGCCGGAAGGATTTCCCCCTGTTGTGGAACAGGACACCGGTCTCCGGACAGCAGATTCCGGATCCGAAGGATTCGAACAGGGAGTTGATGAGCGAAACGGCGTTCAGGTCGCGGTCGACCACCGCGAGGTAGGTGGTGTCCTTGTGCGGCTCGAGCAGCGGCGGCGGCAGCTCGCCGAGCACCCGCTCCGGGTCGATCCGCTCGCGCAGCCTTGCCGCGTAGGCCTTGTCGAGCAGCCGCTCGACCGGAACCGGCACGGCGGCCGGGTCGGCCAGCAGCGCGTCGCGGTCGCGGAAGGCGAGCTTGCTCGCCTCGGCGAAGAGATGGAGCCGCTCCGCGCCGAGCGCATCGAGCGTGCCCAAGGGCCAGCCTTCGAGCAGGTTCAAGAGCTGCAGGGCCACCACCCCCTGGCCGTTGGGTGGGCACTCGTACACCCGCACGTCGCGGTAGAGCGTGTGGATCGGCTCGACCGCCTCGGCGGTCTGGCCGGCGAAGTCGGCCTCCTCGTGCAGACCACCCGCGGCGCGCAGCGTGGCGACCATCTTGGCCGCGAGCTCGCCCTCGTAGAAGGCGGTCACGCCCCGCTCGGCGACGGTCTCGAGGGTGCGGGCGAGGACCGGGAAGCGCATCACCCGGCCCTCGGCCGGCGGCCGGCCGCCGGGCAGGTAGAAGGCCTTCGCCCCTTCGCTGCGCTCGAGTGTGCCGACAGCCCGGCGCCAGTCGAAGGCCACCCGCGGGGTCACCGGGAAGCCCTCCGCGGCGAGCCGGATCGCCGGCTGCAGGAGCTCGCCCAGAGGCCGCGTGCCGAACCGCTCGGCCAGGAGCTGCCAGGCGCGGAGCGCGCCGGGTACGGTCACCGCGTGCGGGCTGCCCGCCTCGATCTCGCGCAGGCCCTCGCCCGCGAGCCGCTCGACGGTGGCCGCCGCCGGCGCCCGGCCCGAGCCGTTGATCGCCACCACGCCGCCCGAGGCCGGCGCCAGAAGCGCGAAGCAGTCGCCGCCGATCCCGGTCATCGGAGGCTCGACCACGCATTGCACCGCGACCGCGGCGAGGGCCGCGTCGACCGCGTTGCCGCCCGCGCGCAACACGTCGAGCGCGGTGAGCGTCGCGAGCGGCGTCGAGGTCGCGGCCATGCCCTGGACCCCGTAGGCCGCCGAGCGGCCGAGAAGGTGGAAATCGCGCATCCGTCTCTCCCCGGGGCACCGCCTCGCCCGGGCGGCGCCGCGCTTCTAGGGGTCGGCCGCTCTCCCGCCAAGCCGAGGGCCGACCGGCCCTGTCACTCCCGATGGTAGGGGTGACCCGCGAGGATGCTGTGCGCGCGGTAGAGCTGCTCGACCAGGACGAGGCGGGCGAGCTCGTGCGGCAAGGTGAGCCGGCCCAGGGCGAGCACGAGGTCGGCCCGCTCGCGGACCGCCGGGTCGAGCCCGTCGGGGCCGCCGATCGCGAAAGCGATGGTGCGCCGCCCCTCCTCCCGCCAGCTGCCGAGCCGCTCCGCGAAGGCGCGGCTCGAGAGCAGGGTCCCGCGCTCGTCGAGGGCGACGAGCGGTACGTCGGGAGCGACCGCGGCGAGGATCGCCCGGCCCTCCTCGGCCCGCCGCCGCGCCGGCTCCACCGCCTTGGCCTCGATCTCGCGGATCTCGACCGGCCAGGGCAGCCGTCCGCGATAGCGTTCGATCAAGGTGCCGAGCGCCGGGTCGCGGCAGCGGCCGACGGCGAGCAAGAGGCAGCGCACGATCGGCCGGCCTCACGGGCCGGCGGCGGCGACGCGCGTCGGCGGCAGGAGCGACCAGAGCTTCTCGATGTCGTAGAGCGCCCGGGCCTCGGCGCGGAACAAGTGGACGATCACGTCGCCCGCGTCGATCAGCACCCAGTTGGCCTGCGGGTCGCCGAGCCCTTCGGCCGAAGCCGCGCCGTGGCCGGCTTCTTTCATCCGCTCGAGCAGCTTCTCGGCCATCGAGGCGATGTGCCGGCTCGAGGTGCCGGTCGCGACCACCATCCAATCGGCGATCTCGGTCTTGCCCTCGAGCGGGATGACCACCGGATCGATCGCCTTGTCGTCCTCGAGCGAGCGGCGCACGAGGTCCAAGAGCTGGTCGGCCGGCAGGAACCTCAAAGGTCGCGACGGAGGTTCTTGTCCGTCGCCGCGTTCGGTGTCGTCGATCGCTCCCCCTCCCCGCCCGGGGCCGGCAGCGGCAAGCGGCCCGCGCGAATCGCCGTGCTCGAGGCCGGGTGCGGTCGGATCACGAGGAACGTCCAGGCCGGTGGCGACAGCTCGGGCAGCTCGTGCGCCCGCGTCGCCTCGACCCGGGCCGCCGCGAACCGCCGTGCCGCTGTCCCGGCCAAGGCAGCGCGACAATAGGGATCGCGGGCGACCACGGCAACCGGCACCCGCCGCAGGATCTCCACCCAGTGCCGCCAGCGGGGGAGCTGGGCGAGATTGTCGGCGCCCAGCAGCAGGACGAAGCGGTGGTGCCGCCAGCCGGCGAGCCGGCGCAAGAGATCGACCGTGTAGACCGTGCCGAAGCGCCGCTCGAGGTCGAGCACGCGGATCCGCGGATGGCGTGCTGCGGCCCGTGCCGAAGCGAGGCGCTCGGCGAACGGCGCCATGCCGGCCACCGGCTTCAGCGGGTTCTGCGGGCTCACGAGCCACCAGACGAGGTCGAGCCCGAGCCGCTTGAGGGCCTCGATGCTGACGTAGCGATGGCCCTCGTGGGCCGGATTGAAGGACCCGCCGAGGAGCCCGACCCGTAGCGGCCGGCCGGCCGGTGCGGCCGGCTCCGCCTCGTCGAGCGGCAACAGCACCCGGACCCGGCGGCGGAGGCCCCCGGTCGGATCGGGCGGGGGCGCGGGCCCCTCGAAGCTCACCCCGGCCGACACTGGCCCGTGCCGCGGACCACGTATTTGTAGGTCGTGAGCTGCTCGACGCCGACCGGGCCGCGAGCGTGCAGCCGGCCGGTGGCGATGCCGATCTCGGCGCCCATCCCGAACTCGCCCCCGTCGGCGAACTGGGTGCTGGCGTTGTGCATCACGATCGCGCTGTCGACCCGGGCGAGGAACGTCTCGGCCGCCGCCCGGTCCTCGGCGACGATCGCTTCGGTGTGGTGCGAGCCGTAGCGCTCGATGTGGGCGATCGCTTCCTCGAGCCCGCCCACGACTTTCACGGCCAAGATCGCATCGAGATATTCGGTGAACCAATCCTGCTCGCTCGCCGGTACGGCGCGCGGCTCGAGGGCGAGCGTCTCGGGGCAGCCGCGGATCTCGCAGCCGCGGCGGATCAAGGCATCGAGTACCGGCGGCAGGAGCCGCGCGGCCGCGGCCCGGTCGCACAGGAGCGTCTCGGTCGCCCCGCAGATCCCGGTCCGCCGGAGCTTGGCGTTGAGGGTCACCGCCACGGCCATGTCGAGATCGGCGCTCGCGTGGAGATAGGTGTGGCAGTTGCCCTCGAGATGCGCCAGCACCGGGATCCGGCTCTCGGCGTAGACCCGCTCGATCAGCGACTTCCCGCCGCGCGGCACGATCACGTCGACGAACTCGTTCATCCGCAAGAGGTGGCCGACCGCGGCGCGGTCGGTCGTCGGCACCGCCTGGATCGCCGCCGTGGGCAGCCCCGCCGCCTCGAGCCCCGCATGGAGGCAGGAGAGGATCGCCCGGCTCGAACGGAAGCTCTCGCTGCCGCCCCGCAGGATCGCGGCGTTGCCGGCCTTGAGGCAGAGCCCGCCGGCATCGGCCGTGACGTTCGGCCGGCTCTCGTAGACGATCCCGACCACGCCCAACGGCACCCGCACGCGGGCGATGTCGAGCCCGTTGGGCCGGGTCCAGCGGGCGAGCTCGGTGCCGACCGGGTCGGGCAGCTCGGCGATCTCTTCGAGGCCGCGGGCGATCGCCTCGATCCGCTTCTCGTCGAGCATCAGCCGGTCGAGCATCGCCTTGCCGAGGCCGCGCGCCTCGGCCTCGGCCAGGTCCTCGCCGTTGACCGCGAGGATGTGGTGGCGGCGGATCCGGAGTTCCGCCGCGGCCCGCCGCAGCGCCGCGTCCTTGGCCGCGCGCGGCACCGTGGCGAGCAGCCGCTGCGCCTCCCGCGCGGCACGGCCGAGCTCGCGCATCGCCGTCTCGAGATCCTGGTCGGTCGGGCTCGCCATGGCGTCCTCCTCCACCCGGCGCGCGGCCTAGCACCGCGGGCGGCCCCCCGCCAAGGCGCGGCTCAAGGCAGCGGCAGGGGCAGCGGCAGAGCCATGGGTCGCATGAGCCCGCGCATCACCTGCTGCTTGAGCGCGGGCAGCGCGCCCAGCAGTCGGAGCCCGAGCGTGCGGGCGAGGCGGACCGGGGCGAGGTCGCTCGCGACCGCGGCGGCGAGCCCCTCGGTCACCGCGAAGCGGGCCCGGATGTCGGCGAGCCGGGCCCGCTCGTAGGCGAGCAGGACCTCGGCCGACCAGGGCGGGATGCCCCGGTCGCGCGCCCGCTCGACGCGTTCGGCCAAGACCGCCACGTCGCGCAGCGAGGTGTTGAGCCCTTGCGCCCCGACCGGGGAGAGTGCGTGCGCCGCCTCGCCGAGGAGCGCCGCGCGCGGTGCCACGAGCCGGTCGGCCAGCGAGCCCACGAGCGGGTAGCCGTCGCGCCGGTCGATCTCGCCCACCTCGCCGAGCCAGGGCCGGACCCGCCGCTCGAGTTCGGCGCGGAAGCCGGCGTCGGTCAGGCCCAAGAGCCGCTTCGCCTCGGCTTCGGGTTCGACCCACACCAGGCTCGAGCGGTCGCCCGGGAGCGGCACCATGGTGAAGGCGCCGCCGGGACGGTGCAGCTCGATCGAGACGTTGCCGTGCGGCCGAGTGTGCGTGAAGCTCGTGCCGATCGCCACCCGGCCGGTCGGCCGCTCGCTAGCGGTGATCCGCAAGGCCCGGCGGACCGGGGATCGCCGCCCGTCGGCGGCCACGACGAGATCGGCCCGGAGCGTGCCTCGACCGTGGACGATCAGCAGCCGGTCGCGCTCGCGCACGACGTCCTCGACGGCGGCATCGTCGACCAGCTCGGCCCCCGCTTCGCGCAAGGCATCGAGCAGGAGCGCCCGCAACCGACCGATCCGCACGTTGCGGCCGAACTCGGGAAGCCCGATCTCGGCGGCCTCGAAGGTGACGTCGGCCTCGGGCTCGGCGCCGTCGCGCGGGAGGCTCACGAGGCGGAGCGCGCGCAAGGGCGCACTTTCGGCTGCGAGCTCGCGCCAAATCCCGAGGCGGTCGAGGAGCTCGATCGAGGGCTGAAGGAGGGCGACCGTCCGCCCCTCTTCGGGCAGGGGGGCGCCGGGGGCGGGCAGCGGTCGGGCATCCAGCAGGGCGACGGCGCAGCCCGCGCGGGTGAGCGCCAGGGCCGCGGCGAGCCCGGCCGGCCCGGCACCCACCACGCCGACCCGCGGCCGCGCCGCTCCCGCGCGCCTTCTCTCGCCGTCCAGCCCGCTCCGCTCGCGCTCGCTCATGCGGCCGAGTTAGGTCCGACCGCCGAGCCCGGCAAGGCGACGGCGCCGCCCGGCCGGTAGCGAGCCCGCCTCCGCCTGCCGCGGAGCAGGAGCCGGCCTCAGAGCAGGACGAGGTCGTCGCGGTGGACGAGCTCGTCGCGGCCCCGCCAGCCGAGCCGGGCCTCGATCTCCTCGGTCCGGGCGCCCACGAGCCGCTCGGCGTCGGCGGCGTCGTAGGCGACCAGGCCCTTGGCCACCGCCCGCCCGTCGGGGGCCCGCACGAGCACCGCATCGCCCTTTTCGAAGCGGCCTTCGATCCGGGTGACCCCGGCCGGCAGGAGCGAGGAGCCGCGTTCGAGGGCGGCGACCGCGCCGGCGTCGAGCCAGAGGGTCCCGGTCGGCGCGAGCGCCCCGGCGATCCAGTCCTTGCGCGCGCGGCGCGGGCTCGTCGCGGCGGGAAAGAGCGTGCAGCGGGCCCCCTCGGCGAGGGCCGTGAGCGGCCGCTCGACCGCCCCGGCGGTCAACACCACCGTGCAGCCCGCGCGGGTGGCGATCTGCGCCGCGGCGAGCTTGCTCACCATCCCACCCGTTCCGGCGGTGCTCCCGGCGCCGCCGGCCATCGCCTCGATCTCGGGGGTGATCGTCTCGACCAGCGGGACGTGCGCGGCCGTGGGGTCGCGACGCGGATCGGCCGTGTAGAGCCCCTCGACGTCGGACAAGAGCACGAGCGTCTCGGCCGAGATCATGACCGCCACCCGGGCCGAGAGCCGGTCGTTGTCGCCGAAGCGGATCTCGGTCGTGGCGACCGTGTCGTTCTCGTTGACGACCGGCACCGCGCCCAGCCGCAAGAGCGTGTTCATGGTGGCGCGACCGTTGAGGTAGCGGCGCCGATCCTCGGTGTCGGCGAGCGTCAAGAGCACCTGCTCCGCCTCGAGCCCGACCCCTTCGAGGGCCACCTGCCAGGCGCGGGCGAGGCGGATCTGGCCGGCCGCCGCGGCCGCCTGCTTCTCCTCGAGCCGCACCGGCCGGCGCGGCAGGCCCAGCACCCGCCACCCCAGCGCGATCGCCCCCGAGGTCACGACGGCGATCTCCTGACCACGGTCGCGCGCGCCGCGGATGTCGCGCGCGAGGGCCTCGAGCCCCGTCCGGGCGCGGTAGTCGACCTGCGCGGGGACACGGTCGGGCGCCACGACGGGTACTGGCGCTTCACGCCGGGTCAGCGGCGCGGGCTCGGTCTCGCGACCGCACGGCCGCTGTACGTCCTGCGGACGGAGCCGGAGTCGAACACCGTCGTCGTCGCCCCCCGCGAGGCGCTGGCCGTCACGCGCGTCGAGGGCGAGGGGCGCCTGTACGTCCCCGTCGAGCGGGCCGAGGT
>JAILZQ010000136.1 GCA_023512415.1 Geminicoccaceae bacterium | reverse complement strand
GGTCGCATCCGTGCGGCAGCCGCTCGACCTGGACGCGGACCGGCGCGCTCAAGGCGACCTCCGGCCGAGTGCGGTCACGATCCGCTCGACGAGCCGCCGGGCGACCTCCTCCTTCGCGAGCTCGGGCCAGGCCTCGGCCGGGCCCTCGCCGGCGATCAAGAGGATCCGGTTGCGGGCCCCGCCGAACACGCCCGTGCCCTCCGACACGTCGTTGGCGAGGATCCAGTCGCAGCCCTTCTTGGCCCGCTTGGTGCGCGCCTTCGCTTCGAGATCGCCGGTCTCGGCGGCGAAGCCCACGACCAGCCGTGGCCGGGCGGTCGGATGGCGGGCGAGGGTCGCCAGGATGTCGGGGTTCTCGACGAGCCGCAGGACCGGCGGCGGTGCCCCCGGCTCCTTCTTGATCTTCTCCCCGGGCGCGCTCTCCGGCCGCCAGTCGGCGACCGCGGCGGCGCAGATCGCGACCTCGACCGGGAGCGCGGCGAGGCAAGCTTCGAGCATCTCCCGCGCGGTCTCGACGTGCACCGTTCGCACCCCCGGCGGGTCGGGGGTCGCGACCGGCCCGCTCACGAGCGTGACCTCGGCCCCGGCATCGGCGAGCGCCTTCGCGATCGCGTGGCCCTGGCGGCCCGAGCTGCGGTTGGCGAGGAAGCGGACCGGGTCGATCGGCTCGCGGGTGGGCCCGCTCGTCACGAGCGCGCGGAGGGCGGAAAGCGGCCGAGCTCCGGGCTCGAGCCGGGCGAGCACGGCTTCCAGGAGCTCGCTCGGCTCGACCAGCCGGCCGGGGCCGGTCTCACCACACGCCATGTCGCCTTCGGCCGGGCCGATCACGCCGATCCCGTCGGCGACGAGCCGGGCCAGGTTGCGGCGGGTCGCGGGATGCGCCCACATCACCGGGTTCATGGCCGGGGCCACGAGCACCGGCCGGTCGGTGGCGAGCAGCAGCGTCGAGGCCAGATCGTCGGCCAGGCCGTTCGCCATCTTGGCGAGGAGGTCGGCCGTGGCGGGTGCCACGAGCACGAGATCGGCCTCGCGGGCGAGGCGGATGTGGCCCATCTCGGCCTCGTCGGTGAGCGAGAAGAGCGCGTCGTAGACCTTCTCGCCGGCAAGCGCGGCGACCGTGAGGGGGCTCACGAGCTCCTTGGCCGCGCGGGTGAGCACGCAGCGCACGGCGATGCCGCGCTCCTTGAGCCGGCGGATCAGCTCGAGGCATTTGTAGGCGGCGATCCCGCCGCCGATCACGAGCAGGACGCGACGCTCGGCCACCCGGATCTCCCCCGACGCTGCGGCCAGTTGTGCCGAGCCCTCAGCCCAAGGCAAGGCCGAGGACGAGGCCCAGGAGCAGGGCCAGGAGCATGGCGAGCCGGTCGCGGGCGCGCTCGCCCGGGGCCGGGGCGGTCCGCGGCGGGCCGGCTTCGAGCAGCCGCTCGAGCCGGCCGAGCGCGCCGGGCAGGCGGCGCAGCGTCGAGACCCCCTCGGCCACGGCCTCGCGCAGCTGCGCCTCGGGGCCGAGATTCTCGCGCATCCACTGCTCGACGAGCGGCCGGGCGAGGGTCCAGATGTTGACCGAGGGGTTCAAGGCCCGGCCGACCCCTTCGGCCACCACCATGGTCTTTTGCAGGAGGAGGAGCTGGGGCTGCGTCTCCATCTCGAACTCCTCGGCGGTGGCCAAGAGCTGACCCAACAGGCGGCCGAAGGAGATCTCGTTCAAGGGAAGGCCCAGAATCGGCTCGCCGAGCGCCCGGCAGGCCTGGGTGAAGGCGGCCCGGTCCTGATCGGGCGGCAAGAAGCCCGCGCGGAAGAAGACGTCGGCCACCCGAGCATAGTCGCGCTCGAGGAAACCCAACAGCACCTCGGCGAGGTTGCGGCGGTCGGCGAGCTCGAGCCTGCCCATGATGCCGAAGTCGAGCGCCACGATGTCGCCCGTCTTCGGGTCGATCAGCATGTTGCCGGGGTGCATGTCGGCGTGGAAGAAGCCGTCGCGGAACACCTGGTTGAAGAAGACGACGGCCGCCCGCTCGAGGATGGCGTCGGGGTCGAGCCCGGCGGCCAGGAGTCGGTCGCGCTCGTCGGCCGGCAGGCCCTCGACGCGCTCGAAGGTGACCACCCGCCTTCCGGTCCGCCGCCAATCGACCCGCGGCACGCGGAAGCCCACCGCGTCCTTGTTGTTCTCGGCGAACTCCGCAGCCGCCGCCGCCTCGAGGCGGAGGTCCATCTCGCGCCGGGTCGAGCGGGCCACGAGGCGCACCGCCTCGACCGGCTTGTAACGGCGGAGCGGCGGGTGCAGCCGCTCGGCCCACTCGGCGAGCCAGAGGAAGAAGTCGAGGTCGCGGCCGATCGCTTCCTCGATGCCGGGGCGGAGGATCTTGACCGCGACATGCTCGCCTTCGGTCGTGGTCGCGAAGTGCACCTGGGCGATCGAGGCGGCGGCCACCGGCTGATCCTCGAAGCTCGTGAAGAGGGCTTCGAGCGGCTGCTCGAGCTCGCGCTCGACGGTCGCCCGCGCCTCGGCCGCGGGGAAGGGCGGCAGCCGGTCCTGCAGCAAGGAGAGGTCGCGGGCGATCGTCTCGCCCAAGAGATCGGCGCGGGTGGCGAGCGACTGGCCGAGCTTGATGAAGGCCGGGCCCATCTCCTGGAGCGCGCGGGCGAGCCGCTCTCCCGGGCGGCCCGGGGCCTTGCGATCGACGAAGCGCTCGGCGATCCGCAACGCCGGCTGGAGCTGCGGGACGAGCTCCATGGGGAAGAGCGCGTTGTGGCGGGCGAGGCAGCGGGCGCAGGCCACGAGTCGCGCCAGGTTGCGCGCGCCCCGCAGCATCCCGCCTCAAAGCCGCCAGGCGGAGTGGATCGCGGCGATCCCGCCCGAGAGGTTCCGCCAACGCACCCGCTCGAGCCCGGCCGCTTCGATCAGCGCCGCGAAGGTCGGCTGATCGGGGAACCGGCGGATGCTCTCGGCGAGGTAGCGGTAGCTCGCGGCATCGCCGGCGACGAGCGCGCCGAGCGCCGGCAGGACGGTGAAGGAGTAGAGATCGTAGAGCGGCTCCAGAAGCGGGAGCGCGAGCTTGGAAAATTCGAGGCAGAGGAACCGGCCACCCGGGACCAACACGCGCCGCACCTCGGCGAGCGCCCGGTCGACGTGGGTCACGTTGCGGATGCCGAAGGCGATCGTGCAGGCCTCGACCGAGCGGTCGGGCAAATGCAGCCGCTCGGCGTCGCCCACCACCCAGTCGAGCTCGGCGAGCCAGCCGGCGTCGAGCGCCCGGTCGCGGCCGACCGCGACCATCGCCGGGTTGGCATCGACGATCGTCACCCGGGCCCGGCCGTCGAGCCGGGCGAGCAGGCGCAGCGCCACGTCGCCCGTGCCGCCCGCCAGGTCGAGCAGGTGCATCCCCGGCCGCGGCATCAGCCAGTCGACGAGCGCCTCCTTCCAGAGCCGGTGGACGCCCGCGCTCATGAGGTCGTTCATGAGGTCGTAGCGGGAAGCGACCCGCTCGAACACGCCGCGAACCTTGGGCGCCTTCTCGGCCGGATCGACCGGCTCGAAGCCGAAGGAGGCGGCGAGCCGGGCGGCGGCGCTTGCGGGGTCCTGCTCGCTCATGCAGACAGCGGCCGCTCCGTTGCGACCGGCGCGATGTACGCGGCGGCCGGCAGGCGGGCAAGGCGCGGAGAGCCCCGGTTGCCCGAGTTGCCCGAGGTCGAGACGATCCGACGCGGCCTGGCGGCGCGGCTCACCGGCGCGCGGATCGAAGGGATCGAGCAGCGCCGGGCGGCGCTGCGCTTTCCCCTGCCCGAGCGGCTCGCCGCTCGCCTCGTGGGGCGCCGGACCGTGGGCTTCGACCGGCGCGCCAAATATCTGCTCGCCTCACTCGACGACGGCTGGACGCTCTTGCTGCATCTCGGGATGTCCGGGCGGCTCGTGCTCGACGGGCCGCCCCGCGGGCCGCACGAGCACCTGACCTTCCGGTTTGCGGGCGGCACGGTGCTCCGGCTCGTCGACCCGCGGCGCTTCGGCGCGGTCGATCTCTGGCCGAGCGGGCGGCTCGGCGAGCACCCGCTGCTGCGTGGCCTGGGCTTCGAGCCGCTCGAGCCGGGCTTCGACGCCGCCCTCTTGCAGGGCCTGCTGCAAGTCCGGCGGGTGGCGCTCAAGAGCGCGCTCATGGACCAGCGGCTCGTCGTGGGAGTGGGCAACATCTACGCCAACGAGGCGCTGTTCCGCGACCGGCTGTCGCCGCGCCGGCTCGCCCTCACGGTCGGACCGGAGCGGGCGGCCCGGCTCGCCCGGGCGATCCGCGAGGTCCTCGAGGCGGCGATCGCCAAGGGCGGCACCACACTGCGCGACTACGTCCAGGCGAACGGCGAGCTCGGCAGCTTCCAGAACGACTTCCTGGTCTACGAGCGGGAGGGTGAACCGTGTCCGGCCTGCGGCCGGCCGATCCGGCGGATCGTCCTGGCCGGGCGGGCGACCTATTTCTGCAGCCGGTGCCAACGCTGAGGCGGCCCGCGCCGGCGCTGGACGGCGGCCGGCGGCTCGGGCAAGAAGCCGCGGCCGCGCCGGGGCCGAGGGCGCCGGTGGGCGGTCGACCCGGCACCCGCGGGGTGCCGGCGGGGAGACGGATCCATGGCTTACGAGACGATCCTGGTCGAGAAGCGCGGGCCCGTGGGGCTCGTCACGCTGAACCGACCGAAGCAGCTCAACGCGCTGAACAGCCAGGTGATCGCCGAGATCGAGGCGGCGTTGACGGCGTTCGACGCCGACCCCGCGGTGGCGGCCGTGGTGATCACCGGCTCGGAGAAGGCGTTCGCCGCCGGCGCCGACATCAAGGAGATGCTGGAGAAGGACTTCGCCCAGGCGCTCGAGAGCGACTTCGTGGGCGCTTGGAACAGGATCGCCCGGCACAAGAAACCGCTGATCGCGGCGGTCGCGGGCTACGCTCTGGGCGGCGGCTGCGAGCTCGCCATGATGTGCGACATCATCCTGGCGGCCGACAATGCGCGCTTCGGCCAGCCCGAGATCAACCTCGGCACGATCCCCGGGGTGGGCGGGACGCAGAGGCTCACCCGCGCGATCGGCAAGTCCAAGGCCATGGAGATGATTTTGACCGGCCGCCTCATGAGCGCGGAAGAGGCCGAGCGGTCCAACCTGGTGGCCCGGGTGGTCCCGCTTTCGAAGCTGCTCGACGAGGCGATCGCGCTCGGTGAGGAGATCGCCAAGAAGTCGCAGCCGATCGTCCGGCTGGCCAAGGAGGCGGTCAACGTCGCCTTCGAGACCACGCTCGCCGAGGGGATCCGCTTCGAGCAGCGGGTGTTCTACGCGACCTTCGCGACCCAGGACCGCAAAGAGGGGATGAGCGCCTTCGCCGAGAAGCGGGCGCCGACCTTCGTCAACCGCTGAGCCCGCCCGGCGCCGGGCCGGAACCGGCCCGGCTCGCGCGGCGCTGCGGCGGCCGGGCGGTTGACGGGCAGCGGGCGGGTCGCTATCTGCCGGCCTCCGAATTCCCTGGAGACGGTTCCCGTGGCGAACACCCCCTCGGCGCGCAAGCGCGCCCGCCAGGCGGCCAAGCGCGCGCTCATCAACAAGAGCCGCAAGAGCCGCATCAAGACCTTCGTGCGCAAGGTCGAGGCGGCGCTGGCGGCGGGCGACGCGGCCGCCGCCAAGGCGGCGTTCGCGCTCGCCGAGCCGGAGATCCGGCGCGGTGTGAGCAAGGGCGTGCTGCACCTGAATACCGCCTCGCGCAAGATCTCCCGGCTCGCCCAGAAGATCAAGGCGCTCGACACCCGGCCGGCACCGACCTGAGCCGCCGGCCGCGGTCGCCGACCGCGGCCACCCACCCGCGAGCCCATCGAAACCGGAGCGCAAGAGGGTCGCCGGCGGAGCGGGCCGGCGGTCCCCACCCGACCGTCCCGGCCGCGCCGCGGCAAGGGGTTGGCGGCTCCTTCCGGTGTCAACCCCAACGCGAACTGTTCCGTTCACGTTTCGATCGCCTTGCGGGTTCGCGGCCGCCTCCTTAGGCTCTCGCCTCTGACGAGTCGAGCGACGTTTCTGGGGCTTGACTTGTAAATACTTGGATCGAGACAGCTCGGCCAAGTAGTTGTCGGCGGCTCGCCGCGACGCGTCGCGCGTCGGGTCGCTCTACCTCAGCTTGAGAGGCGGCCCTCGGGGCGGGCCGCCGAGCGCCGCGGCCAGCCGCGGCGTCGTCGGGGCGTCGGGTTGTCGGGAGGGGCGGGATGGCCTTGCGGACGGGGCAGTCGTTGGCCTCTTCTGTGGCGGGACAGCGGACCGCCGAGGGGCGGATGGGCACAGCGCCGGGCGAGGTCCAACAGCAGTGGCAGCAGGTCCGCACGCTGTTGCGCGCGGAGCTCGGTGACACCGCGTTCGGCACCTGGCTCAAGCCGCTCGAGCTCGTCGAGCTCGCGGGCGACCGGGTGGTCCTGGGCGTGCCGACCCAATTCATGCGCGACTGGATCGTCGCGAACTACGCCGACCGGATCCGCGCGCTCTGGGTCCGGCTCAACCCCGGGGTCCGCTCGGTCACCCTCGCCGTCCGGCCGCCGGGCGGCGAGCCCGCGGCGCCGGTGGCCCCGGCACCGGCCGCGCCCGTCGTCCCCCTCGAGCCGGCGGAGGCGGGCGGCGAGGAGCTCGGCGCGCGGCTCGACCCCCGGCTCACCTTCGAGAGCTTCGTGGTCGGCAAGCCGAACGAGTTCGCGGTCGCCGCCGCCGAGAAGGTGGCGATGTCCGCGACCCCGCCTTTCAACCCCCTGTTCCTCTACGGCGGGGTCGGGCTCGGCAAGACCCACCTCATGCACGCGATCGGCTGGCGGGTCCGCCAGCGCGACCCGAGCCGCCGGGTGGTCTATCTGACCGCCGAGAAATTCATGTACCGGTTCATCTTGGCGTTGCGCTCGAAGGACACCATCCCGTTCAAGGAGCTGTTCCGCTCGGTCGATCTCTTGATGGTCGACGACCTGCAGTTCATCACCGGCAAGGATTCGACCCAGGAAGAGTTCTTCCACACCTTCAACGCGCTGGTCGAGCGCGGCCGGCAGATCGTGATCAGCGCCGATCGCAGTCCCTCCGACCTCGACGGGCTCGAGGAGCGGATCCGCTCGCGGCTCTCCTGGGGGCTCGTGGCCGACATCCATCCGACCACCTACGAGCTCCGGCTCGGCATCCTGCAGACCAAGGCCGAGGCGAGCGGGGTCGACGTGCCCTTGCGCGTGCTCGAGTTCCTGGCGAGCCGGATCACCAGCAACGTCCGCGAGCTCGAAGGGGCACTCAACCGGATCGTCCTGCAGGCCAATCTGACCCGCCAGCCGGTGTCGATCGAAATGGCGCAGGAGATCTTGAAGGACGTGCTGCGCGCCGCCGACCGGCGGATCACGATCGAGGAGATCCAAAAGGCGGTCGTCGAATATTACGGGCTGCGGATGGCCGACATGACCTCCGCCCGCCGGCAGCGCCAGGTGGCCCGCCCGCGCCAGGTCGCGATGTACTTGGCCAAGCTCTTGACGCCGCGCTCGCTGCCCGAGATCGGCCGGCGCTTCGGCGGGCGCGACCACACCACGGTGATGCACGCCGTGCGGCAGATCGAGCGGCTGCAGGCCGAGGACCGCCAGCTCGCCGACGACGTCGAGGCCATCCGGCGGCGGCTGCAGGCCTGAGCCGCCGGGCGAGCCGCAAAAGGGTCAACCTCGCCCGGCTTTTCTGCTAGCGTCGCCCTCCCCGAGCCGTTCGGGGCGGGTACCGGTGCCGCCGGGCCCGAGCGCGGATGGGTCGTCCATGAAGCTGGCAATCGAGCGCGCCGCCCTGCTCCGCTCGCTCGGCCACGTCGAGAACGTGGTCGAGCGGCGGACCACGATCCCGATCCTCAACAACGTCAAGCTCGCGGGCGCCGACGGGCTCGAGCTCGTGGCCACCGACCTCGACCTCACGCTCCTCGCCCGCGAGCCGGCCGAGGTCGCCCGGCGGGGGGCCACGACCGTGCCCGCCCACATCCTGTTCGACATCGTCCGCAAGCTGCCCGAGGGGGCCACGGTCACGCTCGAGCAACAGCCGGGCAGCAACGAGCTCGAGCTCCGGGCCGGCCGCTCGCGCTTCGTGCTGCCGACCTTGCCGGTCGACGACTTCCCGGCGGTCGGCGGCGACGCGCTCGAGGTCCGCTTCGAGATCGCCCCCACCGACCTCGTCAAGCTGATCGACAAGGCCCGCTTCGCCATCTCGACCGAGGAGACCCGCTATTATCTGAACGGGATCCACTTCCACGTGGCGGGCAAAGGGGCGACCCGGAGCTTGCGCGGGGTGGCCACCGACGGCCACCGCCTCGCCCGGATCGAGGTGGCGCTGCCGCCGGGAGCCGAGCGGATGCCGCCCGTGATCGTGCCGCGCAAGACGGTTGCCGAGCTCAGGAAGCTCGTCGAGGGCGAGGAAGCACCGGTCGGGGTGGCGGTCTCGGCCGCCCGTATCGAGATCGCCTGCGGCCGGGCACGGCTCCTCTCGCGGCTGATCGACGGGACCTTCCCGGACTACGAGCGGGTCATCCCGACCGCCAACGAGCGGGTGGCGCTCGTGCCGACCAAGGCCTTCGCCGAGGCGGTCGACCGGGTCGCGACGATCTCGATGGAGAAGGCGCGGCCGATCAAGCTCGCCTTCGAGAGCGGCCGGGTGACGGTCTCCGCCGTGAGCCCCGAGCAGGGCCGGGCCGAGGAGGAGCTCGACTGCGTCTGGCAGGGCGAGCCGCTCGAGATCGGCTTCAACGCCCGCTACGTCCTCGACATGGTCACCCAGATCGAGGGCCCGGAGCTCCGAATCGAGATGGCCAACGCGGCCGCGCCCACGGTGGTCAAGGACCCGGCCGACCCGGCGCTGCTGTTCGTCTTGATGCCCATGCGGGTCTGATGGGCCGGGCCCTGCCGGAGAGCCGGCCGGCGCCGGTCGTGCCGCTCGTGGTCGAGCGGCTGCGACTGCGCGATGTGCGCAACTGGGCGCGCCTCGACCTCGCCCTGCCGCCGGGTGCGGTCGTGCTCGTGGGCCCGAACGGTGCCGGCAAGACCAACCTCTTGGAGGCCCTCTCGCTCTTGGCACCCGGGCGCGGCCTGCGCCGCGCCGGTCTGTGATACACATCTGACGCTGGCGAC
>JAILZQ010000135.1 GCA_023512415.1 Geminicoccaceae bacterium | reverse complement strand
TCGCCGCCCTCCGGGAGCAGCGCGGCGCTCGCCCGGGCGGCCAAAGAGTCGAGCCGGCGCGGACCGAAGGCCGGCCGGTCGAGCTCGGCCGTGAGGGCGAACCGGGTCCGGGCGAGGGTCCCTCGGGGCTCGAGCTCGAGCCGGCCACTGCCCGCCAGCGCCTCGCCCGCGAGCCCGGAGAGCAGGGAGAGGTCGGGCAGTTCCAGGCGGAGCGCGCCGTCGAGCTTCCCCTCGGCCAGATCGAGGCTCGTCCGGCCGCCGAGCCGCACAGCTTCGCCGCGCAGGTCGAGGCCGTCGAGACCGAGAGCGCGACCGTCGCGCAGGGAGAGGTTCGCGACGCCACCCGCCCGGGAGCCGAGCAGCTCGGCGGCCCCGGGCGGCAGGCCCGCGAGCCCGTCGCCGCCGAAGGTGATCGCGGCCGAGACCGCACCGGGCCCGGCGAGCCGGACGTCGGCGCCGGCGAGCAGGCTGCCCGTCGGGAGCGCGACGCCGGGACCGAAAAGTGGAGCGAGCGGGCGGAGATCGCCGGTCCGCGCCTCCACGCGCAGCTCGCCCACGAGGCCGAACGGATCGAGCTCGCCCGCGGTACGGGTCTCGAGGCCGGGGAGCGCGAGGTCGAGGCCGGCGATCTGCAAGGGGCCGCCGGGCCGCCGGACCGCCTCGCCCTCGAGCCGCACGAGGCCGCCTTCGCCGAGCGGGCGGCCATTCACGACCGCTCCCTCGGCGCCGCCCTCGAGGCTCAAGAGCAAAGCTGTCGGATCGCCCTCGAGCGGGCGGCTCGTGAGGACGAGCCGTGCTCCGTCGGCGGCGAGCCCGCCCACGCGCAGGCCGGTTCCCTCGAGGCGCAACTCGAGCTCGGGCACGTCCAAGCTGCCGGCGGCCTCGAGGGTGAGCGCGGCCGAGCCGGCGAGCGGGGTCCCGGCGAGCGTCGAAAGGCGGGCGAGATCGCCGGCCTCGGCCGCGAGCCGCCCCGAAAGGGTGCGGGCGGCGAGGTCGAGCGCGACCTCGCCCGAGGCGGAAAGGGCTGGCGTGGCGAGCCGCAGCCGCTCCAGACGGAGCCGCTCGGGCCCGTCCGGGCGGAGCGTGAGCGCGAGCTCGGGCCGCTCGCCGAGGGCCTCGAGCAGGCCGCGCGGGGCCCCCTCGGGCTCCAGCTTCCCGGACAGGTCGAGCTCGATCCCGGGCAGCCCCTCGATGTCGAGGGCGAGCTTGCCGTCGACCGCCCCGACGCCCTCGAGCAGGGCTTCGAGGTTCGCCTGGAAGCGAGCGAGCGGGCCCTCGCCCACGAGCCGCAGCCGCGCCGCGCCGGCCCGCTCGAGGCCGGTCGCCGCGGCCACGAGCCCGCCTCGCTCGCTGCCCTCGAGGCGCAGCGCGAGCGCGCGCTCGGCAAGGTCGAGGGAGGCGTCGAGGGCGAGCTCGGCGGTCGGCTCGTCGACCCGGCGCAGGGCGAGGGCGGCCGTGGCGCGCCGGCCACCGGGTTCGACGCCGGCCCGACCTTCCGCGGCGAGCACCGCGGCCCGGCCGAGGAGCGGGGCGCCGAGCTCGACCCGCGGCAAAGCGAGCCGCTCGAGGCGCACCGGCGGGAGGCTCTCGGGCAGTGCCGGCAGTTCGGGCAGTCCGGCGGACGGGGTCGTCTCGTCGCCGGCGGGCGGCAGACGGTGGAGGGCGACCCGCGCGGCACCCGCCTCGCGGACCTCGACCCGGCCGGTCAGCAGCGCGCCGGGTGCGAGATCGACCCGGGCCTCGTCGACCTCGAGCCAGACGCCCTCGGCATCGGCGAGGCGCAGCCGCTCGAGCCGCACGGTGAAGGGCAAGAGGCCCGCGAGCCCGCTCACCTCGGCGGCGCGGGTCTCGCCCGCGAGCGTCCGCTCGAGCATGCTCTCGATCTGCGATTTGGCGAACCCGGTCTGGACGAAGCCGAACGCGGCCGCGAGCAGGGTCGCGAGCGCGAGGCCCGAGAAGGCGAGCAGGCGAGCGAGGCGGGCGAGCATGGGCGGGGTTCCGCGGGACGGCTCGCCTTCCCTTGTAGCCGCGGGCGGCCGGCCGGGCGAGCCCGGCCCGTTCAAAAAGCCTGGCCGAGGCTCAAGTAGAGCTGGAAGGGGTCGTCGACCTCGGATTTCTTGTCGAGCGGGACGGCGACGTCGAGGCGGAGCGGGCCCACGGGCGTGGCGTAGCGGAAGCCCAGCCCCGCACCCCAGCGCAGGCCGGCCGAGGGTTCGGGCAGCGAGCCGGGATAGGCGTTGCCGGCATCGAGGAAGGCCACGATCCCGATCGTCTCGGTGATCGACCAGCGCAGCTCGGTCGAGAACTCGAGGACCGAGCGCCCGCCGACCGGGTCGCCGCGGCGGTCGATCGGGCCGGCCTTCTGGAACGGGATCCCGCGTACCGAGCCGCCGCCCCCCGCGTACCAGCGCTCGTCGGCCGGCACCGAGTCGCGCGCCGCGCCGGTGATGGTTCCGAGCGCCGTCCGGCCGGCGAGCACGAGGCGCGGCCGGTTGCGGACCGGCCAATAAGCGCTCGCCACGAGCCGGCCTTTGACGAAATGCGAGCCCAGGCCGAGCGTGTCCCAGTAGGGTGCCAACTCGACCGCGACCCTGCCGCCGCGGCTCGGGTCGAACAGGTTGTCGGAGCGGTCGAGGGCGAGCCGTCCGGGCAGCGAGAGGAGCGCGAAGCGCTCGCGATCGCCGCGGTCGTCGATGTCGGCGAAGCGGTAGGCGAGGCCGAGCGAACCCTGCAGGCCCGGGGCGAGCCGCCGCTCGAGGCCGCCCGAGACCCTGGCCGAGCGGGCCTCGTAGGCATCGAGCCGCTCGCCGAGCACGGTGGCACCCAAGAGCAGGCTCTGGCCGCGGGCGCCGAGCTCGGGCTTCCTGAGCTGCGCCTCCGCACTCTGGCGGACCGGCGAGATTCCGAGGTCGGTGCGCAGCCGCTCGCCGGCGCCCAGGAAGTTGCGGTGCTCCCAGAACGCGCGTAGGTTCGGTCCCTCGTCGGTGACGAAGCCGATGCCACCGCCGATCGAGCGGTGCTTGCGCTGGACCAGCTCGAAGGTCACCGGCAGCCTTCCGTCGGGATCCGGCTCCTTCGGCAGGACGGTGCGGACGGTGGCGAACAGGCCGCTGTCGGCGAGCGCCGCGCGACCCTTCTCGAGATCCTCGATGTCGAACCGGCTGCCCTCGCGGGCCGGCACCAGGCGCAGCAGGTAGCGCTCGGAAATGCCCTCGGCGCCGGTGAAGCGGATCGGCCCGTAGCGGACCACGGGGCCCGGTGCGATCCGCAGCGTCACGTCCATGGTCGCCCGGTCGTGGTCGACCACGACCTCGCGCGGTGCGGCCGCGGCGAAGGCGTGGCCCGCCCGCTGGGCGGCCCGCACGAGGTCGGCCTCGGCGTCGAGGACCCGCTGGGCGATCGCCGGCTCGTCACGCTCGAGGCCGAGCCGGCCCGGGCGTGGCGGGCGGAAACCGTCGGCCGGCCCAACCAGCTCGATCACCCGACGATCGAAGCGGTAGCGCGGGCCCGGCTCGACGGTGAACAGCACGCGGGCCGAGGGTTGCGCGGCCGGTGGAACGGCGCCCGGCTCGGTCTCGGGCGGCGGCGGGGCCGGTGGAGGCAGGCTCTCGACCGCGACCTCGACCCTGCTGCGGTAATAGCCGAGGCCGCGCAGCGCCGCCTCGAGGGCCGGCCGGTCGCGCTCGGCCCGACGGGCGAGCTGCAGCTCGTCGACCGGCGGTCGGCCGCGCTGTTGGACGGCGCTCGAGGCGGCTTCGAGGGCGGCCGTGAGCTCGGCGTCGAGCGGTCCTTCGAAGCGGACCTCGTAGGCGAGCCGACCGACCGGCTCCTCTTCCTCGAGCAGCTCGCCGAGCCCCGGCCCCTCGCCGCGGCCGCAGCCGGCGAGCAGCCCCACGACCACGAGCAGGAGGCGGGCGAGGGGCCGGGCGGCGGGCAGGCGTTCGCTCCGCGTCAGCTTCGACCTGCGGCGAGCCGGGCCGGCTCGCTTCCGGCGGCCGGACCGGGCGCCGTCGCGCCGGCCGACCGTGGCTCGGCGACCAGGTGGACGGTGCGCTGCGGGAAGGGGATCTCGATGCCGAGCTCGTCGAAGCGGCGCTTGAGCCGGCGGTTGAACTCGCGGCCGACCCGCCACTGCTCGCCGGGCCGTGTCTTGAGCCGGCCGCGGATCACCACCGCCGAGTCGCCGAAGCGGTCGAGCCCGGCGATCTCGAGCGGCTCCAGGATCAGCCGGCGCCACGGCCATTCGCGGCGCAGCTGCGCCTCGATCTCGTGCAGGACGGTGATCACCCGGTCGACGTTCTCCTTGTACGAGACGCCGACGTCGAGGACCCAAAAGGAGAAGTCGCGGGTCATGTTGGTGATGCTGTCGATCGTGCCGAACGGGATCGTGTGCACGTCGCCGTTGTAGGAGCGCAGCGTCACGGTGCGCATGCTGATCGCCTCGACCACGCCGGTGCGGCCGCCGAGGTCGACCACGTCGCCCACCCGGATCGTGTCGCCGAGCAGGATGAAGAGTCCGTTGATGATGTCCTGCACGAGCTTCTGCGAGCCGAAGCCGACGGCGAGGCCCACCACACCCGCACCCGCGAGGAGCGGGGTGGCCTGGATGCCGAGCTCGCCGAGGACCGCCACCACCGCGATCAGCACGAGGAGCACGACGATCACGCTCCGGGCGATCGCCGCGGCGGTCCGTGCCCGGTTCGAGTAGCGCACGTTGCCCTGCGCGTCGCGGGCCGCGATGTAGCCGCCGATCCACCACGAGGCGAGCCGCCAGAGGCCGTAGCCGATACCGAGGATCGCGGCGATCCGCACGCCCTTCTCGAGCGCGGCTCGGCCTTCGGGGCTCGTGAGCCAGCCGATCAGGCCGATCCCCCAGGCCTCGAGCAGGAGTACGAGGGCGGCGAGCTTGACCGCGGCCGCGAGCAGCCGGGCGGTGAGCGGCTTGCGGGCCGCCGGTGCGACCTCGCCCGGCTCCTCGCCCTCGGGCTTGCCGGCCGCGGTGGGGCGATCGAGCCAGGTCAAGACGAGATGGGCCGCGGCCAGCACGGCGAGCGTGGCGAGCGTCGCCCGCACCGGCCCCCAGCCCAAGCCCAGCACCAGGACCGCGGCGTTCAGCCAGACGAGCGCCACGAGCCAGAGATGGGCGGTGCCGATCAAGAGGTCGAGCAAGAGGAGCCGGCGCAGGAAATCGGCCTCGATCCAGCGGCCGAGCGCACGGACCGCCCGTTCGATGGCGCCGCGGCGCCCGAGGATCGCGACCGTGAGGGCGGACGCCACGAGGATCGTGAGCAGGCTCGAAGCGGCATCGTAGAGGTCGGGCGGCAGGCCCAGCCGGCCGGCCACGAGCAACACCATGTTGCCGTAGATCACGAGCCGGCCGATGCGCAGCGTCGCGCGCAGCACCGAGGCGGGCGAGTCGGCCGGTGCGGGCTCGCCGAGCGGCGTCAGGCCCCGGGCTTCGGCGAGATGGCGGACGGCCACGGCGAGGGCCCGGTCGGCCAGTACCGCGCCGACCACGAGCCACGCGACCCGGGCGGCGGCCGGCAAGAAGCCGCCCTGGTCGAGGATCAGCCCGGCGACGGCGGCGAAGATGCCGACCGGCAGGAGATCGAGGGCCGCCACGCGCAGCCGGGCGCGCGCGCCGAGCGGAGCGCTCGGTCGCCAGCGGCGGACGAGGCGGGCGGCGAGCCAGCCGACCAGGGCGGCGATGCCGAGCGCCTGCGCGACCCCGCTCGCCACGCTCCGCCAGAGCTCCCGCCGGTACGGGTTCTCGAGCTGGAAGGCGAGCCAATCGCCGAGCTGCGGCAGGTTGCCGAGCAGGGCGGCGAGCGTGCCGAACACCCGGAGCGTCGCCTCGAGCCGCTCGACGAGGATCCGGCTCGCCTGTTCGAGGGCGGTCTCGGCCACGCCGGCCGGCACGGCGGGCTCCGCGGTCGGCGTGCCGGCGGCGGCGCGCAGGGCGCGCAGCTTGGCGATCAGCTCGGCGCGCGCGGCGGGGTCCTCGAGCTCGCGGATCAGCGCGTCGAGCTCGGCCGCGCTCGGCAGCGCCGCCGCGCCGGCGCCCGGGGTCGCAGCCGGTGCTGCGGGCAGTGCCGGTTGCGCGGGGGCCGCGCTCGTGCCGAGCCCGAGGATCGCGAGCCCGAGCGCGAGCAGGCCGGCTTGCAGGGCGGTCCGCAGCATGGTGCGGCGGTCTAGATCGGCCGGATCCTGCCCGCAACCGGCGCGCGGGGCCGTTCCGCGGCTCACCCGCGCTCCGCGCGTCCGGTCGAAAGGAAACGGTGCTCGGTGCCCTCGAGGACCAGGCAAGTGAGCCGCCCGGTCCAGCAGGCGCCGGTGTCGATCCCGATCCGGTTGTGGCGCACGACCGGCTCTTCGTTGGCGGTGTGGCCGTGCACGACGATCTTGCCGAACTCGCCCGGCCAGCTGAGGAACGGCTCGCGGATCCACAAGAGGTCGGCCTCGCTCTGCGCCTCGAGCGGCACGCCGGGTCGGACCCCGGCGTGGCAGAGGAAATAGTCGCCGAACTCGAAGGCGAGCTCGAGTTCGTCGAGCAGGCGAAGGTGGGCGGGCGGGAAGCGCTCGAGCAGTGCTTCGCGGGCGGCGGCGAGCCGCTCGGCCTCGGGGAGCGATCGGTCGAGGCCGACCCCGTAGCTCGCGAGGGTGGCATCGCCGCCATATTGCAGCCAGGCCTCGCCGACCGGCTCCCCGGCCAGGAAAGCGCGCAACCAGAGGTCGTGATTGCCGAGCAGGAGGACCCGGGCGAAGCCGCGCAGCGGGCGCTCGATCAGATGGTCGAGCACGCCCCGGCTCTCGAAGCCCCGGTCGACATAGTCGCCGACCATGACGAGGACGGGCTGCACCGGCCGGGTCGTGGCCGCGAGATCCTCGAGGATCAGCTCCTCGAGCTGCTCCAAGAGGTCGAGCCGGCCGTGCACGTCGCCCACCGCGTAGAGCCGCGTCCCGGCCGGCACGGCGGGCGGCCGGCCGGCGATCTCCGGGCGAGCCGGCGGCAGCTCGGCGAGGCGCTGGAACAGGCGGCGCAGCAACGGCTCTCCTCGCGGTTCCTCGCCCGTCGGGCGAGCCGGTCGACAAGTGGCGTTCCGAAGAGCCTCGCGCCAGCCACCCGCTGTGGCCGGTGCGCGACAGGCCGCCGGCAACCTCGCCCCGCCGCCACGGGCGGTGCTTCCGCCGTTCGTCCGCGGGTTTGCCCCTACCGGCTGCGTCGACTAAGAGAACCGGCGGTCGGGGTGCCCTCGGGCGCCGGTCGACGCAACTTTCGGGAGAGCGTATCATGGCTCGGCTGCCGAGGATCGGAACGCTCGCGCTCGTGGTCGCGACCCTCGCCGCGCCCGCGGCCCTGGCCCAGCAGCCGGCGCCCGAGCCGGAGCGCAACGTCACGGTCGAAGAGCGGCGCCGGCCGCAGTTCGATCCGCTCGGCATCCGGGCGGGCGGCTTCTTGATCTTCCCGAGCCTCCAGCTGAGCGGCGAATACGACAGCAACGTGTTCGCCACCGAGAACGACGAGGAGGACGATTTCGGGCTGCTGGTCCGCCCCCGGATCACCGCCGTTTCCCAGTGGTCGCGCCACGCCCTCAACGCGAGCCTGTTCGGCGACTTCGCGCTTTTCGAAGAGTTCGACGAGAACAATTACCAGGATTTCGGCGGCTCGCTGAACGGGCGGCTGGACATCACCCGCAACGACATCCTGTTCGGTGAGCTCAGCTTGGCGCGTCGGCACGAAGGCCGCGAGTCGCCGGAATCGGTCGGCGCGCTGGACCTCGTGACCTACTTCGACGGGCTCGCCCGGCTCGGCTATCGGCGCGAGTTCAATCTCGTCTACGTCGTCGTCGGTGGGTCGCTGAACCGGCAGGACTACAACGAAGAAGATCTGAACGAGGACCGCCGGGACCTGATCGATCTGACCGGTGACCTGCGTATCGGCTACAAGGTCTCGCCGCGGTTCAACCTCTTCGTCCAGGGCGACTACACGATCGTCCGCTACGACAACGACTCCGGCGTGGATCGCGACTCGCAGGGTTTCGGATTGTCGGTGGGCACGGACATCGACATCACCGGCATCCTCTTCGGCGAGGCACGGGTCGGCTACATCCGCCGGGAATACGAGGACGATACGCTCGACAGCGTGAGCGGTCCGGGCGGTGCGGCGAAGCTCACTTGGAACGTCACCGGCCTCACCTCGTTGATCTTCGAGGCCGGCGGCGGTATCGTCGAGACCACGCAATTCGGCGCCTCGGCCAACCTGCAGAGCAACCTCTCGGGCGAAGTGCAGCACGAGCTCCTGCGCAACCTCATCGTGATCGGTCGGCTGAGCTTCACCCGCGACGACTTCCAGGGGATCGACCGGACCGACCACACCTACCGGGCGCGGGTCGGTGCGCGCTACCTGCTCAATCGCAATTTGAGCCTCGATGGCGGCTACGAGTTCGCGACCCGCGATTCGGACGTGAACGGTGGCGATTACGACCGGCACCTGGTGCGCTTCGGGTTGACCGCCCGGCTCTGAGGGGCTTCGGGTCGTCGGGGCTCGTCTTGCTCGCGAGGGCGTTCCTCCGTACCTTCCGGCCGGGGCCGGACGCTGCCGGGCGGCCGGCTCGGGTCTCGATGCGGACGAGGTCGCGCATGGTCTGGCTGGTCGACTCGGCAAGTCGATGGCTGGCTCTGGGCATGCTGCTCTTGCTCGTGGCGTGCGGTGGCTCGCCGCCGCCCGCGCAGATCGTGGGCGTGCCCGCCCAGGGCACCGCGGGCGGCCCGACGCCGATCAGCACGCCGCCCTACACCCTGGCCTCGGGCGACAAGGTCAAGGTCGTGGTCTTCCGCCACGAGGATCTGTCGGGCGAGTTCACCCTCGACGGTGCCGGCAATTTCGCGATGCCGCTCGTGGGCGAGATCCAGGCCTACGGGCTCACCACCCGCGAGCTCGAGGAGCGGATCAAGGCCAAGCTCAAGGACGGCTATCTCGTCGATCCGCAGGTGAGCGTCGAGGTCACCAATTACCGCCCGTTCTACATCCTGGGCGAGGTGAACCGGCCCGGCCAGTACGAGTACGTCAACGGCATGACCGTGCTGCAGGCGGTGACCATCGCCGGCGGCTACACCTACCGGGCGAAGCAGGACGCGGTGATCCTCAAGCGGGGTGGCGCCAACGCGCAGGGCGTGCTCGTGCCGGGCACCCAGCCGATCCTGCCGGGCGACATCATCGAAGTGCAGGAGCGCTTCTTCTGAGCCCGTCGCCCGCCCGGCTGGCCGGTCGGGGCCGCTGATGGACGCGGCGGCCGTCGGGCGGCAATGGGGCGAGGCCGCGCGCGTCTATCTCGAGCCCAGGATCCTCGGCATCCTCCTCCTGGGCTTCGCCTCCGGCCTGCCACTCGCCTTGACCGGCGGCACGCTCACGATGCGGCTCGCCGAAGC
>JAILZQ010000134.1 GCA_023512415.1 Geminicoccaceae bacterium | reverse complement strand
GTCTAGCCCGCGCCGAAGGGATAGCCGCGGCCGGGGGCGTCCTCCAGCAGCGCGCGGGTGTAGGGGTGGCGCGGGGTGGTCAGGACCTCGGCCGCCTCGCCCTCCTCGACCACCCGGCCGCCCTGCATCACCGCCACCCGGTCGCAGACCTGCGCCGCGACCCGCAGATCGTGGGTGATGAAGAGCACGGCGAGCTCGAGGCGGGTGCGGATCTCGTCGAGCAGCTCGAGCACCTGGGCCTGGACCGAGACGTCGAGGGCCGAGACCGCCTCGTCGGCGATCAACAGTTCGGGCTCCATGGCGAGTGCGCGGGCGATCGCGATCCGCTGGCGCTGGCCGCCCGAGAACTGGTGCGGGTAGCGGTCGAGGGCGCCCGGATCGAGCCGGACCAGGCGCAACAGTTCACGTGCCCGCTCGCGTGCCCGCGCGGGTGGTGTGCCGAAATTGACCGGCCCCTCGACGATCGACTGGCCCACCGTGCGGCGGGGGTTCAAGGAACGGTAGGGGTCCTGGAAGACCACCTGAACGCGGCGGCGGTGCGGCCGCAGCCGCCGGCGCGGCAGCCGGCCGATCGGATCGGCGCCGAGCCAGACCTCGCCCTCGCTCGGGTCGGTGAGCCGGGCGATGCAGCGCGCCACGGTCGACTTGCCCGAGCCCGACTCGCCCACGACACCCAGGGTCTCCCCTTTGCGCACCGCCAAGTTCACGGCCTCGGCGGCGCGCACGGTTCGCCGCCTGCCGATCCAGCCACCCGTGGTATAGGCCTTGCCCAACCCCTCGGTACGCAGCACCAAGGGCGCGTCCGTGCGGCTGCGCGGGTGGCGCGGCTCGAGCGAGGGAACGGCCGCGATCAACATCCGGGTGTAGGGATGCTCGGGCCGGCGCAGGACCCGATCGCGCGGGCCCATCTCCACGATGCGCCCGGACTGCATGACCGCCACCCGATCGGCGATCTCGGCCACCACGCCGAAATCGTGGGTGATGAAGAGCACGCCCGTGCCGTGGCGGGCCTGCAGATCCGCGATCAGCCGCAGGATCTGCGCTTGGGTCGTGACGTCGAGGGCGGTCGTGGGCTCGTCGGCGATCAATAGCGCGGGTTCGAGCACGAGCGCCATCGCGATCATGATGCGCTGGCGCTGGCCGCCCGAGAGCTCGTGCGGGTAGGCGGCGGCGATCCGTTCCGGATCGGGCAGCCGGACCTCCTCGAGGATGCGGAGGATGCGCGCCTCGCGTTCGGCGGCCGAGAGCCGGAGATGGCAGGTCAAGACCTCGTCGATCTGCCGGCCGCAGCGCATGACCGGGTTCAAGGCGGTCATCGGCTCCTGGAAGATCATCGCCATGCGCGAGCCGCGCAGCGCCCGCAGCCGGGCGGGCGAGGCATCGAGGAGGCTCTCCCCCTCGAGCAGGATCCGGCCGCCCACGGGCTCGAGCTGGCCCTTGGGCAAAAGCCCCATCACGGCCTGCGCGGTCACCGACTTGCCGGAGCCCGACTCGCCCACGAGGCAGAGGATCTCGCCGCGCGCGACTTCGAGCGAGACGTCGTCGACCGCGAGCCGCCGGTCGGCCCCCGCCGGCAGCGCGACCTGCAGCCGCTCGATCACGAGGACGGGTGTGCTCACCGCCGGCCGGCCCCGGCGGCGCCGTTCGACGGTCGGCTCATCGCTTGCCGCGGACCTCGCCCGCGAAGGTGCAGGTGACCCGGGCGATGCCCGGCGCGTCGGTGGTCTCCTCGATCAGCACCTGATCGGACAGGTCGCAGGCCAAAGCCGCCGCCCGCGCGGGCGCGAGGCTCGCGCTCACGACCAGGATCTGCAGGACGTCGTCCTTCCTGCATTTCCGAGTGCGGTCGCGCAGCTGGCCCTCGCCGCTCACCGCGCTCACGACCTCGCAGAGTTGGCCCGACTTCTCCTTGGCGGCGGCCGCCGGATGGGCGGCGAGCAGGGCCACGAGCCAAGCCGCGGCGAGGGCCGCCGGCCGGGCACGGCGCTCAGGCGAGGTCGACCGCATGGCGCTTCAGATCCTCGAGCCGGCACCAGTCGAGGGCACGGATGTGGGTGGCGGCGAGCACGACCTTGGGCGCCTTGCCGGCCTCGAGCGCCTGCCGCCAGCGCGGCGCGCACAGACACCAGCGATCGCCGGGCCGCAGTCCCGGGAAGTCGTATTCCGGCCGCGGCGTCGAGAGATCGTTGCCGACGGCACGCGAGAAGGCGAGGAACTCCTCGGTCACGATCGCGCAAACCGTGTGCGAGCCCACGTCCTCGGGGCCGGTATCGCAGCAGCCGTTCCGGTAGAAGCCGGTCCTGGGCCTGAGGCTGCAAGGCTGCAACGGTTCCCCCAGGACGTTGCGGCGCGGTTCGGGTGCGCCCGCTTCCTCGCGCATCTCCTCCTCCGACCGATCGGTTCCCTCGCGGGCGAAGCTGGCAGGGCCCGCCGCACCCGGCAAGCCGCCCCTCAGATCCGCCGCACGAGCTTGGGGTCGAGCACGTCGCGCAAGCCGTCGCCGAGCATGTTCACAGCCAGCACGGTCACGGCCAAGAACAGCCCGGGGAACAGGATGTTGTGCGGGAAGACGCGGAACAGGGTGCGGCCCTCGGCCATGATGTTGCCCCAGGTCGGGATGTCGGTCGGGATGCCGACGCCCAAAAAGGAGAGGATCGCCTCCACCAGGATCGCGGAGGCCGCGATGTAGGTGCCCTGGACGATCAGGGGTGCGACGGTGTTGGGCAGGACGTGGCGCCAGAGAAGGGCCGGCAGCCGCGTGCCGACGGCCACCGCCGCCTCGACATAGGGCTCTTCGCGCACCTGGAGCACGACCGAACGGACGAGGCGCACCACGCGTGGCACCTCCGGCACGACGATCGCGAGGATCACCGTCACGAGCCCGGCCCCCCAAAGGGCCACGAGGGCGAGGGCCAGGAGGATGCCGGGGATCGCCATGAGCCCGTCCATGATCCGCATGACGATCGCATCGAGCCAGCGCAGATAGCCCGAGACGAGGCCGATCGCGAGGCCCACAGCGACCGCGATGGCGGCGACCGCGGCACCCACGACGAGCGAGATCCGGGCGCCGTAGACGACCCGGGAATAGACGTCGCGGCCGAGACTGTCGGTGCCCATCCAGTGAACGATGCGCTCCTCGCGGCCCTGGGCGTCCGTGACGAACCGCTCGAAGCCGGGCCGCTTGTTGCGGTTGGCGGGGTCGATCGCCACCGGGTCGCGGGTCGCGAGCCAGGGAGCGGCGAGGGCGACGAGGGCCATCAGCAAGAGGAGGAAGCCGCCCGCGAGCACGCCCGAATGGCGCAACAGGCGACGGTGGAGCGGCACCCCGGCGGCCGCGGCGGCGGCCGCCGCCGCCGTGTCCGGAAGCACGAGCTCGGCCGGCGGCTCGGCGAGCGGCAGGTCGCGGGGCCGGGCGCTCAATAGCGGATCCTCGGGTCGAGCAGGGTGTAGAGGAGGTCGATCACCAGATTGATCAGCACGTAGAGGAAGGAGAAGAGCAGGATGACGCCTTGGATCGTCGGATAGTCGCGGCCGAGCACGGCATCGACCGTGAGCCGACCGAGACCCGGGATGTTGAACACGCTCTCGGTGACCACGACCCCGCCGATCAGGAGCGCGATGCCGAGGCCGATCACGGTGACGATCGGCACGGCGGCGTTCCTGAGCCCGTGACGCAGAAGCACGGCCGACTCCGCGAGGCCCTTGGCGCGGGCGGTGCGCACATGGTCCTCACCCAGGACCTCGAGCAGCGCGGCACGCGTGATCCGCGCGACGAGCGCGATGTAGATCACGGAAAGCGCGCAGGAGGGTAAAGCGAGCTGGGTCAAGAACGGGCCGAGCCCGGCCGAGAGCGGCCGGTAGCCCTGCACGGGCAGCCACTGGAGCTGGATCGCGAAGACGTAGATCAGCGCGTAACCCAGCACGAAGACCGGCACCGAGAAGCCGAGCACCGAAAAGCCCATCACGAACCGGTCGAGGAGCGTGCCTTGGCGCCAGGCGGCGAGCGTGCCGAGCGGCACCGCCACCAAGACGGTGATGATCATGGTCGTCGTGGCGAGTGCCACGGTCGGGCCGATCCGCTGGGCGATGAGCGTGGCCACGGGCGTCTTGAAGAAGAAGGACTCGCCGAGATCGCCCGTGAGCACCTTGCCGAGCCAGATCGCGAACTGGACGAGGATCGGCTGGTCGAGGCCGAGCTTGGTGCGGATCTCGGCGATCTGCGCGGCCGTGGCGTTGTCGCCCGCCATGATCGCCGCCGGGTCGCCCGGGGTGAGGCGGAGCATGAGGAAGACGAGGAGGGCCACGGTCAAGAGCACCGGGACGGTCGCGAGCAGGCGGCGGAGGACGAAGGCGAGCAAGGTGGCTCAGGCCGAGGGGTTCGGGGGGGTGGCGGGCTCCTCGGCGAGGAGGCCCTCGTAGAGCGCATCGAGCGGGATCTCGACCGCGAGATCCTCGAGGCGGAGCACCTCGCCGGGGCCGAGGTCGACGAGCCGCCAGAACGGCCCCGTGCGCGCATAGTGCTCGACCGCGCAGCGGTCGGCCGCGAGCAAAAGGACGTGGCGGACCGAGGGCAGCCGGCGATAGGCGGGGAGCTTGACGGTCCGGTCGCGCGCCGCGGTGGCCGGGGAGAGCACCTCGGCGATCAGGAGCGGGGTACGGGTGTTCGGTTCGCGCAGGTCGGCCCGCTCGCAGCTCACGACGAGGTCGGCCACGAAGAAGTCGGTGTCGCTCCAGGGAAGTGCGATGCCGGCCTCGGCACGCGGCTCGCAGGGCCGGCGGAGCGCCGAGGCGAGGGCATTCGCGAGCCGCGCCACGAGGAGGCCGTGGGCGCCCACGGGCGGCGCCATCATGACGATCTCGCCGCCGACCAGTTCGTAGCGGCGGTCGGGCTCACCCTCGAACGACAAGAATTCGGCGACCGTGACGAGCTTTCGAGCGGGTTCGGCCATCCTCACCTCCGCCCGCGCAGGATAGCGAAAGCGGCCGCGCCGGGCGAGCCGACGCGGCCGCCTCGCGCGACGGCCCGCGGGCTCAGCCCTTCTTCTCGATGTTCCACATGTAGGGCACCGGGCCCTTGAGCACGCCCGCGATCGTCTTGCGGATCGCCATCGGCTGGTACCACTGGCCCATCCAGCCGTGGGTCGTGCCCTCGGTCGCGACGTAGACCTGGATCTCCTCGGCGATCTTCTTCTGCTTCGCGAGGTCGGTCTCCTCGGCGAAGGCCCGCTTCATGGCCTCGAGCTTCGGATCGTCGAACCAGCCGAACCAGCCCTTTTCACCCGTGGCGTTGAGCCCGGCGGTGCTGATCGGGTTCAAGATGTCGGCCGCGACCCAGGAAGTCATGAAGGCGCTCCAGCCGCCCTCGGCCGGCTTGTCCTTCTTGGCCCGGCGGGCGACCAGCGACTGCCAGTCCATCGAGACCATGTCGACCTTGAAGCCGCCCTTCTCGAGGAGCTGTTTGGCGACCGGCGCCAGGTTGGCGAGCACGACCAGATCGGTCGAATGGAGCAAGAGGACCGGCGTGCCGTCGTACCCGGCCTCCTTCAGAAGCTGCTTCGAGCGCTCGAAGTCCGACTTCAGCATCACCTCACCACCCTTGTCGGTGGCGAAGGTCGTGCCGCAGACGAACATCGCCGCACAGGTCTTGTAATAGCGTGGGTCACCGATCACCGCCTTGAGGAAGTCCTCCTGGTTCAAGGCTTCGAGGGCGGCACGCCGGATCTTCGGGTTGTCGAACGGCGGATGCAGGCTGTTGAAGCGGAACATGTACTGGTTGCCGAGAGTGTTCCACTCGAAGAGCTGGACGCTCGCTTCGGCTTCGAGCACCGGCAAGAGATCGTGCGGCGGCGCTTCCATCAAGTCGATCTCGCCGGAGATCAAGGCGTTGACCGCCGTCTGGTGGTCCGGCATCGAGATCCACTCGAGCCGGTCGACCTTGACGACCTTGCCGCCGGCACCCCAGGAGGGGGGCTCGGAGCGCGGCTTGTACCCCTTGAACTTCTCGTAGACCGCGATCGCCCCGGGCTTCCACAGATCCTTCCGGAAGACGAACGGGCCCGAGCCCGTGTAATCCGTGATCTGCTCGGTGCCCGGCGTCTCGGCGACCCGCTTGGGCATCACGAAGGGCACGTTCGACGACGGCTTGCCGAGCGAGAGCAGAACGAGGCCGTAGGGCTTCTTGAGCTGCAGTTCGAAGGTCCGCGCGTCCTTGGCCTCGGCCCGCTCCACGTAGGACATCAAGAGGATGCCCATCGTGTCCCGGGTGCCCCAGCGCTTGATCGAGGCCACGGCATCCTCGGCCGTCACCGGCTGGCCGTCGTGGAAGACGAGCCCCTCGCGCAAGGTGAAGCTGTAGGTGAGGCCGTCGTCGCTGACCTTCCAGCTGTCGACCATTTGCGGGCGGATCGCGCCCGTCTCGTCCATGGCGAACAGCGTGTCGTAAATATTGTAGCCGTGGTTGCGGGTGATGTAGGCGGTCGTCCAGATCGGATCGACGATCTTGAGATCGGAGTGCATGACCGCTTTGAGCACGGTCTCGGCGGCGGCCGGCCCGCCGGCGGCACCGACCGCGAGGCCCAGGGCCGCCGCCCCGGCCAGGAAGCGCTTGCGGAACGCCATCTCCTCCTCCCTTCTCACCCGGGGGCGGGCGAGCCGCCCCGACGGCCCCGGCGGGCAGTCTAGCGGGCGGACCCGGTACGGCAAGCCGGACCGCGGGGCCGGGCTTGGAGGCCGGCCGACCGGTCGCTATCACCCGGGGGTGCCCGAGACGCGGGGAAAGCGTGCGGCGGATCCTCGGCCTCCTCGTCCTGATCCTTCTCTGGTCGCTCCCGGCGGCGGCCGGGCCGGCGGAGATCCGGCTCTTCGCCCGAGCCCAGGGGATCGTCGACGTCGAGGGCTTCGTCGAGACGGTCGCGAGCCTCCGCAAGACGAAGAAGCTGCCGGCGCGCTACCTCACCAAGGAGGAGGCGGCCGCGCTCGGCTGGCGGCCCGGGACCGACCTCTGCACCGTGGCACCCGGCCGAGTGATCGGCGGCAACCGCTTCGGCAACCGCGAAAAGCGGCTGCCCGAGGAGCGCGGCCGCAAATGGTACGAGGCCGATGTCGACTATTCCTGCGGCCCGCGCGGGCCCAAGCGGCTCGTCTGGTCGAACGACGGATTGATCTACCTGACGACCGACCATTACCGGACGTTCGAGGAGGTACCGGAGTGAGCCCGGCCGGTCGCTCTTGCCGGCTCGACGGCCGGACCCGAACCCGCCGCGCGGTCTTCGCCCGGCTCGCCCGCGAGCTCGGCTTCCCGGGCCATTTCGGCCACAATCTCGATGCCCTCTTCGACGTCGTGACGACCGATCTTCCGGGTCCGATCGAGATCGTTTGGCGGGGCCGCAGGCGCGCCGAACTCGAGGCCGACCCCGAGCTCGGCCCGGTGCTCGCCACCCTCGAGGAGGCCGCCCGGGTCCGCCCCGACCTCACCCTCCGGCTCGAGGAGCCGCCCGCTTGACCACGCCCGAGGACCGTCCGGTCACCCGCCTGTTCGACGCCGAGACGATCGCCCGGCGGGTCGACGAGCTGGCGATCGCGATCGCCGCCACGCTGCCGTCCGAGTTCACCCTCGTGGGGCTCTTGAAGGGGGCGTTCGTCTTCACCGCCGACCTCGTGCGCGCCCTCGACCGGGCGGGGATGCGGCCGCGGGTCGAGTTCCTCCAGGTCTCCTCCTACGGGCTCGGCACCGAGAGCAGCGGCACGGTCAAGGTGATCGGCGAGATGCCGAGCTCGATCGAGGGCTGCCCGGTGTTGTTGGTCGACGACATCCAGGACACCGGCCGCACGCTCCTCTTCACCCGCGACCTCCTCCTGCAGCACGGTGCGGCGCGGGTGTGGACCTGCGCGCTGCTCGACAAGCCCTCGCGCCGGGTGGTCGACATCCAGCCCGACTTCGTGGGCTTCGAGATCCCCGACCTGTTCGTCGTGGGCTACGGAATCGACTGGGCCGAGCGCTTCCGCCACCTGCCCTGGATCGGCACGGTCGAAGGCTGAGCGGCACGGCCGGGCGCTCGGCCCTTGGCAAAGAAGCGGGCCGCAGGCACCTTCGGCGTCGGGGGACGTCTCGAGCGGGGGAGAAGGGCCCATGGCGCAACGGCGCGCGCTTTGGGCGGGTGGCCTCGCGCTGCTCGCCTGCGGCTGTATGGACGGCGGCACGGCAGGCGGTTTCGCGCCCGGGCCCATGGTCGCCGGCTGGGGCTCGAGCGATCGCTGGATCTCGCCCTCGCCCGGGGTGCGTTGCGACCGGTTCGAGCGGGTCTGCTACGACCGCGGCGGGCCGGAGCTCTCCTTGACCCGCGAACATTTCGGCAAGAGTGCGGCCGAGGACCTCGAGGAGCGGATCGGCGGCAATTGGCGCACCGACACCCGCTACAACCCGAAGGAGGGGGTGCGCTGCGACCTCGAGGACGAGCTCTGCACCAGGCGCGGCGAGCCCGACTACAAGAACACCCGCGAGCAATTCGGCCGCAAGCCGGCGCTCGCGGTTACCGAGCCGGACGGCACGATCCGGGCACGCCGCAAGGTCACCTGCGATCCGGCCACTGAGGTCTGCTACAAGAACGAGCGGCCGACGGTCGACCAGACCCGCTGGGTGTTCGGCGACCGGGCCGCCCGCAACCTCAAGAAGCAGCTCAGGGACTAGCCGCCGAGCGGGGACCGGAGGGGGCGAGCACGCCCACCACGCGCTGGTCGAAGTCGACGATCGCCCCGGTCATGAGCGCTGATTCGTCGGAAGCCAGGAAGCAGATCGCCCGGGCCGCGTCTTCGGGCGTCAAGAGGCGGCCCATCGGCTGGCGCGCGCCCTCGATCTCGGGCCAATCGGCCGGCCGCCCGTGCACCGTGGTCTGGACGAGCCGCTCGGCGGGCGTCACCGTCCAACCCAGATTGAGCCCGTTGACCCGCACCCGATCTTTGATCACCGCCGCTGCGACGTTCCGGGTGATCGCCGCGAGCGCCCCTTTGGCCGCGACGTAAGGCGCCAAGTAGGCGGGCCCGCTCCAGATCGTGAGCGAGAGCAGGTTGACGATCGTGCCCCCGCCCGCCCGGCGCAGATGCGGCAGGATCCGCTGGATCAAGAAGAAGGGGGCGCGGGCGTCGACCGCCATCAGCCGGTCGAACAGCTCGACCGTCGTGTCGTCGATCGTGCCGCGATCGGTGAGGGCCGCGGCGTTGACCAGGCCCGAGAGCGAGCCGAAGCGCGCCGCCGCCCGGTCGATCGCGGCGAAGCAATCCTCGACCCGGGCGAGCTCGACCGGGATCGGCTCGCAGGGTGTGCCGGCGGCCCCGAGCTCGGCCGCGAGCGCCTCGATCCCGGCGCGGTTGCGGTCGAGGAGGGCCAGGCCCGCGGCGCCGCGCGCAGCCATCAGCCGGGCGGTGGCTTCGCCCACCCCCTGGGCGGCACCGGTCACCACC
>JAILZQ010000133.1 GCA_023512415.1 Geminicoccaceae bacterium | reverse complement strand
GCAACAGATCGCTTCGCAAGCGCGCATCCGAATGTGTCCTGTGACCCTCGTCACGCCCGGAAAGCCGCCGCGCGGCGTAGATGATGCGGTGAAGCGCGGCGGCCGGCCGTCGCGCGGAGACCGCCGCCATGCTCGACCGCGCACTGTTGATCCTCGCTGCCGTGTTGCTCCTCGCCACGCTGCTGCTGGAGCGGCCCACACCCATGGCGATCGCCCCGCGCGAAGTGCAGAGCGCGTCCTCGACCGGGGCGGCCTCCTGGCAATGAGCTCGGCGGCCGAGCGGTCGGGAGCCTGCATCGCCCGACGCTCCAGCTGAGCCCGTCCGCCCCGCCCCTTGGTCGGCCGACCGGCCGCGACTAGATTGCGCCGCAGCATCCGAACCTGCGCGAGGACCCATGACCGCCTGCATCGTCGGTTGGCATCATCTGCCCTTCGCCAAGCACGAAGGCCGGAGCGTGGAGAGCCTCGTGGTCGAGGCGGCCAAGGGTGCGCTGGCCGACGCCGGGGTGGCCCCGCAGGAGGTCGACGAGATCTGGCTCGGCCATTTCAACGGCGGCTTCGTCGAGCAGGACTTCACCGCCTCGCTCGTCCTCCAGGCCGACCCGGCGCTGCGCTTCGCACGCGCGACCCGGGTCGAGAACGCCTGCGCCACGGGCTCGGCCGCGGTGCACGCGGGCTTGCGCTCGATCCTCGCCAAGGAAGCGCGGATCGTCCTCGTGGTCGGCGTCGAGAAGATGACCGAGCTCGACGGCCCCGGGATCGCGAGGACCCTGCTCCGGGCCAGCTACCTCGAGGAGGAGCGCGGCATCGAGGGCGGGTTCGCGGGCGTGTTCGGCCAGATCGCCCAGCGTTACTTCCAGGTCCACGGCGACCAGTCGGATGCCCTGGCGATGATCGCCGCCAAGAACCACGCCAACGGCTGCGCCAATCCTTGGGCGCAGATGCGCAAGGACCTGGGCTTCGAGTTCTGCCGCCAGGTCTCGGAGAAGAACCCGATCGTGGCGGGTCCCTTGAAGCGGACCGACTGCTCGCTGGTTTCGGACGGCGCCGCGGCGCTCGTCTTGGCCGACCTCGAGACCGCGCTGTCGCTGAACAAGGCGGTGGCGTTCCGCGGCTTCGCCCAGGTCTCCGACTTCCTGCCGATGAGCCGGCGCGACATCCTGCTCTTCGAGGGCTGCGAGCAGGCTTGGAAGAAGGCGCTCGCGCGCGCCCGCATGACCCTCGAGGATCTCGATCTGGTCGAAACGCACGACTGCTTCACGATCGCCGAACTCCTCGAATACGAGGCGATGGGCCTCACCCCGCGCGGCCAGGGGGCGAAAGCGATCCTGGAAGGCTGGACCACCAAGGAGGGCAAGCTCCCGGTCAACCCCTCGGGCGGGCTCAAGGCCAAGGGCCACCCGATCGGCGCGACCGGCGTCTCGATGCACGTCTTGGCCGCCATGCAGGTCAGGGGCGAGGCCGGCGGCATGCAGATCGCGGGCGCCGAGACCGCCGGCATCTACAACATGGGCGGGGCCTGCGTGGCCTCTTACGTGAGCATCCTCGAAGCCATCCGCTGAGCCCGGGCCGCCGCCCGGCCGCCGTTCGGACCTGCGACCATGCTGGCTGCCCTCGAGCGCGTCTTCCCGCTCGCGCCCTGGGTCGTCCCGATCGTCTTCTTGATCCTTTCGAACGTCTTCATGACGATCGCCTGGTACGGCCATCTCCGCTTCAAGGCCGTGCCCTTGTGGCAGGCGGTCACGGTGAGCTGGCTCATCGCTTATGTCGAATATTGGCTCGCCGTGCCGGCCAACCGGATCGGCCATTCGGTCTATTCCGCCGCCCAGCTCAAGACGATCCAGGAGATCGTGACCCTCCTGATCTTCGCCGTTTTCTCGGTCTGGTTCTTGAAAGAACCCTTCACCCTCAACTACGCGGTCGGCTTCGCCTGCATCGCGCTCGGGGCCTGGTTCATCTTCGCGGGCCCCTTCGGCCGCTGATCAGTTCGGCGCGGCGGCCCGCGGCTCTCCGCGAACCTCGGCCGCCCGCTCGCGCCAAGCCGGGATCTCGCCCAGCCGGACCGCCGCCTGCACCCCGCGCATCACCGCCCGGGCGGTGCAGTCGGCGACGAGGGCACCCAGCCGGATCAGGAGGTCGGGCCGCTCGGGCGGCCGCACGGTCCGGGTCGAGAGCGCCACGATCGTGTCGCCGTCGAAGAGCGTGTGGACCGGCCGGATCGCCTGGGCGAGCCCGCTCTGGGCTTGGGCCGCGAGCCGGAGTAAGCCGTCGCGGTCGACCAGGGCGTCGGTCGCCACGACCCCGATCGTCGTGTTCCGCCCGAGTTGCGCCTGGCCCAGCCCGCGCTTGGTCTCGAAGCGCGGCCCCGAGGGCGCGCGCGGCGGCGGCACGGGCTCGAGTTCGCCCGGGAAGGCCAGGTGCCCGGCCAGGAAGGCCGCCTCGCCCGGGAAGGTCGTCCCGCCGAGCGCGTTGACCGCGACCAATGCCGCGATCGTCACGCCGGTCGCCGGGTCGAAGACGGAAGCGGTGCCGAGCCCGCCCTCGAGCGGCCCGGCGATCGCACCCGTCCCCGCACCCACCTTGCCGAGCGGCACCTCCGGGCCCGCCGCCGCATAGGCCTCGAGCGCAAGCCGCCCGTAGAGCTCGGGGCCGATCCCCTCCTTCTCCCCACCGTTCAGGAGGTCGAACAGGATGGCACCGGCGACCAAGGGCACGGTCGGCCCCCAGTCGCGGAAGCCGCGGCCGTCGCGGGCCAGAGGGGCCATGAGTGCCGTCGCCGCGGCGAGCCCGAAGGCCGAGCCGCCGGCGAGCACCACCGCATGGAGCGTGTCGATCAGCCCGCCGGGCCCGAGCGCGTCCGTGTTGATCGTGCCCGGCGCCCCGCCGCGGACGTCGACCGCGGCCAGAACCCGCACGTCGGGGATCACGACCGTGACCCCGGTCCGCACCCGCATGTCCTGCGCGTTGCCGACCCGCAGCCCCGCCACGTCGGTCAGGGCGTTCTTCGGCCCCGGCCGCGGCACCTCGCGCGCCTCGTCCGCGCTCGTGGCGTCCCTCACAGACCGCTGTTCCGGTAGAGCCGGTCGAGGTCGATCTCGGCGCCGCCCAGGACCTCGCTGCGGAAGCTCGCGGAGCCGGAAAGCGGCAGGGTCACGATCCAGGCCTCACCCGCCCGCCGCCAGACCTGCACCCACCGCTCGCCGCTGTCGACGAGCCAGATCTCCTGCACGCTCGGCAGTCGGATGTAGCGCTGGAGTTTGCGCCCGAGGTCGCGGTCAGCGGTCGATGCCGAGAGCACCTCGACGATCAGGATCGGCTCCCTGATCTCGCGCTGCCCCTCGGGCGGCGCGCAGGTGACGACGAGGTCGGCCACGAACCAATCGTGTGCGTCGATCGCCACACCGCCGCCCACCACCGCCCGGCAAGGCGGCTTCTCGCCGAGACGCTGGTCGATCAGCCCCGAGCTGTTCCCGACGATCGTGCCGTGGGCGTCGAGGGGTCCGGCCAGCGGCAGGATCTCGCCGTCCACGAGCTCGTAGCGGACTTCGGGCTCGCCCTCGAAGGCGAGGAACTCCGCGACCGTCAGCTTCCCTTTCGCGACCGCCGCTTCGGCCACGACCATCCTCTCCCGCAGCGCTTGACGATGATAGACCAACCGGCGTCAGGCGGCAGCCGGCTCGCGGCGCAAGAGCGCGCGGATCGAAAGCGCCAGGACCTTGGTCGCAGCGACCAGATCCTCGATCCCCACGAACTCGTCCGGCTGGTGCGCAAGGTCGAGGATGCCGGGCCCGTAGGCCACGCAGTCCCGGAGGCCGCCGATCCGCGCCACGTGCTTCTGGTCGTAGGTCCCGGGCGAGCAGACGAAGGCGGGCTCCGTGCCGAGCACGGTGCGGATCGCGCGGGCCACGGTGCGCGGTACCGGCAGGTCCGGATCGATCAGCACCGGCTCGACCTCGAAGAGATCGCGCAGCGACCAACGGAAGCCCGGCCGCTCGCGCGCGAGCCGCTCGAGGATCGCCCGGATCTCGCCCTTCACCTCCTCGAGCCGCTCCTCGATCAAGAACCGGCGGTCGAGGACGATCCGGCAGCTGTCGGGCACGCAGGGGCTCGGCAGGCCCTCGCCGAGCGGCTGGCCGCCGTGGATCGCGTTGACGTTCAAGGTCGAGGCGCGCGCCGCCTCGGGCACCACGGGCATCGCCGTCCGGCGCCGGGCGAGCTTCGGCCAGAGCTCGTCTTCGAGCGCCTGCAGGAAGGCGCCCATGTGGCGGACCGCGCAGTCGCCCAAAAACGGCATCGAGCCGTGGGCGATCCGCCCGTGGGTCGTCACTTCCGCCCACCAGACCCCGCGATGGCCGATGCACACCCGATCGACGTTCAAGGGCTCGGGGATGATCACGTGGTCCACGCGCGGCTTCGAGAAGAAGCCCCGGCGGGCGAGCCAGGCGACGCCGCCGTAGCCGCCGGACTCTTCGTCGGCAGTGCCGGAGATCTCGATCACGCCGGGAAGATCCGGCTCGACCTCGAGCAGCGTTTCGGCCGCCACCACGGCGGCTGCGATCCCGCCCTTCATGTCGCAGGTCCCGCGGCCGTAGAGCTTGCCCTCGCGCACCTCCCCGGCCCAGGGATCGACCGTCCAGCCCTCCCCCGCCTCGACCACGTCGATGTGGCCGTTGAGGTGGACGCAGGGTCCGGGGCGGCTGCCCTCGCGGCGCGCCACGACGTTCCAGCGCGGGAACCGGTCGCTGTCGCCGGGCGTGCCCTCGGCGCGCAGGTAGCGGACCTCGAAGCCGCGGGCGGCGAGCCGCGCGCCCAAGAGCTCGCAACACGGGCGGTAGGCCTCACCCGGCGGGTTGACGGTCGGGACCCGCACGAGGGCGCGGGTGAGCTCGACGAGGTCCTCGCGCTTGTCGTCGATCCGGCGGAGCAGGGTCTCGGGCACGGCACTTCCCCGGTGGCGGGCGGAGGCTAGAAGCTCGTCGGCGGGCGGCGCAACCGTCCGGGAGGCACGCGACCATGCAAGCCACGATCTTCGCCGAGGCGGCCGCGACCGTGATCCGCCACCGCCTCACCCTCACCCCGCTCGACCGCATCCCCGGGCTCACCGCACTCGATCAGGGCTATGCCGTCCAGGCGATCGCCAACCGGGCGCTCGCCAAGGCCCTCGGCCCCGTGGTCGGGCTCAAGATCGGCGGCACCGCCGAGAACACCCGGCGGCTGATCGCCGTGGACGAGCCCGTCCTGGGCGAAGTGTTCGCCTCGACCGTGCACAAGAGCGGCGCCCGGTTGCCGCACGCCGCCTTCCGCCGGCCGGGGATCGAGACCGAGATCGCGGTCCGCCTCGGCCGCGACCTGCCGGCCCGGCCGCAGCCTTACACGCGGGACGAGGTGACCGCGGCGATCGCCACGATCGTGGCGGCGATCGAGATCGTCGACGACCGCTACCTCGACTTCAAGACCGTGGGCGGGCCGAGCCTCGCCGCCGACAATGTCTACAACGCCGCCTCGATCCTCGGCGTCGAACGGCCCTTCGACCCCGCCCTGCCGCTCGAGCGGCTCGCCGCGCGCACGCTCGTCGACGGGCGCGAGGTGGCGACCGGGACCGGGGCGGCCTTGCTCGGCCATCCGCTCGATGCCCTCCTGTTCGCCGCCGAGAAGCGGCGCAAGCTCGGGACCGGGCTCGAGGCCGGCACCTTCCTTTCGCTCGGTACGATGACCATGCCGCAATGGGCCGAGGGGCCGGCCGCCTTCCGGATCGAGGTCGAGGCCTTGGGCGCGGTCGAGGTGGCCCTCGTCTGAGCGGCGCGCATGGCGCGTGCCGACAGCCGGACGTTGAGCGCGCGGGCTCGCCAGTCTAACCTTCCGGACAAAGAACCGCGCGGCATCGACCGGGCGGGCGTGCATCAGGGAGGTCTCATGCGCGCAGGCAGGCTCGCCGCGGTGGTGCTCGTCCCGCTCGTCGCGGCCCCGCTCGTCCGGGCCGCCGACCTCGAGCGGGGTGCTCGGCTCTACGCCCGCTATTGCGCCGGCTGTCACGGGCCGGACGGCCAGGGCGGGGCGCACACCTTCATGCCGCACGTCGAGAACCTGACCCGCAAGGGCTACATCGAGCTTTTGCCCGACGACTATCTCGCGACGGTCATCCGCGAGGGTGGCGTGGCGGTCGGCAAGTCCAGCTACATGCCGGCCTGGGGCGGGACGATCGCCGAGGAGGACATCGCCAACATCGTGGCACACATCCGCCGACTCGGCGCGCGCTGAGCGCCGCCGGGCGGCCGAGCAACACCCGGCCCGGTCGAAGGGTCGCCGGAGCCGGGGTGATGGGGAGGACGATCCATGAGGCTCTCGACCACGCTGACGCTCGCCGCGGGCGTCTCGCTCCTGGCGCTCTCGAGCGCCTGGGCGGACATGCAGGGGACCGGCCAGTCCGGGGGCTGGGCCAAGCGCATCGCGGTCGTGCCCGACCCGAGCAAGGTCGTGGTGCCGAAGGGCTACGAGGTCTCGGTGTTCGTGGCCGGCCTCGACACGCCGTCTTCGGCCACGGTCGACAAGGACGGCAACGTGTGGGTCGCGATCTCCGGTAAGCTCTTGGGCGGCCCCGACGAGATCGACCCGCCGCACGTCAAGGTCTTCGACAAGACCGGGAAGCTCATCAAGGAGATCGGCAAGGGTACCTTCACCACCGTGATGAACGAGATCGGCTACTGCGCCGAGAACGACACGGTCTACATCCCCGAATACGGTGAGAAGATCTGGCAGCAGAAGGGTGTCGACGGGAAGCTCGAGCTGATCGTCAAGGATCTCTTCATCGGCGACCACCGCAACGGCGGGATCACCTGCAAGGACGGCTACATCTACTTCGCGCTCGGCCTGCCGTCGAACACGGGCTTCGCCGATCCCGACAATCACGGCTGGGTCGACATCCCGAACGACCCGTTCTGGGTCAAGCACGGCGATCCGAACCTGCCCAAGACCCCGCGCGATCCGGTCTGCCGCGACATCGTCCACACCGGCCTCAACGTGAAGAGCGCCGACGGGCGGATGACCGGGGCGCTCCTGCCGGTCGGCGTGCCCGCCAAGCCCGGCCAGATCGTCAAGGCCACGGTGCCCTGCGGTGGTTCGGTCATGCGGGTCAAGATGACCGACCGCGGCCCGGACGGGATCTACCCGCACGAGAAGATGGAAGTCTACGCCATGGGCTTCCGCAACCAGGCGGGCATCGAGTTCGGCCCCAAGGGGACGAAGTGGGAGAACGCCCTCGCCGTCTCCGACAACGGCGCCAACGACCTCGGCCACCGGCGGGTGGCGAACGGAGCGGAGAAGCTCTACATCGTCACGGCCAAAGGCCAGGACGCCGGCTTCCCCGACAAGGAGGGGTTCGGCTTCGTCTCGAACAAGCGCTTCGGCTGGACCGCCTACCGCGGCTCCAAGGTCGAACGACCGCACCCGAACCTCTACATCGGCGACGAGCCGTTCGTGCCGAAGATGCCGCCCTACCGGTTCCAGCCGCACATCGACGGGGTGCGCGGGGTGCCCTTGATCGCCGCCAACCCGAACCCGGACGGCTACATCAACCCGGTCCTCGAGTGGGACACCAACAACCCGATCGACGGCATCGCTTGGAGTCCGGCGGGTTTCGCCGGGCCGAACAAGCTCTACGGCGCGGTCTACGGGATCCTCGACACGGGGCCCGAGAGCCTGATCCCGACCTGGCCCGCAGTGCTCGAGGTCGAGTTCCTGGAGCCCACCGGCGTCAAATGGCGTTACTTCGCCCGCAACATCGAGATGGGACCGAACGCCTACCAGAAGCCCGAGAACCGGGGCGGGCTCGAGCGGCCGAACGACGTGGTCTTCTCGAACGACGGGCGGACCATGTACATCGTCGACTACGGTGAGGTGTACACCGACTTCACCATGCCCTCGCCCTTCTACACCGTGCCGAAGAGCGGGGTGATCTGGGCGGTCACCAAGAAGGGCTGAGCGTCCGGTTCCGTGTGCGGGGAGGCGGGTGCCATTCCCGCCTCCTCAGCTTTTCGCGAGCCCTTGGGGTTCGATCCGGTAGACCCGGCAGGCGTTCTCGAAGAAGAGCGTCCTTCGCTCGTCGGCGGACAGCTCGCGGGTGATCTCGAGGAAGCCCTCGAAGATCGTCCGGAAGTCGGCGCACAGCGTGTCGACCGGCCAGTTCGAAGCGAACAGGCAGCGATCGACGCCGAAGAGCTCGAGCACGGTGCGGACGATCGGCCCGTTGTCGGCGACCGTCCATGGCCGCCCCGGGAGCCCGAGCCCGCTGATCTTGACCGCGACCTGCGGTAGTTCGGCGAGCCGCGCCATCGCCCGGCGCCAGCCGGCGATCCCCTCCGGGCTCCGGTCGGCCGGCAGCCCCGTGTGGTTCAACACGACCGACACCTCGGGATGGCGGGCGAAGAGTTCCACCGCCTCGGCGAGGTGCCACCAGACGACCTGCAGGTCGAAGGACAGCCCGTAGCGGGCCAACAGCGAAAAACCGCGCGCGAAGCGCGGGCAGGAGAGCGAGCCCGGCACACCCGGCTCGACCCGGTCCGGCCGGGCCGCCGCCCGGGGCTTGTGGCGGATCCCGCGGACCAGCGGGAAGGCCGCCTGGGCGGCCAGGAGCTCCTCGACGTCGTCGCGGTCGAGCCAGGCCTGGGCGACCATCGCCGAGGGCAGCCCCTCGCGCGCCGCCACCTCGTGCACCCAGCGGGTTTCGCCCAGAGGATCGGTCGGGTCCCATTCGGCCTCGACGTAGACCGTGCCGCGGAGGTCGAACCCGGCCGAAGCCCGGCGGTAATCCTGAATTGAAAAGCTCCGCCGGATCGCCGCGTAGTCGCCGTAGCGGAACGGGATCGCTTCGCCGCAAAGCCAAGGATGCTTGCCGAGCGAAAGGTCCCAAATGTGCATGTGGGCGTCGAGGATCGGCGGGCTCGCCGTTCCCGGTCCGCTGCGGGCCGTCATGCGCGCCTCCTCAAAGCCCGAGCACGACGCGCACGCCGTCTTCGACGGCTCGCAGCTCGGCGTTCTCGACCCGAGCGAAGAGCCGACCGAGCCGGCGCTTGTCGACCGCTCGGAGCTGGTCGCAGATCGCCACCGACCCCGGCCCGGCCGAGGGTACCGGCACGACCAGCGGGGGGCGCGGCTCGGGCGAGCTCGAGAGCGGGACCACCACCACCGTGCGACGCGCCCGGTTGAGGGCGTCGACGCTCAAGATGAGAGCCGGCCGCCGCTTGCGGAGCTCGCTGCCGCGGGTCGGGTCGAGATCGACCCACCAGACTTCGCCGCGCTTCACCGCACCGGTCCGAGCCCGTCGCCGAGGGTCGCCTCCTCCCACTCGGCCATCTCGGCGGACAGCGCCGGGTCGCGTTCGACCTCGAGGGCCAAGCGATAGAGCGGGTCCTCCTCGTCCGGCGGCAGCGCTTGCTCGAGCAGGCGCTGGACGAACCGGCTCCGCTCCCGCGGCGGCAC
>JAILZQ010000132.1 GCA_023512415.1 Geminicoccaceae bacterium | reverse complement strand
CGCCGACACGCTGGTCCAGTTCGCGGTCATGGGGACGGTCTTCGCCCGCGCCATCCTCGGCGTCGAGCAGCCGCGGATCGGGCTCTTGAACGTCGGCACGGAGGAACTCAAGGGCGACGACGTGGTCCGTCGGGCCGCCGACATGCTCCGGGCGAGCCCACCGCCGATCCGCTTCGGTGGGTTCGTCGAGGGCACCGACCTCGTCGAGGGCTCGGTCGAGGTGGTGGTGACCGACGGCTTCACCGGGAACGTCGCGCTCAAGATCGCCGAAGGCGTGGCACGGATGTTCCGCGACGCGCTCAAGGAGGCCTTCAGCTCGACCCTGCGCGGCAGGCTCGGCTATCTCGTGGCGCGGCCGGCGCTCACCGCCCTGCGCGAGCGGTTCGACCCACGCCGCTACAACGGCGCAATGTTCCTCGGCCTCAACGGGGTGGTGGTGAAGAGCCACGGCGGCACCGACGCGCTCGGCTTCTCCTGGGCGGTCAAGGTCGCAGCCGATCTCGTCCGGCAAGGCACCAACGCGCGCATCACCGAGGAGATGCGTGCCGTCGCCCACGCGCTCGAACCCGTCGCGCGCGCCGCCGCCTCCTGAGCGAGCCGACCGGTGATCCGCTCCCTCGTCGCCGGTGTCGGCGCCTACCTGCCCGCCCGCGTGGTCGACAACGACGCGCTCGCCTCCCGGCTCGATACCTCGGATGCCTGGATCCGCGAGCGGACGGGGATCACCCGTCGGCACATCGCCGCCGACGACGAGCTGACCTCCGATCTGGCCGTCGAGGCGGCCCGCCGAGCGCTCGAGCGCGCCGGGGCGAAACCGGCCGCGGTCGAGGCGATCGTGCTCGCTACCAGCACCCCGGACCACACCTTCCCGGCGACCGCCACCGCCGTACAGCGCAAGCTCGGCGCGCCGATCGGCATCGCCCTCGACGTCCAAGCGGTCTGCGCCGGCTTCGCTTATGGACTCGCGGTGGCCGACAGCCTCCTCCGCCTCGGCCACGCACGGACCGCCCTCGTGATCGGCGCCGAGACCTTTTCGCGGCTGCTCGATTGGAACGACCGCTCGACCGCCGTGCTGTTCGGCGACGGCGCCGGGGCGCTCCTGCTGCGCGCCGACCGGCAAGGTGGGACCTTGGCGGATCGCGGCCTCCTCGCCACCAAGCTCGCAGCCGACGGACGACATTATGGCGACCTCTGGGTCGACGGCGGGCCGTCGGCCACCCGGAGCACCGGGCATCTCCGCATGAACGGCCGCGAGGTGTTCCGCCACGCCGTGGCGCGGCTCGCGGAATCGGTGCTAGCGGTCCTCGGGGAGACCGGCCTATCGGTTGACGACCTCGACCTCCTGGTACCCCACCAGGCCAATCTGCGGATCATCGAGGCGGTCGCCAAGCGGCTCGGTGTGCCGGCCGAAAAGACCGTGGTCACGGTGGATCGCCACGCCAACACCTCCGCCGCCTCGATCCCGCTGGCGCTCGATGTCGCCGCGAACGACGGCCGCCTGGTCGCCGGCCGGCTCGTCGCGGTCAACGCGCTGGGCGGTGGCTTCGCCTGGGGGGCAACCCTCCTCCGCTGGTGAACGGTCCCCTTTGTCGTTGACGGAACCCGTTGGACCATCTAGGCTTTTCTTCAAAGATGGGAGGAGGCGGGGGTGGCCGGGAGAACCGTGACGCGGGCGCAGCTGGCGGAAGCGGTCTATCAGCAGGTCGGCCTGTCGCGGAGCGAGTCGGCCGAGCTCGTGGATCAAGTCCTCGACCAGATCGTCGAGGCCGTGCTGACGGCCGGCACGGTCAAGATCTCCTCCTTCGGGACTTTCGCCGTGCGCGAGAAGGGCAAGCGGGTCGGACGCAACCCCAAGACCGGCGAGGAGGTACCGATCCCGCCGCGCAAGGTCCTGGTCTTCCGCGCCTCGCAGGTCCTCAAGGACCGGATCAACGCGGCCGCCGGGCGAACCTCGTGAGCGATCGGGCGATCGCTTCGGAAGGCACCGAGGAACGTCCGGTCAAGGCCGCGACGGCTTTTCGCACGATCAGCGAGGTGGCCGAGGAGCTCGGCGTCGCCCAGCACGTGCTCCGCTTCTGGGAAAGCAAATTCCCGGTGGTGCGGCCGCTCAAGCGGGCCGGAGGCCGGCGCTACTACCGACCGGAAGACGTCGAGATCCTGCGCCGGATCCGCAAATTGCTCTACGAGGAAGGCTACACCATCAAAGGCGCCCAGAAGGCGTTGCGTACGACGCGCACCGGGGCGCGGACGGCCCGCCCGACCGAGCCGGAGGCGGACACGACTTCCGGGCTCGGCCTGCAGATCGGCGGCGGGGCCCGCCAGCGGCTCGTCGCGATGCGCACCGAGCTCGAGGAGCTGCGGGCCCGCCTGCGCCGCGCGATGGCTTGAGCCGGCGGCGACGATTGCTCCGCCTTCGTCGACCCCCTATAGTCCGCCCGCCGTCCCTCGGGCGGTCGGTCGGAGCGTGGCGCAGCCTGGTAGCGCACCAGCATGGGGCGCTGGGGGTCGTGGGTTCGAATCCCGCCGCTCCGACCATTCCCTTTCCCGACTGCGTCGCCGCTTCCCGTTCGTGATCGCGCGGCTACGCTCCGAGCCGCCGCGGGCCGGCGCTCAGCCGTTCGTCGCCAGAGCCGGGAGCTGGATCCGCTCGACCAGCCGTTCCCGGGCCACCAAGAGCCGCTCGACGCCACGGGCGTGGACCAAATCGCCCTCGACGTAGAGCTCGTGGTTCTGCTCGATCCGCGCGGGATCGTAGGCGTAATTGACCATGAGCCCGTGCGATTCGGCGAGCCCCTTCGGCGAGGTATCGGCCAGCCAGTTGATCCGCTCGAGCCTCGCGCCGTTGCCGAGATGGAAGCGGGCGACCGGGTCGATGGGCCGACCGTTGCGGCGCGCCCGGATCAGGTACCAGGCGCACAAACCCGTGAGCACCGGCTCGAGCGCCGCGGCGAGGTCGGGGTCGGCGTGCCAGTCGGGTTCGGCCAACCGCCGCACGAGCTCCCGCTCGGCCTCGCTCACGGGCGCCGTCCCGGTCTCGAGCTCGGCGGCCAGCCAGCGGGCGAAGCCCGGGACCGGCGAGAGGGTCGCGAAGCGGGCGATCCGCGGCAGCTCCGCCTGGATCGTCGCGACCACCAGCTTGATGAGAAAATTGCCGAGGGTGACGCCCTTGAGCCCGTCCTGGCAATTGCTGATCGAGTAAAAGATCGCGCTGTCCGCCTCGGCCGCCGGGGCGACGGGCTCGTCCGGGTCGATGAGCGGCCCGATCCGGTCGGCGAGCCCGCGGGTCAGTGCCACCTGGACGAAGATCAACGGCTCCCCGGGCAGCACGGGGTGGAAGAAAGCGAAGCAACGTCGGTCCGCGGCCAACCGCCGCTTGAAGGCCTCGAGCGAGTCCAGCCGGTGGACCTTTTCATATCCCTTGAGTTTTTCGAGTAGAGCTGCGGGACTGCCCCAGTCGATCCGCGTGAGCGTGAGGAAGCCCGGGTTGAACCAGGTGGCGAGCAAGCCCAACAGGTCGCGGTCGAGCTCGGCGAGCGCCGGATCGTCGCCCACCGCTCGGAGAAGCTCGGCGCGGAGTTCGACGATCGCGCGGGTGCCGCCCGGCGCGGTGTTCATCCGGCGGAACAGCTCGACCCGCGGCGCCTCGCTCGCCCGCGCGAGTTCGGCCAAGCTCCGTGGACCCGGCGCCCGCAGGAAAGCTTCCGCCGCCGCCTTGGCGGCCTCGAGATCGGGGCCGAACTCTCGGGCCAAGGACCGCAGGAACGCCGACCGCTCGGCCTCCGGCATGGCCCGCCAGGTCTCGACCAGCTCGCGGGCGAGGGCCAGTGTCGAGGCCTCGCCCCGCACCGAGAGGAGTTCGCGGCAGAGCACCTCCACCGCCCGCCGCCGTGGCCCGAGCCGCCGCCGGAGCAAGTCGCGCCCGGCATCGGCGATCGACGACCAGAGCTGGTCGAGCCGGCCCGCGCGGCCGCGCGCGCCCTCGGCGACGATCGATGTTCCCGCCACCATCCGCTCCATCCGCAGGCGACGGACCCCTCCCCACTATGGCGCAAGGCAGGCTCGCCGCCCAGCCCCGACGCACCGCGCTCAGTCGATGGGTACGCCCTGGCGGGCGAGCCAGCGCTCGATCGCCCGGAGCGTCGGCTCGCTCACATGGTGCTCGATCCCCTCGGCGTCCTGCTCGGCGGCCGCCGGATCGACCCCGAGTGCGGCCAGAAGGGCGAGCACGATCCGGTGTCGACGACGGCAATAGGCGGCGAGCGCGCGGCCGCGTTCGGTCAAGAAGATCGCCCGGTAGGGCTCGCTCCGGACATAGCCGTCACGCTGCAGGCGGGCGATCGCGTTGGCCACGGTGGCGGGCGTCACCCCCAAGCGCGCGGCCAGGTCGACGGCGCGCGCCTCGCCCGTCGCCTCGGTGAGCTCGGCGATCAGCTCGACATAGTCCTCGGCGAGCTCCTGGCGGTGGTCGGCGCGCGTCCGATCGAAGCTCGCCGCCCGCGCCGAGGCCCGCCCGCCCCCGCTCCTCACGGCACGCCCCCTCGCGCCGTCGCTCCCTCGCCCGATCGCCGTCCCCGCGAGCGGGCACGGGCTCGGGCCAAGGCTCCGTAGCGCGGGGCGAGGAGGATCGAAAGGCCCTGCAAGCAGCCGGCGACGACCGCGATCATGCCCGCGGCGCCGAGACCGCGCTCCGATCCGAAGAGAAGCGGCGCCCAGGCGGCGAGCGCGTAACCGAGCGTCCCGGCGAGGAGGGCGGCGAGCGCGCTCAGCGCGATCTGCCTGCCCAGCCGGTCGGTGAGCATTCGTGCGGTGGCCGCCGGGCAAACGAACATGGCGATCGTCAAGATCGCCCCTACGGCGGCGAAGGCGGCGACCGCGGCGACCGCACTCGCGACGAGCAGCACGAGGCCGATCGCCCTCGCCGGGATCCCGAGGCTCGTGGCGTAGCCCGGATCGAAGCTCGCGATCGTGAGCTCCTTACGCAGCACGAGGAGCAGGAGAGCGACCATGGTGGTCACGACCGCGAGGCGCAGAAGAGGTTCGGGCAGGGTGGCGAGCCGGTCGGGATCGACGAGTGCGGAGAAGTCGCGGGCTCCGAGCCAGACGATCCCCTCGAGCGAGCCCATAAGCGCGTGCTCCACGTCCAGGTGCACGGCTCGGGCACCGCTTTGCTCGAGCAGAACCACCCCCAGAGCGAACAGGCTCGTCAGCACGACGCCCATGGCCGCACCCGCCTCGATCCGTGCCGCCCGCTGGACGAGGTCGATCAAGAACACGCTCGCCACCGCGGCCGCCCCCGCCCCGAGCATCATGGGCCAAGTGCTGGTGCTTCCGGTCACGAGGAACGCGAGCACGATCCCCGGCAGAACGACGTGGCTCACCGCGTCGCCCAAGAGGCTCCGCCGTTGGAGGAGGAGGAAGTTGCCGAGCAAGCCGCAGGCCAGGGCCGCGAGCGTCCCCGTCGCGAGCGCCGGTAGGTCGAGCTCCAGGAAATCGGCGAGCTCGATCACGGCGAGCCCGGCCGTTCGAGCCCTTCCGCCGCGAGCGTCCGGACGAGTCGACGGCGCCGGGCGGCGACCGCCAGGAGCCCCCGCTGCGGTGCGACGATCAGGCTCGCGAGGAAGATGGCGGCGAGCACGAGGACGATCGAGGGCCCGGTCGGCAGCCGCGGCAGGGCGGCCGAGAGCGCGGCACCGATCCAGCCGCCCGCCGCGCCGATCGCTGCTGCGAGCGGCAGCATGCGGCCGAGCCGTTCGGTCCAGAGGCGAGCGGTCACCGCCGGCACGACGACCAGCGCGAGCTCGAGCACCAGGCCCACGATCTGCAGCCCGATCACCAGGAGGGCCAGGAGCAAAGCGAGGAGCAGGAGGTCGAGCCGAGCAACCGGCCAGCCATGGGCCTCGGCGTGCACGGGGTCGAAGCAGAGGAGACGCAGCTCCTTGGCGAACAGGCCGGTGAACAGCACGAGAAGCACGGCCGAGGCCGCCAGGAGTTCGGCCTCCCCGCGCAGCATGCCTGCGGCCGAGCCCAGGAGGAACCGTTGCAGTCCCGCCTGGCCGCCCACCGGCAGGCTCTGCAGGTAGCTCGCGAGGACGATGCCCGCGCCGTAGAAGCAGGCGAGCACGCTCGCGATCGCCGCGTCTTCGGCGAGCCTGCGGTTGGCGACGATCCCTTGGACCGCGAGGCCGGCGAGCGCGGCACTCGCCGCCGCCCCGAACAGCAGGACGGGCAGGATCCGCCCCTCGCCGAGCAAGGCCAGCCCGCAAAGGAAGGCCAGAACCAACCCGGGGAGCGTGGCATGGCTCAGCGCGTCGGCCAGCATGACCCGCCGGCGCAAGACAAGGAAGGTGCCGACGAGCCCGCCCGCCACACCCAGATAGGCGGCACCGAGCGTGGCCACGGCGCTGTTGTAGCCGGCGCCCAGGAAAAGGGCCGAGAGCAAGTCGGTCACGGGCCGTCCTTCAACCGCCGACGACCGCCGCGACCTTCGGGGCGAAGGTGACGCCGTAGGCGCGGGCGAGGTTGGCGGGGGTCAGGACCGTGCCGACCGGCCCGGCGGCGATGCGCCGAACGTTCAGGAGCATGGCCTCGTCGAAGATCCCGGGCACGCTCTCGAGGTCGTGGTGCACGACGATCACCGTGCGGCCGGTCGCCCGAAGCTCGCGCAGGAGCTCGACCACGACCTGCTCGCTCGCCGCGTCGATCCCGGCCAGCGGTTCATCCAAGAGATAGAGGCGGGCGTCCTGGGCGAGCGCACGGGCGAGGAACACCCGCTGCTGCTGACCGCCCGAGAGTTGGCCGATCTGCCGGTCGGCGAGATCGGCGAGACCGACCCGATCGAGCTGGACGCGGGCCGCCTCGAGATGCCGACGGCGGACCGGTCGGAGCCAGCCGATCCGATGGTAGAGCCCCATCGCCACGACCTCGACCGCGGTGATCGGGAAGTCCCAGTCGACAGCGGTCCGCTGCGGGACGTAGGCGACGAGCCCGCTCTTGCGGTCGAGCGGCCGTCCAAAAAAACGCACTTCGCCGGCGAGCTTCGGTATCAGACCGAGCACGGCCTTCAAGAACGTCGATTTCCCGGCCCCATTGGGTCCGAGGACGGCCACGAGCCCGGCGGGAGGGGCCACGAAGTCGACGTCCCAGAGCACCGGCCGGTCGTGGTAGGCGACCGTGAGCCCGGCGACCGCGAGCGGGCTCACGGGATCCGCCGGCCGGGGCGGCAGCGGGAAGCTGTCACGGATGCGCGACGACAGGACCACCGAAGCCTCAACTTGCAAGCGCCAAACGGCCGCGCCAGCCGCGCGGTGGCGCCGTGCCGCCGAGCGCGCGGGCGATGACCGTGGCATTGTGGTCGATCATGCCGACATAGGTCCCCTCGTAAGTCCCGGGCGCGCCCATGGCGTCGGAGAACAACTGGCCGCCGATGCGCACCGTGTGCCCGCGGGCCGCCGCCCCCTCGACCAGGGCCAGCACGTGGCGCTCGCTCACCGAACTCTCGACGAACACGGCTTGGATCCGACGATCGACGAGCAGCCGCACGATCCGTTCGATCTCCGCGAGCCCGGCCTCGCTTTCGGTCGACAGGCCCTGGATGCCGATCACCTCGAAGCCGTAAGCGCGGCCGAAATAGCCGAAGGCGTCGTGCGCCGAGACCAACACCCGCCGATCCGGCGGAACGGAAGCGAGCACACCGCGTACATACGCATCGAGCGCAGCGAGCTCGGCCTCGTAAGCCCGGGCGCGTTCGGCGAACCCGCTCGCGGCCGCGGGATCGAGGCGGACGAGCTCGTCGCGCACCACGACCACGAGTTCGCGCCACAGCCCGACGTCGTTCCACACGTGCGGGTCGTACTTGCCGGGGAACTCGGGATGGGCGAGCAGGCGCTCGGCCGGTAGCCGCTCGGCCAGACGAAGCACCGGCTTTTCGCGGGCGAGCGCCGTCAAGAGCTCGTCGAGCTGCGCCTCGAGCCGGAGGCCGTTGGCGAGGACGAGGTCGGCGCGGCGCAACGTCGCGACGTCGGCCCGCGTCGGGCGATAAGTGTGCGGGTCGACCCCCTCGCCTATGAGCGAGCCGACCTGCGCGCGCTCGGCTGCGATCCGGCTCGCGAGATCGCCGATCTGGGCTATGGTCGCGACGATTTGCAAGGGGGCCGCTGCCCGCGTGGCGATGGGCAAGAGAGTGGCGGCGAGCAGGGTGGAAAGCGCTCGGCGTGGCAGCAAGGCTCGGCTCCGCGGGCCGGAGCGGCCACATCGGGCCGATCCAGCCGATGCCCAGAAAGTTAGGTCAGACTAAAAATCTTGTCAATACCACGGGCGCTCGGCGGGGAGCCGGAGACAGAGCGCTGCACCGCCGCCGAAGCGCCGCCGCGGGCGTGCAGCGCACGGGCCTGTTCCTTGCCGTGAGCCGAGGCGGCCCCGTCGCCCACGACCGCCGCCGCGTACGAGCGCATCCTCGTCGGGCCGGCACCGGCGGCGCGCAGGCCCGGGCCGCGCCCCGACGATGGCGGTGTCGGGACGACGTGACCGATCACGTCACCCTCGGCCGACTCCTCCGCTCCGCCTACGTCGCGCGCTCCTCGCGACCGCGCCGCTGCCCGGCCGCGGCCGAAGCGTTCCGGTTGCGCGTGGCCGAGGCCTCGGGCAGAAGCCGAACGAGGCTCGAGCGACGGGGAACGATGCGACGGGGGACCATCTCCTCGGCCACCGCGGAGCTGGCGGCGCTAGCGCCTCTCGTCGGCGGTCATCCGCCGCGGTCGGCGGGCGAGGTCGAGCGGGCCAACCGCGACACGATGAGCCTCGTCTCGGGCAGCGTGTCCGAAACCGGTGCGCGCCTCGCCCGAGATCACTGGGATGCGCTCCACGCTGCATCCGAGCCGCGCGCCGCGACGATGCCGAGCCAGGGTTCGATGCGGAAAGACGCGGAACTTCCTTCGGTGCACAAGGTGGATGCCGCCGTCATGCCGGCCGGTGTGCTGCACTTCCCGCGCGCGGACAAGATTCCGCCCAGTAACGAGGACGAGATTCGCCGCGTCGCCCGCCTCGACGACGAGGAGGCTCGGGTCTCGGCCCGGCCGGAGGTGGCGGGCCTCGGGGATCCAGTCGGCAGCAAGGTGGATCTCGGGCCCAAAGGCAGCGGCGCGGCGACGATCGCCACGGTGCCCCGCCGGCAGCGCCTCGAGGAGGCCGAGCCATGGCTCGACGGCCGATGAGGACCATCGTCGCCGGAGCCCTCCTGTTCGTGGGTTTCACGGCCTCGTCGCTCGCAGCCGGCGATCCGGCCCGCGGGCGGGAGCTCGCGACGGCCCTGTGCGGCCGCTGCCACGCCACGGGGCCGGCCGGCGCAAGCCCCCTGCCGGCGGCCCCACCGTTCCGGACGCTCAAAGAGCGCTATCCGATCGAAAGCCTCGCCGAGGGTCTCGCCGAAGGGCTGGTCACCGGCCACCCGGCCATGCCCGAGGTCCAGCTCGAGCCCGCGGCGATCGCCGACTTCCTTGCCTATCTCGGTAGTCTTTGACAGGCGGGGTCGAACCTCGCGGCCCGACGGATGCGCGCCCGGCTCAGCGGCCGCCGCTCACGTTGAAAACCGTGGCGGCGACGTAGCTCGCCTTGTCGGACAGCAACCAGACGACCGCTTCGGCGACCTCCTCGGGCCGGCCGGCACGGCCGAGCGGAACGGTCGGACCGAAGCGCTGGATGCGTTCCAGTTGCTCTCCGAACACTGTCACTTAAACACAACTGACCCAGCCCACGATCTT
>JAILZQ010000131.1 GCA_023512415.1 Geminicoccaceae bacterium | reverse complement strand
CGGCTGCGCCGACCACCGCCCCGCCGCCGTCGGCGCCGACGGCCGGTCCCGCCGTACCCGACCCGACCGTCGGCTCGCCCAACGAATCGGCGACCGAGCCCGGCTCGCCGCCCGTGGCCCCGCCTTCGCGAGCGAGTGAGTCGGCCCCGCGGTCCGCGGCGACCCGTGCCCCGTGGCCCGCTCCCGCCGCGCCCCCGCCGGCCGGGCACGCGACACCCGAGCGCCGGGACACGACCCCGGCCCCGGCCGTTTCGGCCGTCCCGCCGCCCCCGCGACGGCTCGCGTTCGGCTGAGCCGGCGCCACGCTCACATGCCGCTCGGATAGTTCGGCCCGCCACCGCCTTGCGGGGGCACCCAGTCGATGTTCTGGGTCGGATCCTTGATGTCGCAGCTCTTGCAGTGGACGCAGTTCTGGGCGTTGATCTGCAAGCGTTTGCCGCCCTTGCCGTCGTCGATCCATTCGTAGACCGCGGCGGGGCAGTAGCGGCTCTCCGGGCCGGCATAGGTCTGCCAGTTGACGCGCACCGCCACCTCGGGGTCGCGCAGCCGGAGATGGCAGGGCTGGTCCTCCTCGTGGTTGGTGTTCGAGACGAACACCGAGGAGAGCTTGTCGAAGGTCACGACCCCGTCGGGCTTGGGGTAGTCGATCCGCGGGTACGCCGCGGCCGGCCGTAAGGTTTCGTGGTCGGCGCGGTGGTGGCGGAGCGTCCAAGGGGCCTTGCCGCGGAACAGCCAAGTGTCGAGCGCGGCGTAGCCGAGCGCCGGCCAGAGCCCGAACCGGAAGGCCGGGCGGACGTTGCGGACGCGGTAGAGCTCCTCCCAGAGCCAGCTCTGCCGCAGCCGCTCGGGATAGCTCGCGAGCAGGGGCCGCTCGGCACCCGAGGCGAGCGCCTCGAACGCCGCCTCGGCGCAGACCATGCCCGACTTCATGGCGGTGTGCGTGCCCTTGATCTTGGGCACGTTGAGGAAGCCCGCGCAGTCGCCGACGAGCGCGAGGCCCGGGGCCACGAGACGCGGGATCGACTGGAAGCCGCCCTCGGAGAGGGCGCGGGCGCCGTAGGCGAGGCGGCGGCCGCCTTCGAGGAACGGCCGGATCTCGGGGTGGGTCTTCCAGCGCTGCAGCTCGTCGAACGGCGAGAGCCACGGGTTCTCGTAATCGAGGCCGATCACGAACCCCAAGGAGACGAGGTTCTCGCCGAACATGTAGAGCCAGGAGCCGCCATAGGTCCGGGAGTCGAGCGGCCAGCCGATCGAATGGAGGACGAGCCCCGGACGGTGCCGTTCGGTCGGGATCTCCCAGAGCTCCTTGATGCCGATGCCGTAGGTCTGCGGTTGCACGCCCTCGCGCAGGCCGAAGCGGGCCATCGCCTCCTTGGCGAGCGAGCCGCGGCAGCCTTCGGCGAGGAGGGTGAGCCGGGCCTCGATGTCGATCCCGGGCTGGAAATGCGGGCCCGGCTCGCCGTCCTTGCCGACCCCCATGTCGCCCGTGCCGACGCCTCGGACCCGGCCCTGTTCGTCGAAGAGCAGCCGCGCTCCGGCGAAGCCCGGGAAGATCTCGACGCCCAGGGCCTCCGCCCGGCCGGCGAGCCAGCGGCAGAGATCGCCGAGCGAGATCACGAAGTTGCCGTGGTTGCGCATGGGGGGCGGGGTGGGCAGGTGGAAGGCCCGCCGGGCGGTGAGGTAGAGGAACCGGTCCTCGACCACCGGGGTGGTGACCGGTGCCCCCTGCTGCTTCCAATCGGGCAAGAGCTCGTCGAGGGCTCGGGGCTCGAGGCAGGCGCCCGAGAGGATGTGGGCGCCCACTTCCGAGCCCTTCTCGAGGACGCAGACGGAAAGCTCGCGACCGGACGCTTCGGCGAGCTGCTTCAGGCGGATGGCGGCGGAAAGCCCGGACGGCCCGGCGCCCACGATCACCACGTCGAAGCTCAGGCTCTCGCGTTCCATCCCCGCCCGTCCCCGGTAACCCCCCGGCCAGCCGGGCCGCCGATAGCACGGCGGGTCGACACTGGCGACGGCGGGCGGCTCGCGTCGTCGGATGAAACGAGCCGGGGTCCCGTGCGACGGTTGAGTCGGCGTCGCCTTCATGTTTCAAACGGGCCAACCGGCGAGGGAGATGCCGGGGATCGTCCGGCCCGACCGGCGACGGTCGCGGCCGGTCGGGAGGTACCGATGCCGCCGCACGGCCGATCGAGCGAGGCGCTCGCGGTGGCGCGGTCCGTGCCGCGCCCCCTGGCATCGCGGCCGGGCGCGCTCCACGATGCCCTCGCCTTCCGCGTGGGCCCGCGCGTGCTGCTCGGCCCGCTTCTGGTGCTGGCGGTGATCCTCGCCACCGGGCTCGGCCTCGGCTGGTGGCTGGCCGACCGGCTGGTCCGCGAGGACGCTCGCTTCGTCGCCGCCTCGACGAGCGATCTCTTGAGGAAGCTCGTCCCCGGCCTCGAGACGATCCTCGAGACCGGGACGGCCACCGCCGAACAGCGCGGGGCCCTCGTCCGCGCCGCCGACCGCTCGCGCGTCGTGGCGGTCGCACTCCTCGACCGGACCGGCCGGCCGATCCTGGGCGGCCGCGAGATCCTGCCGACCGCCCCCTCGCCCCTGCCCGACGACGCGACGGCCCGCGCGCTCGTGGCCGAGGCGCTCGCCCAGCGCGACATCCGCGCCGCGGTCCGACCGGTGCACGCACCCGGCTGGCCCGCCCATGTCGGCGAGGCGGTGGTGCCGATCGCCCGGGACGGGCGGCTCGCCGGCCTGCTCCAGGTCTCGGTCGACCTCTCCGACAAGGTCGCCGTCTATCGCAGCACCTTCATCTGGTCCTCGATCGTCGTCGCCGCGCTCTTCCTGCTCGCCGCCGCCGTGCCGGGATTCTTCCTCTGGCGGCGGCTCGAGGCGCTCGAGGCGGCCGCCGCCGAGGTCCGCCACCTGGCCTTCCACGACCCGCTCACCGACCTGCCCAACCGGCTCCTGTTCCAGGACCGGCTCGCCCAGGCGATCGCCCGGGTCCGCCGGGAAGGCGGCCGCGGAGCCTTGCTGATCCTCGACCTGGACGACTTCAAGGCGGTCAACGACGCCCACGGGCACGCCGCGGGCGACCAACTGCTGCGCGCCGTGGCCCGCCGGCTCACCCGCGCGGTCCGCGCCACCGACACGGTCGCCCGGCTCGGCGGCGACGAATTCGCGCTCGTCATCGCCCCGCTCGCCTCGCTCGACGGGCTCGACCCCGTGCTCGACCGGCTGCGCCGAGAGCTCGCCCGGCCGGTCACGGTCGACGACCGCCCGCTCGTCGCCGGGGCGACCATCGGCATCGCTCTCTTCCCCGACGACGGCGACGAGCCCGATCCCTTGATCCGCCGCGCCGACGGCGCCCTCTACCGGGGCAAGGCCAAGGGCCGCGGCACGATCGTCTGGCACCGCGAACCGCCGGCCGAGCCACCCGGCCGGCCTCCGCGAGCCCCGGCCGGATGACGCTCGTCCCGCTCGACCGAACCCGGCTCGAAGCCGCCCTCGAAGCCCTCGCCGAACGCGACCGCGAGGTCGAAGCTGCGCTCGCCCGGCTGGGCCCGCCCGAGCCGCGGGTGCGCGAGCCGGGCTTCGCGACGCTCCTGCGGATCGTCGTGGCCCAGCAGCTCTCGACCAAAGCCGCGGCGGCGATCTGGGCCCGCCTCGAGCGGGCGATGGCCGGTGCGTGCCGCCCCGAGGCCTTCCTCGCGCTCGGCGAGGCCGAGCTACGCGCGGCCGGCCTCAGTACCCGCAAGATCACTTATGGCCGCGGCCTCGCCGAGGCGGTGCTCGACGGGCGGCTGCCGGTCGACGAGCTCCACCGGCTCGAGGACGAGGAAGTGGTGGCCCGGATCACCGCGCTCGCCGGCTTCGGCCGCTGGAGTGCGGAGATCTACCTGCTCTTCGCCCTCGGCCGGGTCGACGCCTTCCCGGCCGACGATCTGGGGCTCCAGGCGGGCTTCCAGCGCTTGAAGGGCCTCGAGCGGCGGCCGAGCGCGCGGGCCTTGCGCCAGCTCGTTGCCCACTGGGCGCCCTGGCGCGGCGCCGGGGCCCTGCTGCTCTGGCGGCTCCACGGTGCCGCCACCCTCGAGCCGGCCGGCGCCGGGCCGCGACCGCCGCCCAACTTGTAGACGATAGCCGGGCTTGCTAAACACGCGGCGAGCGGCGCGCGCCGCTTCCGCACGCCGGCGAGCCCGGCTCGAGCCAGCCCGAAAGCCCATCAGCGTGACCACGACCGGCCAGCCGCGTCCCTTCGAGGTCGTGCCGATCGAGGAGGAGATGAAGCGCTCCTACCTCGATTACGCCATGAGCGTGATCGTGGCGCGGGCGCTGCCCGACGTGCGCGACGGCTTGAAGCCGGTGCAAAGGCGCATCCTCTACGCCATGGCCGAAGCCGGCTACGAGGCCGGCAAGCCGCACCGCAAGTCGGCCCGCATCGTCGGCGACGTGATGGGCAAGTACCATCCGCACGGCGACGCCGCGATCTACGACGCCATGGTCCGCATGGCCCAGGACTTCACCATGCGGGTGCCGCTGATCGACGGCCAGGGCAATTTCGGCTCGATGGACGGCGATCCGCCGGCGGCGATGCGCTACACCGAAGCGCGGCTCGCCCGCGCGGCGGATGCGCTCCTGGCCGACATCGACAAGGACACGGTCGACTTCCGGCCGAATTACGACGAGAGCGCGCAGGAGCCCACGGTCCTGCCCGCACGCTTCCCCAACCTCCTGGTCAACGGCGCCGGCGGCATCGCCGTGGGCATGGCGACCAACATCCCGCCGCACAACCCGGGCGAGGTGATCGACGCCGCGATCGCGCTGATCGACCGCCCGGAGACCACCGCGCACGAACTGGCGGAGATCGTCCAGGGGCCCGATTTCCCGACCGGGGGGATCATTCTCGGCCGGCAGGGGATCCTGCGCGCCTATGCGAGCCAGGACCCGGAGAGCCGCGGCCGCGGCACGATCGTGGTGCGCGGCCGGACGCACGTCGAGGAGGTCAGGGGCCGCCAGGCGATCATCGTCACCGAGGTCCCCTACCTCGTCAACAAGGCCAAGATGGTCGAGCGCATCGCCGAAGTGGTGCGCGAGAAGAAGGTCGAGGGGGTCGCCGATCTCCGGGACGAGAGCGACCGGCACGGCGTGCGGGTGGTGATCGAGCTCAAGCGCGAGGCCGATCCGGAGGTCGTCGCCAACCAGCTCTTCAAGTTCACGCCGCTGCAGACCAGCTTCGGCATCAACATGGTGGCGCTGGTCGGCGGCCGGCCGGCCAATCTCGACCTCAAGGAGATGCTCCAGGCCTTCCTCGCCTTCCGCGAGGAGGTCGTCACCCGCCGCACCGCCTTCGACCTCGCCAAGGCCCGCGAGCGGGCGCACCTGCTCGTGGGCCTCGCCGCCGCCGTGGCCGACCTCGACCCGGTGATCGCGCTGATCCGTGCCGCCCCCTCGCCTGAGGTGGCCCGCGAGCAGCTGATGGCCCGTCCCTGGCCGGCCGAGGCGGTGGCCCCGCTCCTGGCGCTGGTCGAGCCCGAGGAGGGTACCGCGGCCCAGGATGCCGCGACCTTCCGGCTCTCCGAACGCCAGGCCCAGGCGATCCTCGAGCTCACGCTGCGCCGGTTGACCGGCCTCGAGCGCGAGAAGATCAAGGCCGAGCTCGAGGAGATCGCGGCCAAGATCAAGGAGCTTCTGGCCATCCTGCGCTCGCGCGAGAAGCTCTTGGCGGTGATCAAGGCCGAGCTCGTGGAGCTCAAGGAGCGCTTCGCGAGCCCGAGGCGGACCGTGATCGACCTCGAGAGCGAGCCGGATCAGGACATCGAGGATCTGATCCAGCGCGAAGAGATGGTCGTCACCGTCACCCTCAAGGGCTACATCAAGCGGGTGCCGCTCTCGACCTTCCGGGCGCAGCGCCGCGGCGGCAAGGGCAGGACGGGTGTGCGGCCGCACGAGGACGACGCGGTCACCCGGCTGTTCGTGGCCTCCACGCACACCCCGGTCCTGTTCTTCTCGAGCCGCGGCCGGGTCTACAAGCTCAAGGTCTGGCGTCTGCCGCTCGGCGCGCCGCAGGCCCGCGGCAAGCCCATGATCCAGCTCTTCCCGGCGCTCGAGGAGGGTGAGACGATCACCGCCGTCACACCCTTGCCCGAGGACGAGGCGGCCTTCGAGGGGCTCTACATCTTCTTCGCCACCGCCCGCGGCAACGTCCGGCGCAACGAGCTCGCCGACCTCGTGCGGGTGCCGGCCAGCGGCAAGATCGCGATGGGCCTCGAGGAGGGCGACCGGCTGATCGGTGCCGAACTTTGCACCGAGCGGCAGGACGTGCTCTTGGCGAGCCGCGAGGGCAAGGTCATCCGCTTCCCGGTCGACGCCGTCCGGGTGTTCAAGTCGCGCAGCTCGGAAGGCGTGATCGGCATGGACCTCGCCGCGGGCGACGAAGTCGTGTCGATGTCGCTCCTGACCCATGTCGAGGCGACCGCGGAAGAGCGCGAGGCCTTCGTCCGCTGGGCCAACGCCAAGCGCCGGGCGGCCGGCGAAGAGGGCGAGGGCGAGGAGGCCGCGGGCCCGACCCTCTCGCCCGAGCGGCTCGCGGAGCTCGAGCGGCTCGAAGAGCTCGTCCTCGCGGTCACCCGCAACGGCTACGGCAAGCGCACCTCGTCTTACGAGTACCGGATCACCAACCGCGGCGGCTCGGGGATCATCGGGATCGAGACCTCGGCGCGGAACGGCCCGGTCGCCGCGACCTTCCCGGTGGGCGAGGCCGACCACGTGCTCCTGGTCACCGATCAGGGCCGGATGATCCGAATCGCCGCTTCCGAGATCCGGATCGCCGGGCGGGCGACGCAGGGTGTGCGGCTGTTCGATGTGGGCGCCGACGAGCACGTCGTCTCGGCGGCCCGGCTCGCCGAGGGCGAGGGCGAAAACGGCGACGGCCCGGAGGAGGAGGCGGCGGCCGGCTGAGCCCGGCGCCGCGCCGCGGCGCGACCTTTTCGCACTGCAGCATCGCCTGCCGCCCCCACCTCGGCTAGGATGCTCGCGGGCGGTGGTCGAGGCCGATCGGGTGGAAACGCCGGGCCGGCCGCGGGGGTCGAGCATGAGCAGGAAGCGGATCGCGGTCTATCCGGGGACCTTCGACCCCATCCACAACGGCCATCTCGACGTCATCCGCCGGGCCACGCTCCTGGTCGATCGGCTGATCGTGGCGGTCGCGATCAACGCCGGCAAGGATCCGCTCTTCGCCCTCGACGAGCGGGTCAAGATGGTCGAGGCCGAGATCAACTCGCTCTTGGCCGCCAATGCCGGCAACGGCGCCCGGGTCGAAGTCCGGCCCTTCGAGTCCCTCTTGGTCCGCTTCGCCGTCGAGAACGGAGCCGACATGATCATCCGCGGTCTTCGGGCGGTGTCCGACTTCGAGTACGAGTTCCAGATGGCGCTCAACAACAAGCGGCTCGTGCCACGGCTCGAGACGGTGTTCCTCATGGCTTCGGAGACCAGCCAGTTCATCTCCTCCCGCTTCGTCAAGGAGATCCATCTTCTGGGCGGCGACGTGTCCTCGATGGTCTCGACCAACGTCTTGCGTCGGCTGGACGAGAAGCGCGGACGGGTGCGGGTGGCCGAGTGAAGGTCGAGCTCTTCGACTTCGCCCTGCCCGAGGAGCTCGTCGCCCAGCGGCCGATCGAGCCGCGCGAGGCGGCCCGGCTCCTCGTCGTGGGCGAGCGGCTCCTGGATCGGCGGGTGGGCGACCTGCCGGAGCTGCTGGAGCCCGGCGACCTCCTCGTGCTCAACGACAGCCGCGTGCTGCCGACCCGCTTCTGGGGCCGGCGCGGGACCGCGGCGGTCGAGGCCACCTTGGTCGAGCCCGCGGACGAGCGTTCCTGGTGGGCCCTCGCCCGCCCCGGCCGGCGGCTGCGCCCGGGCGATCGGGTGGAACTCGGCCGCGACCTCGCGGCCGAGGTCCGCGCCAAGGACGAGGAGGGCCGCGTACTGCTCGCCTTCGATCGCGCCGGAGCCGAGCTCCTGCGGGCGATCGAGGAGCAGGGGGCGATGCCCCTGCCGCCCTACATCCGCCGGCCGAAGGGCGGCGATCCGCGCGATCTCCGCGACTATCAGCCGATCCAGGCTCGGCAACCGGGCTCGGTCGCCGCACCCACGGCCTCGCTGCACCTGACCGAGGCGTTGCTCGAGCGGCTCGCCGCGCGCGGGGTGGAGCGGGCCTTCGTGACGCTGCACGTGGGCCTCGGCACCTTCGCCCCGGTCAAGGTCGCGGACACCGCCGAGCATCGGATGCACCGCGAGCACGGCACGATCCCGGCCGAGACGGCCGAGGCGATCGCCCGCGCCCGGGCCCGCGGCGGGCGGATCGTGGCGATCGGCACGACCGTGCTCCGGGCGCTCGAGAGCCGGGCGAGCGGCGACGGCGAGGTCGAGCCCGGCGGTTTCACCACCGACCTCTTCGTGACCCCGGGCTACCGCTTCCGGGTGGTCGACCGGCTCTTGACCAACTTCCACCTGCCGCGCTCGACGCTCTTCATGTTGGTCTGCGCCTTTTCCGGGCTCGAGCGGATGCGGGCGGCTTATGCGCACGCGATCGCCGAACGCTACCGCTTCTTTTCCTACGGCGACGCCTGCCTCTTGGACCGCGCCGAGGAGCCTCGGTGAGCGGTTTCGCCTTCGCGGTGCTGGCCCGCGACGGTGCCGCCCGCCGCGGCCGGCTCCTGACCGCCCACGGGGTCGTCGAAACGCCGGCCTTCATGCCGGTCGGCACGGCCGCCACGGTCAAAGCTCTCACCCCCGAGATGGTCGCCGCCACGGGCGCCCGGATGGTGCTCGCCAACACCTACCATCTGATGCTGCGGCCCGGTGCGGAGCGGATCGCCCGGCTCGGCGGGCTGCACCGCTTCATGCGCTGGCCGGGGCCGATCCTGACCGATTCCGGCGGCTACCAGGTCATGTCGCTCGATGCGCTGCGGACGATCTCGGAGAAGGGAGTGGTCTTCGCTTCGCACCTCGACGGCACCCGCCACGAGCTCACCCCCGAACGGGCGGTCGAGATCCAGGATCTCCTCGACGCCACGATCACGATGCAGCTCGACTGGTGCGTCCGGCTGCCGGCCGAGCGGCCGGTGGTCGAGCGGGCGATGGCGCTCTCGCTCGCCTGGGCCGAACGGTCGAAACGGGCTTTTCGGGAGCGACCGGGCTATGCCCTGTTCGGCATCGTCCAGGGCGGGACCGACCCCGAGCTGCGCCGCCGCTCGGCCGAGGGCCTCGTGGCGATCGGCCTCGACGGCTATGCCCTGGGTGGGCTCGCGGTCGGCGAGCCGCAGGCCGAGATGTTCCGTACCCTCGAAGCGACCGTCCCCTTCCTGCCCGAGGACCGGCCGCGCTACCTCATGGGGGTGGGCAAGCCCGCCGACATCGTGGGGGCGGTGCTCAGGGGAATCGACCTCTTCGACTGCGTCTTGCCGACCCGCTCCGGCCGGACCGGCCAGGCCTTCACCCGGCGCGGGCCCGTGAACCTCAAGAACGCCCGCCACGCCGACGATCCGCGGCCGCTCGATCCGACCTCCGACTGCCCGGCGGCACGCGACTACAGCCGCGCTTACCTGCACCATCTGGTCAAGTCGGGCGAGATCTTGGGGGCGATCCTGCTGACCTGGAACAATCTCTGGTACTATCAAGACCTGATGCGAAGGCTGCGGAGGGCGATCGAGGCCGGCCGGCTCGCCGAGGAGGCGGCCGCGATCCTCGAGGAGGAAGCGGCGGGCGACATTCCGCCC
>JAILZQ010000130.1 GCA_023512415.1 Geminicoccaceae bacterium | reverse complement strand
GAGCTGCGCTCGGTGACGTAGACGACCGCCCCCTCGCCCGACCAGACCGCGTGGCCGCCGCCGACGAAGCCCGCGGCGTGCGGGGCCAAGAGCGCCTCGACCTCGAGCCCGGCGAGATCGACCAAGAGGAAGCTGTCGCCCTCGAGCGAGCTCACGAAGGCACGGCGTCGGTCCGGCGCCGGTGCCACCTGGTGGATCGCGATCGGCAGGACGGCCCGCGCGACCGATCCGTCCGGCCCGATCCGCGTCAAGAGCGTGCGCGGCCCGCGCCAGCCGGTGGGCACGCCGCGGGCGAGCTCGGGGTGGTGGGCGATCGGCCAGCCGCGCAGCCGGGCGAGGTCGGGCCGGTAGCCCGGGATCAAGAGGATGGCCGCGCGCTCGGCGGTGGCCGAGCGGGAGCCCGCCGCGGCGAGGAGCGCGGCCGTCGCACCGGCGACCAACGCGCGGCGGCCGATGCCGATCGTACGACCGCCTTCCTGCGTCGTCGCGCCCGGTAGGTCGAAATGTGGTCGGCTCGCGCTCACAACTCAACTAAAAATTGAACAGGCAAGAAGGTCAATTGCGTTTTCGCGCAGTTCCGTCCATCGGCGAACGAGGATCCGACCCGGCCCCTTGTCGCCGAGCCGTCATGGTCCTACGTTCCGACCGTCTCAACGGGGTGTCCCGCCGGGGCCGTGGCTGCAGCGGGGCTGAGAGGCGCGCGAGCGCAACCCGTCGAACCTGATCCGGGTCATGCCGGCGAAGGGATTTGAGATGCCCACCTCGAGCGCCTCCGACCTTTTCCCCCCACCATTTCGCTCCGGTCCCGGTGCCCTCGGCGAGCCGTCGCGTGCCCTCGCCTTCCTGACCGGCCGTGCGACGCTTCTGCGCCGGGAGCCACCGGTCCGGGTGCACATGCTCACGAGCCCGGCAGCGGTGGCGCGCAGCGCCGACATCCTGCTCGCCTGCGGCGCCTCGCCCAGTGCCACTGCCGACCCCGAGACCGTGGCCGGCTTCGTCGAGGCCACGGGCGCCCTGCTCGTCAACCTCGGCATGCTGGAGCCCGCCCGCGAGGCGGCGGTCGGGCATGCCGTGGCAGCCGCCCGTCGGCTCGGCCGCCCGTGGGTCCTGGACCCGGTCAAGATCGGCCTTTCCGCGCATCGCCTCGAGCTCGCCCGTCGCCTGCTCGGCGCCGGCCCAGCGGTCCTCAAGCTCAACCGCGCCGAGCTCGCCGCGCTCGCCGACGGCGAGGACGGCGACGCGGTCGTCCGGCTCGCCCGCCGTCACGGTTGCGTGGTGGCGGTCACCGGTCCCGTCGACCTCGTGAGCGACGGCCGGCGGCTCGTCGAGCTCGCGGGCGGCAGCCCTCTGCTCGGCCGGATCACCGCCACGGGTTGCGCCCTCGGCGCTCTGGTCGCGGCCTTCCTCGCCGCCGGCGAGCCGCCGCTCGAGGCCGCGCTGCTCGCCTGTGCTTCCATGGCCGTGGCCGGCGAGCGGGCCGCCCGGCGCGCCCACGGGCCCGGAACCTTGGCGGCCGGAGTCGTCGACGAGCTCGCCGCACTCGGCCCCGCCGACCTCTTGCGCGAAGCCCGGGTGGTCGAGCGGCCGCGGGTCGATCTCAGGGTCTACGGAATCTTGGACCCCAGCCGGTCGGGCGGCCGGCCGCTTCCGGAACTCGCCCGCGCCGCGGTCGCTGGTGGGGCCACGCTCCTCCAGCTCCGCATCAAGGGCGCCGAGACCCGGACGATGGTCGAGACCGCCCGCGCGGTCCGCGCCGCGATCGCCGGCACGGGCGTTCCGCTCCTCGTGAACGACCGGGTCGACGTGGCCCTCGCGGCAGGCGCCCACGGGGTGCATCTCGGCAAACACGATCTCGACCCCGCCCTCGCCCGCAGCCTGCTCGGGCCGGAGGCGATCTTAGGGGTCACCATCCACCACGGGTCCGAGGCCCGGGCGATCCCCCAGGGTGTCGCGACCTATGCCGGGCTCGGGCCGGTCTTCCCGACGGCCTCCAAAGATCCGGGCGATCCGCCGCTCGGTCCCGACGGGCTCGCCCGGTTGATCCGTGAGGTGCGCGCCGCGCACCCGGGCCTACCGGTCTGCGGCATCGCCGGCATCGACGCTTCGAACGCCGCCTCGGTGATCGAGGCGGGCGCCGACGGGGTGGCGGTGATCTCCGAACTGTTCATGGCCGAGGACGTCGAGGCCGCCGCCCGCCGGCTGCGCGCCGTGGTGGACGCGGCCCTGGCCCGGAGGAACGGAACGTGACGCCCATCGCGCTCACCATCGCGGGCTCGGACTCCGGCGGTGGTGCTGGCATCCAAGCCGACCTCAAGACCTTCTCGGCCCTCGGCGTCTACGGCTGCTCGGCGATCACCGCCCTGACCGCGCAGAACACCATGGGCGTGCAGGGCGTCTTCGCGGTCGATCCGGCCTTCGTCCGCCGCCAGATCGACTCGGTCTTCGAAGACATCCGGGTCGATGCGGTGAAGATCGGCATGCTCGGGACCGCCCCGGTCATCGAGGCGGTGGCCGAGGCGCTCCGGTTCTGGCAGCCGTCCCGGGTCGTCCTCGACCCCGTGATGGTCGCCAAGGGCGGTGATCGGCTGCTCGAGGAAAGTGCGGTGCGCGCGCTCCGGGAGCGGCTCTTGCCGCTCGCCACGCTCGTGACACCCAACCTGCCCGAGGCCGCAGCCCTCTTGGGCGAGCCCGTGGCGCGGCAGCGGCGGGAGATGCCCGCCCTCGGCGCCCGTCTCCAGGGCCTCGGGGTCCCGAACGTGCTCGTGAAGGGCGGCCACCTCGAGGGCCCGGACTGCCCCGATCTCCTCCTCCACGGCGGCGAGCTCGTCTGGCTCGAGGGGCGCAAGGTGCCGACCCGGCACACCCACGGCACCGGTTGCTCGCTCTCCTCCGCGATCGCCGCGTTCAGCGCCCGCGGTTTCCCGCTGCCGGCCGCGTGCGCCGAAGCGAAGCGCTGGCTCGAGAGAGCGCTCGCTGCCGCCGACCGGCTCGGCGTCGGCCGAGGCATCGGCCCGGTCCACCATTTCTGGCAGCTCTGGACAGAGGAGGGACGCCCATGACCCGGTCCACCCGCCGCGCGGCGATCGCGACTGCCGCTGCCGCGCCCCTCGCCGCGCCCGCGATCCTCCGAGCCCAGACCCCGTTCACGTGGCGCATGGTGACTTCCTGGCCACGCGGCCTGCCGGGGCCGGGAACCAACGCGCAGCGCGTCGCCGAGCGGATCGAACGGCTGTCGGGCGGGCGGATCCGCGTGCAGCTCCACGCCGCGGGCGAGCTCGTGCCGGCGCTCCAGGTCTTCGACGCGGTAGCCGGCGGCCTCGCCGAGTGCGGCCACACCGCCTCGCTGTACTGGGTCGGCAAGGCGCCCGCCGCGGCCTTCTTCACCACCGTCCCCTTCGGCCTCACGCCGAGCGAGCACGTGGTGTGGATCGAGCAGGGCGGCGGCCAGGCGCTTTGGGACGAGCTCTACGCCCCCTTCGGCCTCAAGGCCTTCATGGCCGGCAATTCCGGCTTCAACATGGGCGGCTGGTTCCGCAAGCCGATCCGCGGGTCGGCCGACCTGCAGGGGCTCAAGATCCGCGCCGTGGGCCTTTCGGGCGAGGTCTTCCGGCGGCTCGGCGCCACGCCCGTAGCCCTCGCCATCCCCGACATCTTCCCCGCGCTCCAGAGCGGCACGGTCGATGCGGTCGAGATGCTCGGACCCGCCTCGGACCGCGCCCAGGGCCTGCACCAGGTGGCGCGGCATTACTATTATCCGGGGTTCACCAAGCCGAACGGCACGGCCGAGCTGCTCGTCGCCCGCAAGGCCTTCGAGGCGCTGCCCACCGATCTGCAAGCGGTCCTCCAGGCCGCCTGCGAGGCCGAGACCCAATCGACCCTGGCGGATTACGAGAACCGCAACGCCGAGGCGCTCGCCCTGTTGGTCCGCGAGCACGGGGTCGATGTCGAGCCCTGGCCGCGCGAGGTGATCGACAGAGCGCGCGAGGCGAGCGAAGCGATCCTCGCCGAATTGGCGGCCCGTGGCCCGCTCGAGCGGCGGATCGCCGAATCCTACGAGGCGACCCGCCGGCGGCTCGCCCCATGGTCGCAGGTCGGTGCCGGTGCCTATCTCGGCGCCCGCGGCCGGGTCGGCTGATCGGGACCCAGCCGGATGTCCGCGAACGCGCTCCACCACCTGGTCGCAGCCGAAACACTGGCCGGCCGGCTGATCGCGGCCGATCCGGCCGGCTGGCGGGACTACACCGAACACGCCTTCGTCCGCGGGCTGCAGACCGGCACGCTGCCGGAGGCCGCCTTCCGCACCTACCTGGTCCAAGACTACAAGTTCCTGATCCACTTCGCCCGCGCCTGGGCGCTCGCGGCCGTCAAAGCCGACGACCCGGCGGAGATCCGCGCCTGTGCCGCCACGGTGCACGCGCTGATCGACGAAGAATTGAAGCTCCACGTCGCTTATTGCCGAGGCTTCGGGCTCGGCGAGCGCGAGCTGCTCGCGGCACCCGAGCATCCGGCGACCACCGCCTACACGAGCTTCGTGCTCGAGCGGGGCCTTTCGGGCGATCTGCTCGACCTGTTGGTGGCGCTCGCCCCCTGCGTCCTCGGTTACGGCGAGATCGGCGCCCGGCTCGCCCGTGACCCGGAGACCCGTCTCGAAGCCAACCCCTATCGGCAATGGATCGAGACCTATTCGGGCGAGGCCTATGCGGCGGTCGTGCAGGCCGCCTCGGCCCAGCTCGACCGGGTCGCCGCTGCTCGGATCGGCGCGCCGCTCGAAACGAGCCCGCGCTGGCCGGGCCTCGTTGCGACCTTCGCCCGAGCGACCGCCCTCGAGGTCGCGTTCTGGCAGATGGGCCTCGATGCAACCGGCTGAGCCGGCTCCTGCGCTCCACCTCGAGGTCGAGCGGCTGGCCTTCGAGGGCCGGACGCTCATGGAAGGGCTCGTCCTCGACCTCCCGGCCGGCCGCACGACCTGCCTCTTGGGCCCGTCGGGGATCGGCAAGAGTACGCTTTTGCGGCTCGTGGCGGGGCTTCTGCCCGGGGCGGTGCGCAGCGCCTCGGACGGCCTCCCACTCGAGGGACGGATCGCCTGGATGGCGCAGTCCGACCTTTTGCTGCCCTGGCTCTCCGTCGAGGACAATCTGCTGCTGGGCTACCGACTCAGGGGTGCCCGCGGAACCGAGCTCGCCCGCGCGCGCGAGCGGGCCCGCGGGTTGCTCGCCAGGGTCGGGCTCGCCGAGCGGGCGCGGGCACTGCCGCACCAGCTCTCGGGCGGGATGCGGCAACGCGCGGCGCTCGCCCGCACGCTCGTCGAGGACCGGCCGATCGTCTTGATGGACGAGCCCTTTTCGGCGCTGGACGCGATCACCCGCCATCGCCTGCAGGACCTCGCGGCCGAGCTGCTGACCGACCGGACTGTGCTGCTCGTGACCCACAGTCCGCTCGAAGCCCTGCGCCTCGGCCACGAGGTGCGGGTGCTCGACGGCGCGCCGGCTCGGCTCGGCCCGCCTCTCCGCCCGGCCGGGACGCCGCCCCGGATCGCCGACCCGGCCCTGCTCGCCCAGGAAGCCCAACTCCTCGACGCGCTCGCGGGCACATCCGTGCCCCCGCTCGAGGCTGCCGCCTGAGATGAGCCGGCTCCGCCCGCTCCTCGTGGCCCTGGGCCTGCTGGCGGCGTGGCAGGCGGTCTGCTGGGCGAGCGGGGCGCCACCCTACATCCTGCCCGATCCGCTCCGCGTGGCGCGCGCGCTCTGGGGCCGTGCCGACCTGATCCTCCCCCACGCCGTGACCACCGCCCTCGAGATCCTCTCGGGCCTCGCGATCGGCACCGCGCTCGGTGCCGCGAGTGCCCTCCTGCTCGCAGCCTCGAGGCGAGCGCGCGAGTGGGTCCTGCCGGTGCTCGTGGTGAGCCAGGCGCTGCCGGTCTTCGCCCTGGCCCCGCTGCTGGTCCTCTGGCTCGGCTACGGGCTCCCCTCGAAGGTCGCGATGGCCGTCCTCATCATCTATTTCCCGGTCACCACGGCCTTTTTCGACGGCTTGCGGCGAACACCCGAGGGCTGGATCGAGCTCGCCCGCGTCATGGACGCCCGGCCGGCAGCGATCCTCTGGCGGATCCGCGTCCCGGCCGCCCTGCCCGCCTTCGCCTCGGGCCTCAGGGTCGCGGCCGCGGTCGCGCCGATCGGTGCCGTGGTGGGCGAGTGGGTCGGCAGCTCCTCGGGCCTCGGCTATCTCATGCTGCACGCCAATGCGCGGATGCAGACCGATCTGCTGTTCGCGAGCCTCTTCGTCCTCTGCCTCATGGCCCTCCTTCTTTGGCACGCCGTCGACCGGCTTCTGCGTCGGCTCGTGCCGTGGCCGAGCGAGCCACTCCATCCCGCTTGAGTTGGGACCCGCCCATGTTCCTTCGCTTCGCCCTCTTGCTCCTGCTGCTCGCCCCTGCCGGCGCCGCCGCGGCCGCGGATCGGCTCACCGTGCTGCTCGACTGGTTCGTCAACCCCGACCACGGGCCCTTGGTGATCGCCCGCGAGAAGGGCTTCTTCCGTGACGTGGGCCTCGAGGTCGAGCTCGTGGCACCCGCCGACCCGAACGATCCGCCCAAGCTCGTGGCCGCGGGCAAAGCGGAGATCGCGATCGGCTACCAGCCGCAGCTCCATCTCCAGGTCCACGAGGGCCTGCCGCTCGTGCGCTTCGGCACGCTGATCGCGACCCCGCTCAACAGCCTCGTCTTCCTCGAGGACGGTCCCGTCCGCTCGATGGCCGACCTGAAGGGCAAGCGGGTGGGCTTCTCGGTCGGTGGCTTCGAAGAGGCACTTCTGGGCGCGATGCTCGAGAAGGTCGGGCTGCGGCTGGCCGACGTTCGGCTCGTCAACGTCAATTTCGCTCTCTCCGCCTCCCTGCTCTCGGGCCAGGTCGACGCGGTGATCGGCGCCTTCCGCAATTTCGAGCTCGCCCAGCTCGCCCTCGAGGGCCGGCCGGGACGCGCCTTCTTCCCGGAGGAGGAGGGCGTGCCGCCCTACGACGAGCTCATCTACCTCGCCCACCGCGACCGACTCGACCGGCCCGCGCTCGGCCGCTTCTTGGAGGCGGTCGAGCGGGCGACCTTCTGGATCCTCAACCGTCCCGAGGAGGCCTGGGCGATCTTCTCCGGCACGGCCAAGGAACTCCAGGACGAGCTCAACCGACGCGCCTGGGCGGCCACCCTGCCGCGCTTCGCCCACGCCCCGGCCGCCCTCGATGTCGGCCGCTACGCTCGCTTCGCGGCGTTCCTCCACGCTCGCGGCCTGATCGGCCCGCCGCCGCCGGTCTCGGCCTACGCCGTCCAGCTCGCAGTCCGCTGAGCCGCCGCGCCGCGGCCGGGCGCGAACCGATCGCAGGAGCGGCGCGTAAGCAGGGCGTGCGACCGGTCTCGATCGTCTGGTTCAAGCGCGACCTGCGGGTGGTCGACCACGCCCCGCTCGCCCTGGCGGCCCGGGCGGGGCCGGTCCTGCCGCTCCACGTCGTCGAGCCCGCGCTTTGGCGCGAGCCCGACGCGTCCGGCCGCCAGTGGGACTTCGTGCGGGAGTGCCTCCTGGAGCTCCGCGACGAGCTCGCCCGGCTCGGCGCACCACTCGTCGTCCAGGTGGGCGACGTCCTCGAGGTCCTCGAAGATCTGCGCCAGCGGCTGCCGATCGCCGGCCTCTGGGCGCACGAGGAGACCGGCAATCTCTGGACCTTCGCCCGCGACCGGCGGGTCCGCGCCTGGGCCCGCGCCCACCGCATCCCCTTTCGCGAGCTGCGCCAGAGCGGGGTGATCCGCGGCCTGCGCTCGCGCAGCGGCTGGAGCCGGAAGTGGGACGCCTTCATGCGCCGGCCGATCGTGCCCGCACCCGGCCGGCTCGAGCCCGTCCCCGCGATCGACCCGGGCCCGATCCCCGCTTCACCGCCCGGCCTCGCCGCCGATCCCTGCCCCGGTCGCCAACCCGGCGGCCGCAGCGCGGGTGTCGCGCTCCTGCGGAGCTTCCTCGAGACGCGCTGTCTACCCTATCGGCGGGCGATGTCGGCGCCCGAATCGGGTGCCGCCCACTGCTCTCGGCTCTCCCCGCACCTCGCCTTCGGCACGTTGTCGCTGCGCGAGGTCCTGCAGGCGGCCGAGGCGACCCTCGCCGCGCTCGGTGCAACCCGCGAACCCGCGGCACGACGCAAAGCCGGAGCGTTGCGTTCCTTCATCGGGCGGCTGCATTGGCGCTGCCACTTCGTCCAGAAGCTCGAGGACGAGCCGGACATCGAGCGCCGGCCGTTCCACCCCTTCTTCGCGGGCCTGCGCGGCCACGATCCGGAGCGCTTCGCTGCCTGGGCCGAGGGCCGCACCGGCTGGCCCTACCTCGATGCCTGCATGCGGATGCTTTCCGCCACTGGTTGGCTCAATTTCCGTGCCCGCTCGATGCTGATGGCTGTCTCCTCCTATCAGCTCTGGCAGGATTGGCGCGAGCCGGGGCTGCACCTGGCCCGGCTCTTCACCGACTACGAGCCGGGGATCCACTGGTCGCAGGTCCAGATGCAGTCGGGCACGACGGGGATCAACACGTTCCGCGTCTACGACCCGATCAAGCAGGGGCTCGACCACGACCCGGACGGGAGCTTCGTCGCCCGCTGGTTGCCCGAGCTCGCGAAGCTACCCATGCCGCACCGGATGGCGCCCTGCCGGGCTCCGCCGCTCGTCCTCGCCGATGCCGGCGTCCGCCTCGGCCGCGACTATCCGCTCCCCCTCGTCGACGCCGCGCCGGCCGCAGCCCGGGCCCGTGCCGAGCTCTGGGCCGTGCGGCGCCGCTCGGGCTTCGCCGAGCTCGCCGACGCGATCCAGGAGAAACACGGCTCGCGCAAAGCAGGCGTGCCCCGTCCGGACCGGCGACGCCGGGAGAGCACCCACCCCGAGAGCCAACTCCGGCTCGACCTCTGAGGCATCCGGTGCACAGGAAGCCGCATTTGCCGACCAAGATCTGCCCGGCCTGTGGCCGCCCCTTCGCGTGGCGAAAGCGCTGGGCGCGGGTGTGGGAGGCCGTCGTGTGGTGCAGCGAGCGCTGCCGGCGGAGCGGCCGCCGGACCGAGGCTCAGCCGAGCAGGAGCCCGACGAGGCCCGCCGCCGCGACCGCGCCACCGCCCAGCCGGGGCAGAAGGGGCAGCGCGTAGCGGCCAGCGGCCGTGCCGATCGCCACGCCCACGAGGTGGAGCAGGGTCGAGGCCGTGACGAAGCCCAGGGCGTAGAGCGCCGGGGCGGCCGTCTGCGGCAGCTCGGTGCCGTGAGCGTGGCCGTGGACCAGGCCGAACAGCGCCACGAGCCCGAGGCCGGCCGGCAGCGGCAGCCGCACGGCGAGGGCGATCAACAGCCCGACGATCACGAGGGAGGCCAGGATCCCCGCCTCGACCGCGACGAGCTCGACCCCCGCCATGCCGAGGACCGCGCCCAGGAGGAGGCCGCCCACGAAGGAGGCAGGTGCCGCACAAACGGCGCGGCCACCGAGCTGCGAGGCCCAGACGCCGACCGCGAGCATCGCCAAGAGATGGTCCCAGCCGCCGAGCGGGTGGAAGAAGCCCTCGGCGAGGCCGGCCCCGGCCGCCCCGAAAGTGTGTGCGGCGGCGGGATCCGGTAGGGCCGAGAGCGCGAGGACCGCGGACGGGATCACGAGGGAAAGCCGTGTCACGGGTCGAGACCTCCGATCGATCGCCAGGGCCGCAGCGAGGCCGACCATCGCGCGACCGACGCCGACGATGCAAGCGCCGGGCCGCAGCGGATCGACCGAGGGGGATCGGCCGACAGGGGCGTTGCGTGCTCGAACGTCGACCAGGGATGCTCGTCGGGGCGGCAGCGAGTCCGGTTGGCGGCTCGGGCTCAGCGGAACAACTTCTCGGGCAGCGAGCGACGCACCGGCACCGCC
>JAILZQ010000129.1 GCA_023512415.1 Geminicoccaceae bacterium | reverse complement strand
GGCCTCGGTGGGCACGGGCGAGGGAGCGCCGGCCCGCGCCACGCTCGCTCTCTCGGCCTGAAGGCGCTCCGACGGCCGGAGGCGCCGCGGCGGGCGATCGCCGATCGCCCGACGGGCATGGCCGCGCCCGGGCGCCGCGCGCCGCCTCACCACCGGGCCGAGGTTGCAGGCCACGGGGCGCCTCCCTACATCCTGCGCGGCATCGACGGCTCCGCCCGCGACGAGCCGGCGCCGGCGGCGGGGCCGACCGGGCGCCGGGTACGAGGACGTCGCGAAACGTCGCTCGCGAGAGGATCGTAATGAGCAAGATCATCGGCATCGACCTCGGCACGACGAACAGTTGCGTCGCGGTGATGGAGGGAAAGAACGTCCGCGTCATCGAGAACGAGGAGGGGATGCGCACGACGCCGTCGATGGTGGCCTACACCGAAGACGGCGAAATTCTGGTGGGCATGCCGGCGAAGCGCCAGGCGGTGACCAATCCCGAAAACACGCTCTTCGCGGTCAAGCGGCTGATCGGCCGGCGCTTCGACGATCCCGTCGTGCGCAAGGACATGGACATGGTGCCCTACAAGATCGTGCGCGCCGACAACGGCGACGCCTGGGTCCAGGTCCGCGACAAGAAGCTCGCGCCCTCGCAGGTGAGTGCCGAGGTCCTCAAGAAGATGAAGCAGACGGCCGAGCGCTATCTCGGCCAGCCGGTGACCAAGGCGGTGATCACCGTCCCGGCCTATTTCAACGACAGCCAGCGCCAGGCGACCAAGGATGCGGGCCGCATCGCCGGCCTCGAGGTGCTGCGGATCATCAACGAGCCGACCGCGGCGGCCCTGGCCTACGGCTTCGACAAGAAGAAGAGCGGGACGATCGCCGTCTACGATCTGGGCGGCGGCACCTTCGACATCTCGATCCTCGAGATCGGCGACGGGGTGTTCGAGGTGAAGTCGACGAACGGCGACACGTTCCTCGGTGGCGAGGACTTCGACAAGCGGCTGATCGATTACATCGCCGACGAGTTCAAGAAGGAGCACCGGATCGATCTGCGCAACGACCGGCTCGCTTTGCAGCGGCTCAAGGAGGCCGCCGAGAAGGCCAAGATCGAGCTCAGTTCGACGATGCAGACCGAGGTCAACCTGCCGTTCATCACGGCCGACGCCTCGGGCCCCAAGCATCTCATGATGAAGATCACGCGTGCCAAGTTCGAGGCGCTGGTCGACGATCTGATCCAGAAGACCATCGAGCCCTGCCGGCTCGCCCTCAAGGACGCCGGGCTCAAGGCCGCCGACATCGACGAGGTGATCCTGGTCGGCGGCATGACGCGGATGCCGAAGATCATCGAGACGGTCAAACAGTTCTTCGGCAAGCAGCCGCACCAGGGCGTCAACCCGGACGAGGTCGTGGCGGTCGGTGCCGCCATCCAGGCCGCGGTGCTCTCGGGCGAGGTCAAGGATGTCCTGCTGCTCGACGTGACGCCCTTGTCGCTCGGCATCGAGACCTTGGGCGGTGTGTTCACCCGGATCATCGAGCGCAACACGACGATCCCGACCAAGAAGAGCCAGATCTTCTCGACCGCCGAGGACAATCAGTCGGCGGTGACGATCCGGGTGTTCCAGGGCGAGCGCGAGATGGCCGCCCAGAACAAGCTCTTGGGCCAGTTCGACCTGGTCGGCATCCCGCCGGCGCCGCGCGGGGTGCCACAGATCGAGGTGACCTTCGACATCGACGCCAACGGCATCGTCAACGTCTCGGCCAAGGACAAGGCCACGGGCAAGGAGCAGGCGATCCGCATCCAGGCCTCGGGTGGGCTCACCGAGGCCGAGATCGAGCGGATGATCAAAGAAGCCCAGGAGCATGCCGAGGAGGACAAGCAGCGCCGGCGGCTCGTCGAGGCCCGCAACCACGCCGACAGCCTGATCTACTCGACCGAGAAGAGCCTCAAGGAGCACGGCTCCAAGGTCTCCGAGGCGGACCGCTCGGCGATCGAGCGGGCGATCGCCGAGCTCAAAGAGGTCCTCGACAAGGAGGACGTGGCGGCGATCCAGAGCCGCACCGACGCGCTCTCCCGCGCGGCGATGAAGCTCGGCGAGGCGATGTACCGGGCCCAGCAAGGCGAGAGCGCGACCGCCTCGGGCAGCGCGGGCGGGCGCGACTCGGGCGTGGTCGACGCCGAGTTCGAGGAAGTCGACGACGACAAGAAGCGCTCGGCTTGAGCCGGGGTGGCGAGCGAGCGGCCGGCTCGGCCGGCCGCGCGCGGCGGGTGGCGATCTGACGGGCGACGGATCGGGCGATGGCGCAGCGCGACTATTACGAAGTCCTGGGCGTGTCGCGCGGCGCGAGCGAAGCCGAGATCAAGCGCGCTTACCGCCAGCTCGCCATGAAATGGCACCCGGACCGCAACCCGGGTGACGCCTCGGCCGAGGCCAAGTTCAAGGAGATCAACGAGGCCTACGAGGTCCTCAAGGACCCGCAAAAGCGGGCCGCCTACGATCGCTACGGGCACCGGGCTTTCGACGGCGGCGGCGGGCCCGGGGCGGCCGCCGGGTTCGACTTCGCCTCGTTCGCCGACGTCTTCGACGATTTGTTCGGCGATCTCATGGGCGGTGGCGGGCGGCGCCGGAGCAGCGGGACGCGCGGTGCCGATCTTCGCTACAATCTCACGATCACCCTCGAAGAGGCCTTCACCGGCAAGAAGGCGCAGATCCGGGTGCCGACCTCGGTCGTCTGCGAGGCCTGCCGCGGCACCGGCAGCGAGGGCGGGGCGGAGCCGGCGGTCTGCCCGACCTGCCGTGGAATCGGCCGGGTTCGGACCCAGCAGGGCTTCTTCACGGTCGAGCGGACCTGCCCCACCTGCCTGGGCAGCGGCCGGACCATCACCAACCCCTGCCGAGCCTGCGGCGGTGCCGGCCGGGTCCAGCGCGAGAAGACCCTCGCGGTCACGATCCCGAACGGGGTCGAGGACGGCACCCGCATCCGCCTCGCCGGCGAGGGTGAAGCCGGCTTACGGGGTGGCGCCCCGGGCGATCTCTACATTTTCGTCTCGGTCGCCCCGCACCGGATGTTCCGGCGCGACGGCACCACCCTCTATTGCCGGGTGCCGATCCCGATGGTGACCGCCGCACTCGGCGGCACGGTCGAGGTACCCGGGATCGACGGCGAGCGGATCGCGGTCGCGGTACCGGCCGGGACCCAGACCGGTAAGCAGGTTCGCCTGCGCGGCAAGGGCATGACCGAGCTCCAGGGCCGCGCGCGCGGCGATCTCGTCGTCGAGCTCGTGGTCGAGACGCCGGTCAACCTCACCAAGCGGCAGATCGAGCTCCTGCGCGAGTTCGAAAAGGCCGGCAAGTCGGCCAAGGGCCAGCACCCGGAAAGCGAAGGTTTCTTCGCCAAGGTCAAGGAGTTCTGGGAAGACCTGCGGGATTGAGCGCGACCCTCGCGCGGCGCACCCGGCGTCCCTCCCCGCCCGAGCGCAGCCGCGGCCGACCCGCCCCCTCAGCTTTTCGTGGCGCCGGCGGTGAGGCCGGTGACCATGTACTTTCGCACGGCGTAATACAGCGCGGCCGGCGGCAGCGCGTAGACGATGGCGGTGGCCATCAACAAAGGCCAAGGGCTGTCGTCGGTCACCAGGAAATAGCCCATGGTCAGCGGGATCGTGTGCTGGGTGTCGGTCGAGAGCAGGAGAAAGGCGTAGAGATACTCGTTCCAGGCCAGCAAGAGCGCATAGGTGCCGATCGCGATCAGTGCCGGGCGCAGGAGCGGCACGTAGACGAGCCACAAGATCTGCCAGGGCGAGGCGCCGTCGACCTTGGCCGCCTCGTCCAGCTCGAAGGGGACGTTCTCGCTGTACTGGCGCAGCACCCAGATGGCGTAGGGAATGGCGAAGGTCGACATGGCGAGCACGAGCGCGCTGCGGGTGTTCAAGATGCCGTATTGCGCCATGATTCGATAGAACGGGATGGCGAGGAACGCCATCGGGATCAGGTAGGTCAGCAGCGCCAGGTTCGAGATCACGTGCCCGCCCGGCATCTTGAGGCGGCCGATCGCGAAGGAGGCGAGCGTGGCGACGACCAGCACGAGCGCCATGGTGGCGAGCGCCACCACCACGCTGTTGGCGAGCTGCAGCCAGAACCGCTCGAGGAAGAAATGGTTCTGGGTGAAGACGGTGCGGAAGTTGTCGAGCGTCGGGTTGTCGGGCCAGAAGCGGCCGCCGAACGCCTCGTTGATCGGCGTCAGCGACAGCATCACCATGTGATAGATCGGCAGCAGCACCCAGACCAGGATCACGAGGCCGAGCAGGATCTGGCCGGCCTCGAACAGCCCGCGGCGGACCGCATAGGTCGTGGCGCTCTTGATCACCGGCGCCCGCGGCAGGGAGGAGACGGCCATCACTGGACCCTCCCGCCGAGCCGCCGGATCAAGATCACGACGAGCGGGACCAGGAACGGCAGGGCGGTCATCACGCAGGCCACCCCGACGTCGATCTGGTGCAGGTTGAAGGCGTAGCGGATGCCGAGCGTGGCCAGGACGTGGGTCTTCTCGGCCGGACCGCCGCCGGTCAACAGATAGACACTGTTGAAGTCACCCAAGGACCAGATCGTCGAGAGCAGGGTCGAGGTCACGTACAGGTTCTTGAGCTGCGGCCACGTCACGAAGAGGAATTTCTGGAGCGGCGAGGCGCCGTCGATCGTCGCCGCCTCGTAGAGGTCGGTGGGGATGGCCATCCGCCCGGCCAGCAGGATGAGGGTCCAGAACGGCAGATATTTCCAGACGTGGACGAAGATCACCGAGCCGAAGGCGAGCTGCGGATCGACCAACCACCAGGGGCCCTCGATCCCGAACAGCTCCCAAAGGAGGCCGTTGAGCATGCCCCACTCGGAATTGAGCATCCAGCGGAAGGAGAAGATCGTCGGGATCGAAGGCACCGCCCAGGGCAACAGGAACAGGACCGAGAGCCAGCGGATCCACGGCCTCGCCTGGGCGAGGTAGCCGGAGAGCAAGAGCGCCAAGAAAAGCTTGAGATTGACCGCGAAGGCGAGGAACACGACCGTGTTCCAGGCCGATTCGAGGTAGATCGGATCGGCGAACAGGATGGCGAAGGCGCCGGGGCTCGCGCCGAGCCAGAGGCCGTAGGCGACCGGCCAGACCACGAGCGCGGCGAAGAGCACGACGTAGGGGGTGACGAACGCCACCCCCCAAGCCGTCTCCCCCGACCAGCGGACACGACGCGGTGGCGCGGCCTCGACCGCCCGCCCCGGTGCCACCGATACCGCCATGCCCGCCCTCCCCTAGCTCGCCTTCGCCCGCCTCGGGGGCGCGCCCGCGGACACGCCCCTCGCGCTCCTGTCGCGCCTCGGCCTCAGCCGATGAGCTCCTTCATCCGGGCGATCAGCTCGTCGACCGCCTTCTCGGGCGTCCAGTTGTCGAGCACTACCCGGGTCACCGCCTTGCCCCAGGCGTTCTCGGCGTTGACCAAGATGAGGCGATGGTTGTGGACGTGAGGGAACGGCACCTGCGGCCGCTGGGTGTACTGGCGGACCTGAACGACCCGGTGCGGATCCGATTGGTCCTTCCAATAGGGTCGCTCGATCAGCCGCTTGTCGACCGGGAACCAGCGGGCGAGCGAGCCCTCCAGATACGGCCCGAGATTGTCGGGCTGGAGGAAGAACTTCATGAACTCCTTGGCGAGCGCCTTGTTCTTGGAGTTCTTGAAGATCACCGCGGTCTTGATCGACGTCGTGTACTCGATCGGCCGGCCGTCCGGTTTGTCCGGCCACTCCAAGGTGACCATCTTCTCCATGTACACCGACCGGTCGGGATTGTTGTACTGCGAGGCCGGGATGGAAAGCGACGGGTTCGGCACCATCACGGTGATACGGTTGAGGAAATTGACGTTGTTGTCGGCGTCGCCCCAGTTGACCGCGCCCGGCGGCACGCAGCGATCCTTGAACGGCTGGGTGTAGCTCGTGAGCGCCTTGATCATGCCGTCGCGGACCTTGGGATCGTCGACCGTGAGCTTGCCGGTCGCCGGGTCGACCACCTTGGTGTCGAAGGCGTTCAAGAACATCATGAAGGCGAAGAAGGTGTCCGAGGCGGACGAGCTCATCGGCTGACCGACGCCGAAGATGTTGCGGTTACCGGTCGCCCTGCGGACCGCCGGCTGCGCCGTCTTGCACCACCAGTCCCAGTACTCGTTCCAGGTCTTCGGCACGTCCTGCAGCTTGAGGCCGGCCTGGTCGAGCAAGTCCTTCCAGACGTGGATGTGTTCGACCTGCTGGGCGACGGGCATCGCGTAGACGCCCTTCTGGCCGGTCTTGCCGTTCAACAGAGTGATCGCCTCGATCGCGCTCGGCAGCAGGTGCGGGCGGATCGTCTCGACCACGTCGGAGACGTCCTCGAGCACGTCCTCGAAGGCCCAACGCGCCGTGTGCTGGACGTCGAACAGGAAGGCGTAGGAGAGATCCGGCGGCTGACCGGCGGTCAACGCGGCGAGCACCTTGCGCGGTACGTCCTCGTTGGTGAACATGACGTACTCGACGGTCTTGCCGGTCTTCGCCTCGAAGTCCTTGACGATCTTGTCGAACTGCTGGTCTTCTTCGGGATAGTAGGATTTGTTCCACCAGATCTGGAGATCGGCGGCGATCGCGGCACCGGCCATGCCGACGAGGCAGGTGGCAGCCAGCAGGCTGCGGACCCAGCGCTTCATGAACCTCTCCTCCCTGAGCGGTCGCGGGGACGGGGCCGACGACCGGCCACCTAGCCCACGACCATAGGCGGCAGCCCCGGGCGGGTCAAACGCAGATGGGACGGGGCAGGCAGCCGCGTGCGCCGGCCCAGCCTTGCCCGGGGAGCGCCCCCGTGCCAAGTCGGCCGGAGCGGGCTCGAGGAAGAGGGAGGGAGCGCGTCCGTGGCCCGCCCGCAACGATGCGGGGCGCGCGCTCGAGCGTGGAGGGTGCGCGATGGCGTCGGTCGACGTCCGCAAGGTGGACAAGTTCTTCGGCTCGGTCCAGGTGCTGCACGGGGTGAGCGTCGACATCCAGGACGGCGAGTTCGTCGTGCTCGTCGGCCCCTCGGGCTGCGGGAAGTCGACGCTGCTGCGGATGATCGCGGGCCTCGAGGAGATCAGCCGCGGCGAGATCGCGATCGGCGGCCGGGTCGTCAACAACGTGCCGCCCAAGGACCGCGACATCGCGATGGTGTTCCAGAATTACGCGCTCTACCCGCACATGACGGTCAAGGAGAACATGGCTTTCTCCTTGAAGCTGCGGAAAGCGCCCAAGGACGAGATCGAGCGGCGGGTCGCGCGCGCCGCCGAGATCCTCGGCCTGCAGCAATTCCTCGACCGCTACCCGCGCCAGCTTTCGGGCGGCCAGCGCCAGCGCGTCGCGATGGGCCGGGCGATCGTCCGCGACCCGCAAGTGTTCCTGTTCGACGAGCCGCTCTCCAACCTCGACGCCAAGCTGCGGGTGCAGATGCGCACCGAAATCAAGGAGCTGCACCAGCGGCTCAAGACTACCTCGGTCTACGTCACCCACGACCAGATCGAGGCGATGACGATGGCCGATCGGATCGTCGTCATGCAGCTCGGCGTGGTGGAGCAGATCGGTGCGCCGCTCGAGCTCTACGACCGGCCAGCCAATCTGTTCGTCGCCGGCTTCATCGGCTCGCCCTCGATGAACTTCATCGACGCCACCGTGCAACGGGACGGGACCGGCCCCGTGGCGGTCACCCGCGACGGCACGCGCCTGCCGCTGCCGGCCGACACGCCGGCGCGCGAGGGCCAGCAGGTGGTCTACGGCGTCCGCCCCGAGCACGTCGAACTGCGCCGCGACGGCGGCGGGATCGATGGGCGGGTAGTGGTGGTCGAGCCGACCGGTGCCGAGATCCTGGCGGTCGTCCGCTGGGCCGGAAGCGAGGTGCAGGTGCTGTTCCGCGAGCGCTATCCCTTGCGGCCGGACGACGTGTTGAACCTCGCCCCCAAGCTCGACCACGTCCACCTGTTCGACAAGCAGACCGGCAAGCGGATCTGAGCCGGGCGACCGGGCGGGCCTCACTCCTCGAAGCCGTCGAGGGGCGCGCCGCTGCAGCAGGTGTCGAGCACCGTGCCGCAGCGCCCACAGCGGCCCTCGCCGTGGATCCAGACGAGCGGCCCGCGATGGCCGCAGACCGGGCAGACGGGTTGCGGACCGGTCGTCGGATCGCCGAGCGAACAGGCGGGTACCGCTCGGGGCTCCGGCGCGAGCGGCACGCTCGGCTCCCGCGGCGGCTGGCTCGCGCGGCCGCGCCGGCTCACGGCGAGCCCGGGATCGCCCCGGCCGGGGACGCCGCCAGGGAGGATCGCGCGGCGGACGCGCCGCCCGGCCCCGAGAGGGCGAACAGGCGGGTCGCCTCCCGCGAGCCGCGGGTGACGACCGGCTCGAGCTCGAGCCAGGCGAGGTCCGGAGCCCCTTCGGCGGTCGCCGCGCCGACCAGGATCGGATGGCCCAGCTCTTTGGTCAGCGCCTCGAGCCGGGCGGCGACGTTGACCGGCCGGCCGAGGGCCGAATAGGCGAAGCGCTGCTGGCTGCCCATGTTGCCGATGTGGCAGGGACCGGAATTCATCCCGACCCCGACCCGGATCCGCGGCCAGGGCTCCCCCCCGCCCGCGCTCTCGGCGGCGAGCGCGCGGTCGAGCCGGTCGACCGCAGCGAGCACGTCGAGGGCGGCGAGACAGGCGTTGCGGCGGTGCTCGGGGTCCTGCAAGGGGGCGTTCCAAAACGCCATGACCGCGTCGCCGATGAATTTGTCGATCGTGCCGCCGCGGGCCTGGATCGCATCGGCGATCGCCGTCAGCACCCGGTTCACGAGGGCGGTCAGCCGCTCGGGCGGCAGCCGCTCGCTGATCGCCGTGAAGTCGCGCACGTCGACGAACATCACGGTCGCCTCGCGCAGCTCGCCGCCGAGCCGCAGCGCCGCCGGATCCGCCGCCAGGCGATCGACCATCTCCGCCGAGAGGTAGCGGCCGAACGCGGTCCGGATCGCCTTGCGACCCGCTTCCTCGCGGGCGTAGTTGGCGAAGACAAGAAACGTGTAGACCACGAACCCGGCCAGCGCCGGAAAGCTCGCGTCGAGCAACAGCCGCTGCTCGACGAACAGCAGGAAGGCACCGCCCACGAGCAGGAGCGCGACGAGGCCGCCGAGCGCCATCGTCGCGAAGGCGCCGAGCCGCGGCACCAAGACCAAAACCAGGAGGCAGGTCGCGAGGGCGAGCGCGAGTTCGAGGCCGAGTGCGGTGTTCGGCCGGGTGACGTCGGCCCCGGCCAGGATCGATTCCAAGAGCTGGGCGTGGACCTCGCTGCCGGGTGTCGCGCCGGAGATCGGGGTCGCCTTGATGTCGAGCAGGCCGGCTGCGGAGCTGCCGAGGATCACGAGCCGCCCGCGCAACCGGCCGGCCGCCTCGGGGTCGGCGAGGAGCTCGCCGGCGGCCAACCGGCGGCGCGGGTCGGCCGGGGCGAAGTGGATCGCCTTCATGGCGTTGCGATCGGTGGCGATGCGCCGCCGGCCGACGGTCAGCGAGGCGATGCCGGCCGCGTCCACTTGGACCAAGAGAGTGGTCTCGCCGGCCGCCAGCCGCAGCATCTCGACCGCGAGGGCCGGCAGGATGCGCTCGCCGACCCGCACGAGGAGCGGCACCCGGCGGACCACGTTGTCGACCTCGGCCGGCAGGCCGATGCTGCCGCGCCCCGCGGCCGCCTCCTCGAGCTCGGGCAGGTTGGTCAGCGCATCGGGGAAGGCCGGCAGGAAGGGCCGGGCGCTCCCGCCGAGCTCGGCGATCGAGGTGCCGCCCGGCTCCGCAGGCGGCCGGCCGGCCAGGCGCTCCAGGAGCGGCACCAGGGCGAGCACGACCGGCCGCCCGCCGATCGCCCCGGCGAGCTGTCGATCGGTCGTCGGCAGAC
>JAILZQ010000128.1 GCA_023512415.1 Geminicoccaceae bacterium | reverse complement strand
GGGGTCGGTGCTGTGGGCGGCAGCGGGCATGGCGACTTCCCGGGACGTGGACCTCGCCAACGACCATAATCCTAGGACCGCCATCCGTCAACCGCCGGCCCGGCTCCGGCCGGGGCGGCACGGGTCGGCCTTGCGCGCGGCGGTGGGCGGGGGGATGGTGGGGTGCTCGCGGCGGTCGGGGAGGGGCGGCGATGGCGGCAGGAGGCGAAGGGGTACGGCGGCTCCCGGCCACGACCCGCCGCGGGGCGCTCGCGGTCGGGGCCGTGCTGGGCCTCGGCGCGCGGCGGGCGCGGGCGAGCGGCCGGGCGACGGTCTGCCTCACGGGTGCGGCCGATCCGCGGGCCGCCCTCGCGCTCGTGGCGGCCCGGCTGCCGGGCGACTTCGCGGCCGGCAAGCGGGTGGCGGTCAAGGCCAACTTCAACAGCGCCGACCCGTTCCCGGCGGCGACCGCCCCGGACACGCTCGAGGCACTCCTGGCCTGGCTCGCGGCCATGCGGCCGAGCCGGTTCGTCCTCGCCGAACGGTCGGGCATGGGCGAGACGCGCTCCGTGCTCGAGCGGGCGGGCGTGCCGCACCTCGCCGCCCGCTACGGGCTCGAGGTCGAGGTGTTGGATGCGACGGGCCGCGCGGGCTGGGTCGCGGTGCGGCGGAGCGATCTGCATTGGCGGCGCGGCTTCCTCCTGGCCCGGAGCTTCGCCGAGGCCGAGCTCGTCGTGCAGACCTGCTGCCTCAAGACCCACCGCTTCGGCGGCCGGTTCACGATGGCGCTCAAGAACGCCGTCGGCGCGGTCGCCAAATTCGACCCGGTCGACGGCTACGATTACATGCGCGAGCTGCACGCCTCGCCGCAGCAGCGGGCGATGATCGCCGAGATCTCGACCGCCTTCCGCCACGACCTCGTGCTCATGGACGCGCGCCGGGGCTTCCGCACGGGCGGGCCGGAAGCGGGCACGCTGGTCGAGCCGGGCCTCTTTCTGGCGAGCCGCGATCCGGTGGCGGTCGATGCGGTCGGGGTGGCGATCCTCCGCCGCTACGGCACCACGCCCGAAGTGGCGGCAGGCCCGATCTTCGCCCAGGAGCAGCTCGCCCGGGCTGCCGAGCTCGGGATCGGGGTGGGCTCGGCCGCGGCGATCGCGCTCGAAGGGCTCGACGAGGCCGGGCGCAAGGCGGCCGAGGAGCTGCGGCCGTTCCTGGTGTGAGCTGGCGGCTCAGCGCTCGCCCGCGATCGCCCGCACGAGGTCGAGACTCTCGGCGCCCGCTCCTTCCGCGAGGCTGCGCAGGGGGGCCTCGGGCGAGGCCGCGAACCCGACCGACGCGAGCCGGCGCAGCGCCTCCTCGAGCGGCACGCCGAGTTCGCCCGCGATCTGCACCACGGTCTTGCGGCCGACGCCCGAGCCGGGGCCGTAGCGCTCGGCGAGGCTCGGCGGCGAGGCCGGCCGCTTCGGCAGCTCGGCGAACAAGGTGACGGGTGTGGTGCCGAGCGCACGGGCGGCATCGAGCAGGCTCGTGTCCATCCGCTCGACGCGGAAGCCGCGCTTCTCGAGGAAGGCCAGGGTCGCCTCGAGGTCGAGGCCCGTGCGCCGGGCGAGCTCGGGGAGCGGCAGGTCCTCGGCGTGGCCGAAGGGCGGCTCGGCCGCCCCGGCGCGCTGCCAGCTCGCCTTGATCTCCTCCTGCCAGGCGAAGAGCTGGGCCGCCGGCGGCAGCCCGACGCCCGCGAGGATCGCGAGGAGAAGGGCGACCGCGACGCCGCTCACGAGCTCGAGACGCGGCCGCAGATGCTCGTGCCAGCGATCGGCCAGGTATTTGGTGAAGGGCTTCCAGTTGAAGAAGAGATGGACCGGGATCGCGGCCACGAACAGGAAGCTCGCGAGCACGTGGATCTGCGTCCAGGGATCGAGCGCGAGACCGAACAGCCGCCAGTCGTTCCAGCGGGCGATCCGGCCGTGCGGGGCGACGAACAGGACGAGCCCGGTCACGAGCATGATCAGGAAGGTGGTCGCGACGAGGAAGACGACGAACGCCCGGAGCCGGAAGCCCGTGCGATGCTCGCTGCCGGCGCGCTTGCTGCGTGTCATGGTCCGATCCCCGGGCGTTGCCCGCCCGCACGGCTCGAATGACGCCCGGCGGTGACCGTTCGGTGACCGCTGGGGCACGGCTGCCCCACCGCGGGCCCGATGGACGGCCGACCGGGCGCTTGCTAGCGGCGTGCGGTCGCGGCCGACAAGGTGGGCCAGGGGGAGGGGGCGATGCGGCTGTTCGATCTGTCGGGCAAGGTGGCGATCGTCACGGGCGGCAACGGCGGGATCGGGCTCGGCATGGCGAGGGTCCTGGCCGAGGCCGGGGCGGCGGTGGCGGTGGCCGGCCGCAACGCGGCCAAGAACGCCGAAGCGGTGGCCGAGCTCGCCCGGCTCGGGGCGCGGGCGATCGCGGTTCCGGTGGACGTGACGAGCGAGGAATCCTGCCGAGTGATGGTCGCGAAGACGGTGCAAGAGCTCGGCCGGCTCGACATCCTCGTGAACAATGCCGGCACGAACATCAGGAAGCGTCCCGAGGAGTACAGCCTCGCCGAGTGGCGCACGATCCTCGAGACCAACCTCACTTCGGCCTTCGTCTGTTCGGTGGCGGCCTACCCGGAGATGAAGAAGGCGGGGGGTGGGAAGATCGTCAACATCGGCTCGATGATGTCGATCTTCGGTGCCTCCTTCACCACCCCCTACGCCGCGAGCAAGGGCGGCATCGTCCAGATGACCAAGGCGATGGCCTGCGCCTGGGCGCAGGACAACATCCAGGTCAACGCCGTCTTGCCGGGCTGGATCGACACCGCCTTGACCCGCCAGGCGCGGGCCCAGATCCCGGGCCTGCACGAGAAGGTCGTGGCCAGGACCCCGGCCGGCCGTTGGGGCGTGCCCGAGGATTTCGCCGGGATCGCGGTGTTCCTGTGCTCGCCGGCCTCGGACTTCCTCACGGGCACGGCCATTCCGGTCGACGGCGGCTATTCGGTGCAGGGTGCCGCCTGAGGGGAAGCCCGAAGGGAGAATGTCCCGCCGCGCGAGAAAAGGGCTTGTGCGGCGGGTCGATCCGGCCCATATGGAGCGTCGTGGTGGATCGAGCCCTGCGCGTCGGCCGTCGAAACGACCTCCCTCGCCCAGTGCTGCCATCCCGCGGTCGGCAAGGGTGCCGGCCGCGCACCTGAGCGAGTGAGTTACGAGTTTGCAGACCGGTATCGTCAAGTGGTTCAACGCCACCAAGGGCTACGGCTTTCTCCAGCCGGAGAAGGGCGGGCCCGACGCTTTCGTCCACATCAGCGCCGTGGAGCGCGCCGGCCTCGACGGCCTGCGCGAGGGTCAGCGGGTCCAGTACGAGCTGGTCCGCGGCCGCAACGGCAAGAGCTCGGCGGAGAACCTGAAGCTGGTCGGCTGATCCGCCGGATCGTCGACCGCCGAACGGGCGAGCGAGCGCCCCCGGGAGCGATCCCGGGGGCGCTTTTCGTTTCCGGGCTCGCCGGCGGCACCGGGGCCCGCGAGAATGCCGGCCGGGCGGGGTGCTCGGAGGTGCGCGTGGGCCGGTCCGGGGGCGGCGGTGGGCGGCTTCCCAAGCTCGAGCAGCTCGCGGCGTTCCGCGAGATCGTGCGGGCGGGCGGCTTCCACGCCGCGGCCCGAAGGTTGGGTGTCGCCCAGCCCTCGCTCTCGGCCCGGCTCAAGGAGCTCGAGGCGCTCTTGGGGGTGGGGCTCCTCGAGCGCAGCGGGCGGCGGCTCCGGCTCACCCCGGAGGGGCGCGAGCTCCTCGACTATGCCGAGAAGATCCTGGCGCTCGGTCGCGAGGCGGTCGAGCGGGTGGGGGCGCGCGACCGCCCGGCAGGGCGGGTCCGCCTCGGCCTGACCGCGATCCCGGCGGTCACCTGGCTGCCGCGGCTCGTCGCTCGGCTCGAGCGGCTGCACCCGGCGATCCGGCTCGAGTTCGTGGTCGAGGCGAGCGAGGTGCTGCGCGAGCTGTTGCAGCGCGGCGGCCTCGACCTCGCCTGCCTCGCGGGGCCGCTCGAGCTCCCGGGTGTCGCGGTCGAGCCGCTCGGCACGGTCGCCATGGCCTGGCTCGCCGGGCCCGGGCTCGAGCTGCCGGCGGGGCCGCTGGGCCCGGCCGAGCTCGCCCGGGTTCCGCTCGTCACCGACACGCCCGGCAGCCACCTGCACGGGCTCGCCCTCGACTGGTTCCGCGCGGCCGGGGTCGAGCCCGTCCGGCACCATGCCTGCTCGAGCCTGCCGACCCGCATCCGGCTCGCCGCCCTCGGGCTCGGCGTGGCGATGGCGCCGGCCTCGGTCGCCCGCCGCGAGCTCACCGAGGGCAGCCTCGTGCTGTTGCCCACGAGCCCACCTCTGCCGGGGCTCGGCTACGTGCTCGCGGTCGCCGGGGCGCCGCCCTCGCCGGCGGTCGCGGCGGTCGCCGAACTCGCGCGCCGGGCGATGGCCGAGGAGCCGGCCTGGCTGGCGCCGGCGAGCGCGGGCGTCGATCACGAGCGATAGGTTTTATTTATCGAAAACTGCCCAACGCCGGCCGATCGAAAAGAAAACTTGACCGCACCCGTCGCCGGTACGAAGCTGCCCGGGACTACCCAGGACCGGGCGGGGAGGCGATCGATGCGCTCGAGGTTCGTTCTGGCGGCCCTGGCGGTCGCTCTGCCGCTGACCGGAGCCGCCGCCAGGGAGCTCCGGGTCGGCTATTCGGCCGACATCGTGACGCTCGACCCGGCCAACCACCGCTCGCGGGTCACCGAGGGCGTGATCCACAACATGTACGACGCGGTCTTGACCCGCACGGTCGACATGAAGGTCGTGCCGGAGATCGCCCAGAGCTTCCGCCAGATCGATGCCACGACCTACGAGATGCGCCTGCGGCCGGGTATCAAGTTCCACGACGGCAGCCCGCTCGGCGTCGAGGACGTCAAGTTCACCTTCGATCGCCTCACCAAGGACGGGGCGATGGAAGGCAAGACGAGCCCGAGGAAGAGCCTGGTGGGACCGCTAGCCGAAACCGAGATCGTCGATCGGTTGACCGTGCGCTTCAAGCTCTCGGCGCCCTGGCCCGTGTTCCCCGCCTATCTGCCGTTCAACCAAGTGGTCTCGAAGGCCTATGTGGAGAAGGTCGGCTCCGACGGCATGGCGACCCGGCCCATGGGCAACGGGCCGTTCCGCTTGGTCGAGTGGCGCAAGGGCGATTCGGTCATCCTGGAGCGCTTCCCGGACTATTACGGCGGGGCGAGCGACATTCCGCCGGTCGGGCCGGCGCGCATCGACCGGGTGATCTTCAAGATCATCCCCGAGCCCGCCTCGCGGGTGGCGGCGCTCCTCGCGGGCGAGGTCGATCTCGTCGACGAATTGCCGCACCACGCGATCAAGCAGGTCGAGGCCAACCCGCGCACCAAGGTCCTCAAGAGCAACGGCACGCGCAGCTTCTTCATCGACTTCAACACGACCAAGCCGCCCTTCGACAAGGTGAAGGTGCGCCAAGCCGCCAACCACGCGGTCGACAGGAAGCTCGTGATCGACAAGATCTTGAACGGCCTTGCCGTGCCGCTCACCACACTGATCAGCCCGGATTCCTTCGGCTACAACCCGAACCTCGAGCCCTGGCGCTACGATCCGGCGCTCGCCAAGAAGCTCCTGGCCGAGGCCGGCTACCCGAACGGCGTCGACGTCACGCTCGACGTCGACAACCCGTTCAAGGAACAGGCCGAGGCGGTGGCCGCCATGCTCACGCAAGTGGGCATCCGCACCAAGGTGCAGCTTTGGGAGCGCACCGCACTCACCGAGCTCTGGAAGGATCCGAGCAAGCACGACCGCAACATGAACTTCCGCTCCTGGGGTGACGGCGCGCTCGACCCGGTCGGCATCTTCGTGCCGGTGCTCAAGACCAAGGATCGCGGCAATTTCTCGGGCTACAGCAATGCCGAGGTCGATCGTCTCTTGACCGCGGCCGACACCGAGCCCGACCAGGCCAAGCGCTCGGAATATTACCAGAAGGCGCAGGCGATCATCCGCGAGGAGGCACCGCTCCTCTTCCTCTGGCTGCCGCAGGACGTCTACGGGGCGAGCCGCCGGCTGGTCGACTGGGAGCCCTCGCCGCGCGGGATCATCAAGCTGCACCGCGCCGCGCTCGCCGACTGAGCGTCCGGGCCGGGAAGGGCAGGGGAGGAGCCACGGGCGATGCGCCCCTCGGCCTTGCTCGAGCGGCTCCTCCAGCTCGTCCCGGTCCTGCTCGGGATCGCGCTGGTCGTCTTCCTCATGATGCAGGCGACCCCGGGCGATCCGGTCGAGCTCATGCTCGGCGACGCGCTCGCCACCCCCGAGCAGCGCGAGGCGCTGCGCCGCGACATGGGCCTCGACCGGCCGCTGCCCGAGCGCTTCCTGCACTTCCTCGGCAACGCGGCGACCCTCGACTTCGGCCAGAGCTTCCACCACCGCCGGCCGGTCGCGGACGTGATCCTCGAGCGCTTGCCCGCGACGATCGAGCTCACGCTCGCGGCCATGGCGATCGCGATCGCCGTGGGCGTGCCGCTCGGTGTGGTGGCGGCGGTCCGCCGCGACGGCTGGATCGATCGGCTCGCCACGATCCTGGGCCTGGCCGGCGTCTCGATGCCCGGCTTCTGGCTCGGCATCCTCTTGATCCTGCTCTTCTCGGTCCAGCTCGGCTGGCTGCCGGTCTCGGGGCGGATCGGCTTCGGCGCCGAGGTCCCGCCGGTGACCGGCCTGCTGCTGGTCGACACGCTCCTGGCCGGCCGTCCGGCGAGCTTCCTCGAGGCGCTCCGCCACCTCCTCCTTCCGGCGGTGACCCTGGGCCTCGCCATGGCCGCGCTCTTGATGCGCGTGACCCGCACCTCGATGCTCGAGGCCTTGCGCCAGGACTACGTCACCTTCGCCACCGCCAAGGGCCTGCCGCGCCGCCGCGTGCTGATCCGCCACGCGCTCAGGAACGCGCTCACGCCCACCGTCACCGTGGCCGCGATCGAGACCGGCACGCTCCTCGGCGGCAACATGATCGTCGAGACCGTGTTCGGCTGGCCCGGGCTCGGCCGGCTCGTGGTCGAGGGGATCTTCACCCGCAACTACCCGCTCGTGCAGGCAGCCGTGCTGCTCTACGCGGTCACCTACGTGCTCTTGAACCTCCTGGCCGACGTCCTCCAGACGGTGCTCAACCCGAAGGTGCGGCTTTGAGGGCGGAGGCCGTCGAGGAGGGTGCCCTTGCGCGGCCGGCGGAGGCCCCGGCCGCTCCGGCCCGCTCACCCTTCGCGGCCGATCTGCGCGAGCTTCTGGCCAACCGCACGGCGGTGCTCTCGATCGCGATCGTGCTCGCGGTCGCGGCGATGGCGCTCTTCGCGCCTTGGATCGCGCCGCACGATCCCTACGAAGCGAACCTCCTGCGCCGGCTGCAGCCGCCCGTCTGGCTCGAGGGCGGGGAGTGGGCGCATCCCTTGGGCTGCGACCAGCTCGGCCGCGACATCCTCTCGCGGATCGTCTTCGGCGCCCGGGTCTCGATGACGATCGGCCTCCTGGTCGTGGCGATCGCCGCGGTCATCGGCACCACGCTCGGCCTCCTGGCCGGCTATCTGCGCGGCTTCGTCGACGTGCTGATCGGCCGGATCGTCGACACGCTCTTGGGCTTTCCCTACCTGATCTTCGCGATCGGGCTCATGGCCGCGATGGGCCCGGGCCTCGCCAACATCGTCTTGGCGCTCGTCCTCAAGGAGTGGGTGCTGACCTGCCGCGTGGCGCGCGCCGAAACGCTCGCCGCCCGCGAGATGGACTATGTCGAGGCGGCGCGCGCCCTCGGCGCCTCGCCCGCGCGGATCATGCTGGGCGAGATCCTGCCCAACATCCTCTCGCCGGTCCTGGTCGTCGCCACCTTCCGCATGGCGACCATCGTCATCCTCGAGGCGAGCCTCTCCTTCTTGGGGCTCGGCGTGCAGCCGCCGGTGCCCTCCTGGGGCTCGATGGTCGCCGACGGCCGGGCGTTCCTGTTGGACGCCTGGTGGGTCGCGACTTTGCCCGGGGTCGCGATCTTCGTCCTCGTCCTCGCCATCAACCTCGCGAGCCAGGGGCTGCGCGACGTCTTCGACCCGAGGCTCAAGGCATGAGCGGACCCTTGCTCGAGATCCGCGGCCTCGCGGTGGTCTTCCCGACGCGGGGCGGGCTCGTGCGCGCGGTCGACGGGGTCGACCTCGAGGTCTTCTCGGGCGAGTGCCTGGGCGTGGTCGGCGAATCCGGCTCGGGCAAGAGCGTCACCTTCCTCGCGGTCCTGGGCCTGTTGCGCCCACCCGGGCGGATCGAAGCGGGCGAGATCCGCTTCGAGGGCCGGACGATCTCGGGCCTGCCCGAAGCGGAGCTCCGCGAACTCCGCGGCCGGGCGATCGCCATCACGCTGCAGGACGCGCTCACCGCCTTGAACCCGGCGCTCACCGTCGAGCAGCAGATCGTGGAGACGATCGAGGCCCACGATCCCGATCTGCCGCGCGGCCGCGCCCGGCGGCGGATTTTGCGCGAGCGGGCCCAGGAGCTGTTGCGCCTGGTCGGCATCCCCGAGCCGGCCCGCCGCCTCGCCGCCTACCCGCACGAGCTCTCGGGCGGGATGCGCCAGCGGGTGATGATCGCGATCGCGCTCTCCTGCCGGCCCAAGCTGTTGATCGCCGACGAGCCCACGACCGCCCTCGACGTGACGATCCAAGCCCAGGTGCTCGACCTCTTGGCCGAGCTGCGGGAACGGCTCGGCACCGCGATCGTGCTCGTGAGCCACGATCTGGGTGTCGTGGCCGAACATTGCGGGCGGGTCGTGGTGATGTACGCGGGCCAGGTCGTGGAACGCGGGCCGACCGCCGCGGTGATCGGCGAGCCGCGCCACCCCTACACCCGGGGCCTGCTCCGCTCGATCCCCTCGATCGCCGAGCCGGAGCGCCCGATCCGGCCGATCCCGGGGCAGATGGCCGATCCGATCCGGCCGCCGCCGGGCTGCCGCTTCGAGCCGCGTTGCAGCCTCGCCCGGCCGGCCTGCCGGCTGCCGATCGCGCTCCGCCCGATCGACGGCGGACGCGCCGCCCGCTGCGTCGAGGTCGCGGCATGAGCGCGGTCGCGGCCGCGACGGCAGCTGCGGCGGGCGGGGCGCGGCCGCTGCTCGAGATCGACGGGCTCGTGAAGCACTACGATCTCCGCCGCGGGCTGCGTCGGCTCGTCGAGTCGGCCGAAGGCCACACGGTCCGCGCCCTCGACGGGGTCGATCTGGCGGTCGTGCGCGGCGAGACGCTCGGCGTGATCGGCGAATCGGGCTCGGGCAAAACGACGCTCGGCCGCTGCGCGCTCGGCCTCGTCGAACCCACTTCCGGGACGGTCCGCTTCGAGGGGAGGGACCTCGCGCGGCTCGACCCGGCCTCCGCCAAGGCGCTGCGCCGGCGGATGCAGATCGTCTTCCAGGATCCTTACGCGAGCCTCAACCCGCGCCGCACGGTCGAGCAGATCGTGGGCCTCGGCCTGGCCGTGCACGAGCGGCTCGACCGTGCCGCCGCCCGGGCGCGCATCCTAGCCATGCTCGAGCGGGTCGGGCTCGGCGCCGCTCATCTCGACCGCTACCCGCACCAATTCTCGGGCGGCCAGCGCCAGCGGATCGGGATCGCCCGGGCGCTCGTGCTGCGCCCCGACTTCGTCGTCTGCGACGAGCCGGTCTCCGCCCTCGACGTGTCGATCCAGGCGCAGATCCTGGCACTCCTGCGCGAGCTCAAGGAGGAGCTCGGGCTCACCTACCTCTTCATCGCCCACGATCTGGCCGTGGTCGCGCACGTGAGCGACCGGGTGGCGGTGCTCTATCTGGGCAAGCTCGTCGAGCTCGGGCCGACCCGCGCGGTCCTCGAGAAGCCCGCGCACCCCTACACCCGGGCGCTGCTCGCGGCCGTGCCGCGGCTCGACGGCCGGCGCCGCCCCGGCGCCGGCCCGCGCCTGTCTCTTATAAACATATCCGAGACCAAGAGAATA
>JAILZQ010000127.1 GCA_023512415.1 Geminicoccaceae bacterium | reverse complement strand
GTAATACCCCACCGCGAGCTGGATGATCCCCTGGTAGAGGTCGCGAACCGGCGCCCGCTCGTGCTTCCAGAGCTCCTCAAGCGTCTCGTGGCAGGCGAAGTACGCACCGCGGTTGAACTCATCTACCCCCTGCACGAGCTGCGGGGGCGGGGGTCCCGAACAGTCTGTCACCCGCTGCCCCTGTTGAACAGACCCTCTCGCACGTGCCCACCGCAGCGCCGGGCGCGGGGCGCGTCCTCAGGACCGTACCACGGGCACACTGCTTCAGGGGCAGCGGCCCAGAGCACCATAGGCGAGCCCTGGGCACCCGCTGCCCGAGCGATCCGGCGTCTACATCTCGGTGATGATCACCGCATTCGTCGGACACCCGCGCATGGCGAGCATGGCCTTGGCCCGGAGGTTCTCCGGCACCTCCTCCATAAGGACGTCCGAGTTGCCCTGCTCGTCCACGCTGAAGATTTCGGGGGCCACGCGCGCGCAGACCCCATTGCCTTCGCATTTGTCCCAGTCGATGCTCGCCTTGAGCGCCATCCCTTCCTCCAACCGCATCCGGGCCCGCCGGCACCCGCCCCCCTCGGGGAGTGGGAGGCATGGGGAGCGGCGGCGCTCCGGCCGCATTCGCCGGCCCGGTCCGGTGCTGCTAGGCTCCTCTCGTGCCGACCGCCACGACCACCGGATCCATGCCGATCGCCGAGGCTCTGCGCGTGCCGCCCCTTCCGCTCGGGGGCGAGCCCGCGATCCGCACCCTGCCCTACAACCTGGAAGCCGAGCAGACCGTGCTCGGTGCGATCCTGGTCAACAACGAGGCCTACCAGCAGGTCGAGACCTTTCTCTCGGCCGACGATTTTTACGATCCCGTGCACCAGCGGATCTACGCGACCTGCGCGCAGTGGATCGCCGACGGCCGGATCGCCAACCACAAGACCCTGTTCCACCTGTTCGAGACCGACCCGGCGCTCAAGGAGCTCGACGGTGCGCGCTATCTGGCCCGGCTCGCGGCCGCTGCCGAGGCGATCGTCGACACCGCGCATTACGGCCGCATCGTCCACGACCTGGCGATCCGGAGGCGGCTGATCCGGGTGGGCGAGGAGGTCGTCAACCGGGCCTTCGACCGGAGCTGCGAGCTCTCCGGCCCCGAGCAGGTGGAGCTCGCCGAACAGCAGCTTTTCGCGCTCGCCGAGACCGGCCGCCCGGGCGGTGCGTTCCGCGCCTTCCCCGAGGTCCTGGCGGCGGCCGTGCGGCACGTCCAGAGCGCCTTCGACAAGGCCGGCCAGGTGACCGGTGTGCCGACCCGGCTCGAGGGCCTCGACCAGAAGCTGGGCGGCCTGCAGCCGTCGGATCTCGTGATCCTGGCCGGCCGGCCGAGCATGGGCAAGACGGCCCTCGCCGTGACCATCGCCGCCAACGCCGCCTCGACCCCGCGGCCCCAGGCCGAGCGGCGGCCGGGCGAGCCGGCCGGCTACCGGGTGGGCCTCTTCTCGCTCGAGATGTCGGCCGAGCAGCTCGCCATGCGGCTCCTCTCGGCCGAGGCGCTGATCCCCTCCGACGAGCTGCGCCGCGGCCAGCTCGGTGCGGAGGACTGGCCGCGGATCGCCCGGGCCGGCCAGCGGCTCGCCTCGATGGCCCTTTGGATCGACGACACCCCGGCCTTGACCGTGGCCGGGCTCAGGACCCGGGCCCGCCGCTTGAAGCGGCTCCACGGGCTCGACCTCGTGGTCGTCGACTATCTCCAGCTGCTGCGCGGCGCGGGCCATTACGGCCCGGGCAACCGCGTCCAGGAGGTCTCGGAGATCACCCAGGGCCTCAAAGCGCTCGCCAAAGAGCTCGCGGTTCCGGTGCTCGCCCTCTCGCAGCTCTCCCGCGCCGTCGAAGCGCGCGACGACAAGCGGCCGATGCTCTCGGACCTGCGCGAATCGGGCTCGATCGAGCAGGACGCGGACGTCGTCATGTTCGTCTTCCGCGAGGAGTACTATCTTTCACGGGCCGTGCCCACCCAGCGCGAGGGCGAGGCGATCGAGAAGTTCCAGCTCCGCTACCAGGAATGGGTCCAGCGCTGCGAGAAGGTGCACAACAAGGCCGAGGTCATCATCGCCAAGCAGCGCAACGGGCCGATCGGCAACGTCGCCCTCCAGTTCGACGCCGCCTACGGCCGCTTCCGCAACCTCGAGACCGACGCCTACGCGGAAGGCTGCTATTGACCTCGGATCGTGCCGAGCGGCTCGAGCGGGCGCGGCTCACCATCGACCTCGGGGCCCTGGTCGCCAATTGGCGGAGCCTCCGCCGGATCGCCTCGGGCGCCGAGGTCGCGGCCGTCGTCAAAGCCGACGCTTACGGACTCGGGCTCGAACCCGTAGCCCGCGCGCTGGCCCGGGCCGGCTGCCGGACCTTCTTCGTGGCCCGCCTCGAGGAGGGCGAGGCGCTGCGCGGCATCCTGCCCGAGGCCCGCATCCTGGTGCTCGACGGGCTCTCCGGCCGGCCGCCGGCTCGGCTCGTGGACGCCCGGCTCGTGCCGGTGATCGGCGAGCCGGGCGAGCTCGCCCTTTGGCAGCGGACCGCCCGGGCGGTCGAGCAGCGGCTTCCGACCGCGGTCCTGCTCGACACCGGTCTCACCCGGCTCGGCCTGTCGGCCGCCGAGGTGGCCGAGCTCGGCCCCGCCGCCTTCGCCGGGCTCGAGCTCGTCCTGGTCGCGAGCCACCTCGCCTGCGCCGACGAGCCGGCCCATCCCCTCAACGAGCGCCAAAGGGCCGCCTTCGCGGCGATGCGGGCCCGGCTGCCGCCGGCACCGGCCGGTCTCGCCGCCTCCTCGGGCCTCTTCTTGGGCCCCGCCTTCCGGTTCGACCAGGTGCGCCCGGGCGCCGCCCTCTACGGCGTCAACCCGACCCCCGGCCGGCCCAACCCGATGCGCCCGGTGGTCCGCCTCGAGGCCCCGGTGCTCAAGGTCCACGAGGTCCGCGAGCCCGGCTCGGTGGGCTACGGCGCCGCCCATCCGACCCGCCCGGGAGCGCGCATCGCCGTGGTCCCCGTGGGCTATGCCGACGGCTGGCCGCGCGCCGCCTCGGGCCGCGGCCGGGCCCGGATCGCCGGGAAGGAGGTGCCGATCGTCGGCCGCGTCTCGATGGACCTCGTGACCCTCGACGTGACCACGCTGCCGCCCGAGCTGGTCCGCCCCGGCACCCCGGTCGAGCTCTTGGGCGAGGCCTTCGGGGTCGACGATCTGGCGGCGGCGGCCTCGACCATCGGCTACGAGATCCTGACCCGGCTCGGCCGGCGCTTCGAGCGCCGCTGGCTCGCCGCGGAGGCGGCACCTTGAACTTCCTCGCGGCCATAGGCCGGGCGACCCTCGCCCTCCTTTCGACCGTGGGGGCGGTCGTGCTCTTCGCGCTCGGTGCGGTGGTGAGCGGCCTCACGGGTCGGCTCTATTGGCGCCAGCTCGGCCGGCAGATGCTGGAGATGGGCTATTTCTCGCTGCCCGTGGTGGGCTTGACCGCGGTCTTCACCGGCATGGTGCTGGCGCTGCAGAGCTACACGGGCTTCGCCCGCTTCGAGGCGCAGGACGCCATTCCGACGATCGTCGTCTTGTCGATGACCCGCGAGCTCGGGCCCGTTCTGGCCGGCCTCATGGTCGCCGGCCGGGTCGGCGCCTCGATCGCCGCCGAGCTCGGCACCATGCGGGTGACCGAGCAGATCGACGCCTTGACCACGCTCGCCACCGACCCCTTGCGCTACTTGGTCTTCCCGCGCCTTCTCGCGGGCACGATCATGTTGCCGGCGCTCGTCCTCGTGGCCGACGTGATCGGGGTCATGGGCGGCTGGCTGGTGTCGGTCTACAAGCTCGGCTTCGGCCCGATCGAGTACATCAACCGCACCTTCGAGCACCTCGAGACCCAGGACGTCGTCTCGGGCCTCGTCAAGGCGGCCGTGTTCGGTTTCCTTTTGACTTTGATGGGCTGCTACCACGGCTACCGCTCGAAGGGCGGTGCCCAGGGGGTGGGGGCGGCGACCACCCGGGCGGTGGTCTCGGCCTCGATCCTCATCTTGATCGCCAACTATGTCGTCACCGAGCTGTTCTTCGCCCGCTGAGCGGCCGTGCCCGAGACGCCCACCACCCCGATCCTCGCCGAGCGCCCCGCCGCCGCCGCGGCCGCGCCAGCCAAGATCGCGATCCGCGGGCTGGTGAAGTCGTTCGGTCGCAAGCGGGTGCTCCGGGGCCTCGACCTCGACGTCCCGGAAGGCCGCTCGCTCGTGGTGATCGGCGGCTCGGGCAGCGGCAAGTCGGTGCTCATCAAGTCGGTGCTCGGCATCGTCACGCCCGATGCCGGCTCCATCCGGGTCGACGGCCAAGAACTCGTGGGCGCTTCGCGGGCCGAGCTCGACCGGGCGCGCCGCAAGTTCGGCATGCTGTTCCAGGGTGCGGCTCTCTTCGACAGCTTGCCGGTCTTGGAGAACGTCGCCTTCGGCCTGCTGGCCCGCCGGCTGGTCGACCGCCGGACGGCGCGCGAGCGGGCGATCGCCACCCTCGCCAAGGTCGGGCTCGGCCCCGAGGCGGCCGACCTCTACCCGGCCGAGCTCTCGGGCGGCATGCAGAAGCGGGTCGGTCTCGCCCGGGCGATCGCCGCCGAACCCGAGATCCTGTTCTTCGACGAGCCCACGACCGGCCTCGACCCGATCATGGCCGACGTGATCAACGAGCTGATCCGCGGCCTCGTCTCCGAGCTCGGGGCCACCGCGCTCTCGATCACCCACGACATGGCGAGCGTGCGCAAGATCGCGCATCGCGTGGCCATGCTCTACGAGGGCAAGATCATCTGGGAAGGCCCGGTCGAGCGGCTCGACGACAGCGGCAACCCCTATGTCGACCAGTTCGTCCACGGCCGCGCCGAAGGGCCGATCAAGGTCGGGGTCGAGCGCAACGGCTGAGCGCGTGGGCGGCATCACCGCAGGCCCAGCTCGCGCAGCTCCGCCACACCCGGCAGCCGGGCCACGTCCGGCCGGCGCGCCCAGGGCAGGGCGAAGCGCTCGGGAAGGGCGAGCACCACCTCCTCCCCTCCGCTGGGTACGACGAGCCGGACCCGGGCGCCGCGCTCGCCCCGGGCCAGGAGCGGGGCGAGCTCGGCCGCCACCTCGGGAGCGGCGAGGCGGATCTCGACGAGCCCGGGCGACTGCGCCTCGAGCCGGTCCTCGAGCCGCTCGATCTGTTGGGCGGTGAGCCGGGCCGCGCCCTCCTCGACCCGCACCTCGACCTCGAGCAGGAGGGGGACGTGGGCGTCGAGCAGCTCGCGCGACCGGCCGAGCAGCTCGGCGAACACGGTGACCTCGAACTGGCCGGTCGGGTCGGAGAGCTGGACGAAGGCCCAACGGCCGCGCTCGCCCGCCCGCTCCTGACGGCCGAGCGGGATCCCGGCCATGCGCACCCGGCTGCGGCCGGTCGCCTCGACCTGCTCGACCAAGCGGATGGCCGGCACCACGCCCAGCCGCTCGAGCGCCGGGCGGAAGGCGTCGAGCGGATGGGCCGAGAGGTAGAAGCCCAGGACCTGGAGCTCGCGCTGCAGCCGCTCGCTCGACGGCCACTCGGCGAGGTTCGGCAAAGCCGGCTTCTCGGGGAGGGACGCGGGGCCACCGAACAGGCTCGCTTGCCCACTCGCTTGCGCCTCGGCCGCCGCCTGCGCCCAACGCAAGGCCGGCTCGATCGCCTCGAACAGCCGCCGCCGCACCGGCTCCAAGGAATCGAGGGCCCCGGCCTGGACGAGGGCCTCGAGGAGCCGCCGGTTGAGGGCCCGGGCACCGACCCGGAGCACGAGATCGAACAGGTCGGTGAACGGGCCGCCGCGTCGCCGTTCTTCGACGAGCGCCCGCATCGCCTGTTCGCCCACGCCTTTGATCGCCGCGAGGGCGAAGCGCACGGCGCGCCCGCCCGCATGGTCCTCGACCGTGAAGGAGACGTCGGAGCGGTTGACGTCGGGGGGCAGGAGCGTGAGCCCGCGGCCCAAGAGCTCTTGGCGGAAGGCGGCGAGCTTTTCGGCGGCGGCGATCTCGATGCCCATCGCCGCGGCGTAGAACTCGTGCGGGCGGTTGGCCTTGAGCCAGGCGGTGCGGTAGGCGAGCAGCGCATAGGCCACCGCGTGGCTCTTGTTGAAACCGTAAGAAGCGAAGCGGGAGACCGCCTCGAAGATCGATTCGGCGAGCGCCGGCTCGATGCCGTTCTTCACGGCACCCTCGACGAAGGTCGAGCGCTGGGCGTCCATCTCGGCCTTGATCTTCTTGCCCATCGCCCGGCGCAGGAGGTCGGCACCGCCGAGCGAGTAGCCGGCCAGGCGTTTGGCCAGCTCCATCACTTGCTCCTGGTAGACGATCACGCCGTTGGTCTCGGCGAGGATCGGCTCCAGGAGCGGGTGCATGTAATCGGGCCGTTCCTGGCCGTGCTTGACCGCGATGTAGCGCGGGATGTTGCTCATGGGCCCCGGCCGGTAGAGCGCGTTCATCGCCACGATGTCCTCGAACCGGTCGGGCTTGAGCTTGCGCAAGGCGTCCCGCATGCCCGCGGATTCGAGCTGGAACACGCCCAAGGTCTCGCCCCGACCCAAGAGCTCGTAAGTGGGGCGATCGTCGAGCGGTAGGGCGTCGAGGTCGAGCGGCCGGCCGGTCGCCGCCTCGACCATCGCCCGGGCGCGGGCGAGCAGCGTCAAGGTCGAAAGACCAAGGAAGTCGAACTTGACGAGCCCGGCCTTCTCGACGTCCTTCATGTTGAACTGGGTGGCCGGCATCGAAGCCCGCGGGTCGCGGTAGAGCGGCACGAGCTCGACCAACGGCCGATCGCCGATCACGACACCCGCCGCGTGCGTGCTCGCGTGCCGCGGCAAGCCCTCGATCGCTTTGGCGATCTCGACCATCCGGGCGACCTCGGGGTTCTCCTCGATCGCCTGCTTCAAGCGCGGCTCGAGCTCGATCGCCTGGGCGAGGCTGATCGGGGCCGCCGGGTTGACCGGCACGAGCTTGCAGATCCGGTCGACCAGACCGAAGGGCAAGCCCAGAGCCCGGCCGACGTCGCGCAGGGCCGCGCGCGCCTGGAGCGTTCCGAAGGTGATGATGTGGGCGACCCGGTCGGCGCCGTAACGGTCGCGGACGTAAGTGATGACCTCGTCGCGCCGCTCCTCGCAGAAGTCGATGTCGAAGTCGGGCATCGAGACCCGCTCGGGGTTCAAGAAGCGCTCGAAGAGGAGGCCGAAGCGGAGCGGATCGAGGTCGGTGATCTCGAGCGCCCAGGCGACGAGCGAGCCCGCGCCACTGCCGCGGCCGGGGCCCACCGGGATGCCCTTGGCCTTGGCCCAGCGGATGAAGTCGGAAACGATCAAGAAATAGCCCGAAAAGCGCATCTCGGTGATCACCGAGCATTCGTAGTCGAGCCGCTCGCGGTAGGGCCGGGCCTTCGCTTCCCGGGTCGCCGCGTCGTCGGCGGCGGCGAAGACCGCGCTCTCGAGCCGCCGCTCGAGGCCCTCGCGGGCGAGCCGGCGCAGCTCGGCCGCCTCGTCTTCGGCGAAGGTGGGCAGGATGGGCTTTCGGGTCGGAGCCAGGAAGGCACAGCGGCGGGCGACGACCAGCGTGTTGTCGCAGGCCTCGGGCAGGTCCGCGAAGAGCGCACGCATCTCTTCGGCGCTCTTGAGCCGGTGTTCGGGCGAGACCCGCTCGCGGTGCGCCTCGTGGACCGTGCGGCCCTGGGCGATCGCCAGCAGCACGTCGTGCGCGGGGTGGTCGGCGGCGTCGAGGAAGCGGACGTCGTTGGTGGCGAGCAGCGGCAGCCCGAAGCGGTCGGCGAGCTCGAGGAGGGCCGCCTCGATCGCCGCTTCCTCGGGCTCGCCGGTGCGCTGCAGCTCGAGGTAGAGCCGGCCCGGAAAGATCGCCGCGAGTTCGGCCGTGAGCCGCTCGGCGGCGGCGCGGTCGCCGCGGGCGAGGGCGGCGCCGATCGGCCCCTCGGGCCCGCCCGTCAGGCACAAGAGGCCACCCACGCGGGCGGCCAGACGGTCGAGGCGGACCTCCACCCGGCCGCCCTCGGCCTCGAGATGGGCGGCCGAGACGAGCGCCACGAGGTTGCGCCAGCCCTCCTCGTCCTTGACGAGGAGAACGAGCGCCTCGGGCCGGGCGAGCGAGGGCCGCGGCCCCGGGCGGGCCGGCTCGGGGGCGGCGAGCGGCAGGCTGCAGCCGAGGATCGGCTGGACGCCGGCTTTCTTGGCCACCTCGCAAAAGGCCATGGCACCGAACAGGTTGGCGCTGTCGGCGACCGCCACCGCGGGCATCGAAAGCTCGCGGCAGCGGGCGACGAGCCGCTCGAGCCGCACCGTGCTCTCGAGCAGCGAGAAGCACGAGCGGACGCGCAGATGGACGAAATCGGCGTGCGGCATGCGGGCTCCGGCGAGGCGCGGGCCGAGCATAGTGGCCGCGTGGAGGCCGGATGCAACCGCCGCGCGCGAGCTGTCCACAGCTTCCCGCGCGGCCCCGCCGTCTATCGGAAAAATTTCAGAATATCAAGGAATGTGCGCCGCTCGGCTGCCCCGGCCGACCGCCGTTCAGGGCGGCGGCACGGGCGTCAGGAGCGGCCGGCCGGCGAAATGGGCCTCGAGATTGTCGACCACGAGCTGGGCCATCTTGTCGCGCGTCTCGAAGGTGCCGGAGGCGGCGTGCGGTGAGAGGACCACGTTGTCGAGCCGGCGGAGCCGTTCGGGCACCTGCGGCTCGTTCGCGAACACGTCGAGCCCGGCGCCGGCGATCCGCTTCTGCTCGAGGGCCTCGATCAGGGCCGGCTCGTCGACCACCGAACCGCGCGCGACGTTGACGAGCCGACCCTCGGGGCCGAGCGCGTCGAGCACCCGGGCGTCGACCAGGCCGCGGGTGGCGGCCCCGCCGGGGCAGGAGACGACGAGAACCTCGACGTCGCGGGCGAGTGCCACGAGGTCGGGATAGTGCCGATAGGGCACGCCCGGCTGGACGGTTCGTCCGTGATAGCCCGCGACCGTCACGCCGATCGCCTCGAGCCTTCGGGCGATCGCCTTGCCGATCCGGCCGAGCCCGACGATCCCGGCCGAAAGGCCGCGCGGGCAGCGGGTCATCCGGAACACCCCCTCGCGGGCCCAGCGGCCGCTGCGGACCCAGGCGTCGGCGGCGAGCGCGTCGCGCAGGAGCATCAAGAGGAGCATCAAGGCCATGTCGGCCACGTCCTCGGTCAAGACCTCGGGGGTGTTGGTGACGGCGATCCCGCGTTCGGCGCAGGCGATCCGGTCGATCGCATCCACCCCGACCCCGTAGCAGGCGACGATCTCGAGCCCGGGGCAGGCCTCGATCATCGCCCGGTCCGGCCCGACCTCGCCCGAGGCGACGATCGCGCGGATGCGCGGGCCCACTTCCGCGAGCAGCGCCGCCTTGTCGGTGGCCTTGTAGAGATGATGGAGGCGGTAACGCTCCTCGAGGATCGCCATCTGCTTGGGCCGGTTCGGCCAGAGGACGAGCACCTCGGGCTTGTCGGGCGACATCGGGCGGCCTCCGCTCGCGTGACGGCCGGGAGGCTAGCGGCCGCACGCCGCGCGGCAAGGCCGCCCGGTGCGGGGCGTGCCGGCGGGACCGGTGGGGAGCAACGCGGCGGTGCCGGCATCGCCACCGGCGTCAACCTCCCGTTAACCCCGACGCGCCAAGATCGCCGCCGATCGGCCGGAAACGGGGTCGGTTCGGTGGGCAGCTCGGTGGGCCTGGTTCGTTCGTGCATCCGACGCCTCGGCGGGTGGCTGCGCCGCCTCGCGGGCGCGCTCTTCGCCCGCGCCCCGGCCCCGACCGACCGGGGCCAGGGCGCGCCGGGTGCGGGGGCGAGGGCCGCGGCCAGCGCGGCCGATCGGGGAGGCGGGACCATCCGGGCAGGGCCGGGTGGTGACGAGAGGGGCGCGGAACGGCCCGCGCGGCTGGCAGGCTCGGGGCGGGACCGGTCCGGTCGGTCAGACGGCGCGGCGGTCCGCGGCCGGCGGTGGGGCGGTGGCGCCGAGCGCGGCGCGCTCGCCCGGCGGCGCGCCGCCCCGCGCCGGCCCGGCCGTGCCCCTGTCTCTTATACACCTCGCCGAGCCCCCGAGCCGA
>JAILZQ010000126.1 GCA_023512415.1 Geminicoccaceae bacterium | reverse complement strand
ACATTTATGATCCCGCGTTCTCAGGCCCTTGAGCCTTCAAAACGCTCAAGACAAAAACTTACCGCACCGGTTACTCCTTGGGTTGAACTTCGCCCGGACCCAAGGCGGCGCGTTCCACCGCTCCGTGATACCGCCGGATGGCGGAAGCATAAGAGCGCGTGTACTGTTGATAGCCCGGGCAGTCCTGGGGTCGCGTTTTGTTGAGAACCAAACCAATGACGTTCACTCCCAGGCGCTCCAGGGCTTTGTGAAACTCATATTCCCCTTCGCTGGGAGGTCTGCCTGCCTCGTGGATCAAAACGACGTTCTGAACTCTCTCTGCCAGCACGAGGGCATCTCCGAAAGTTCCTCCCGAGGGGCTATCCAGCACCAAAAAGTCGGCGCCTTTCCCCACTTCATCCAGGAGCTCCTCCATTCGGTCACTGCGGAACAACCGGACGGGGTTGATGGGGGGTTGTCCCGCCCCGATGAAGAGGAGGCCTTCCACACCCGTGGCTTGCACCACGTCTTCAATAGAAGCCTCCCCGGAGAGGATTTCCGCGAGCCCGGCGCGATTGATCAAGCCAAAGTGTTCGTGGAGGCTTGGGTTGCGGAGGTCTGCATCCACTAAAAGCACCCGAGCCCCGTCACGAGCCAGGCTTATGGCAAGGTTCGCTGCCACGGTGGTGCGCCCCGCATCCGCCTCAGCACTGGCGACCAAAATGCCCGGGCCATTGAGGCGCTGGCGGATCGCCATGATTTGAGTAGAGAGGATTTGATAGGAGGCGGCAAGGGGAGTGGGTTGCTCCACTTCGGGATTGAGGCGCTGTTGGGCGCTCTTCGGCAAAGCCCCAATTACAGGGAAGCCCAACATGTTTTCCGCTTCCATTGCCGTGTAGGTGGACTGGTCAAATTGCCCCAAACTGGCAATCAAGGAAACCGCCACAATCAAAGAAAGGAAGAAGGCGACGAGGGTTTTCAGGGCCGTTCCCCGGTCCAATTGCCGATAAGTGGGATCGTCAAGAACGAAGATGGGGCGGTTCATGTTTTCCGCGAGACGCACCTTGGCTTCCTGGAGTTTGCCGGCAAGGTTTCGGACGATTTCCTGCTGGGCAAGGAGTTCTGCCTGGCGCTGGGTGAACTCCTTTTCCACCACGGGGAGGACTTCCAGTTCTCGCTGGAGCTTCGCTATATCCGCTTCCGCAGCTTCTTTCTGTTTCGTCGCAGCAGCCAGAGCCCGCTCGGCGAACATGACAGCGTTCCGCCTATCCTCCTCGGCGCGCGAGATTCCCGGCTCCGTCGTGATGGGCACGTAGCGCGATTTCGCTTCCGCAATGAGCTGTTTGTCGGCTTCTATGGCGGCTTCCAGCTGTAGGCGTGTAGGATGATTGGGTCCCCATTGATCCTTTTTGGATTCCAAAAGATTCTGATTTCGCTTCAAGCGCGATTCCGCTTCGGTGACCACAGGGTCCAGAGGCAACTGCACCACCGCCTCCGCTTTCACCTCAGGTCTCTGGGCTTGTTCTCGCGCTTTGCGGAGGCTTTCTCGCGCCGCCACTTCGTTGTTCTCTGCGTCTGCCAGGCGTCGTTTGGCTTCATTGATTCGGCCTACTAATCCCTGTGCCTGGGCTTCATAAGCAGAGGCTTGAGGGTATCGCTCTTTGAATTGCCGGAACTCCTCCGCTTTCCGCGCCAGAATCGCTTTCTGCTCATTCAGTTGTTCTTCAATGAGTTTGACTTGTCCGCGCACCTGATTCTCATTGAGAGCACGAAAACGTTCCAGGAACTTTTTCAGAATCACCGAGATGACCTTCTGGGCTCGTTCGCCGTCCTCATCCACGTAAACCACTTGAAGCAGTTCCGACCCGCGGAGGGGGCGAAGTTCCACCTCGGAGATAAAGCGTCGGCGATCCGCCCAGGGGTCATCTTCCTTCTGGGGGAGTACGCCCGTGACGCGCAATTCATCATACGCTTGCGAGAGGACGGTGAAAGACCCCACGGTGTTTGCCAGGTTCGTCACGCGGATTTCCAGTTCGCTGGCCGCGGCCAGGATCGCCTGGCTGCCGATCTTGATCGTCTGGTTCGGCTTCGGGCTCGGGACGATGACCTTCGTCATCGTCTACACCGTGATGTTCCCGGTGCTCATGAACACCGCGCTCGGCGTCCGCTCGATCCCGGAGCTCCTGCCGCGGGCCGCGGCCAGCCTCGGCGCCTCGCGGCCGCGCATCCTGCTCGAGGTCGTGCTGCCCGGGGCGCTGCCCAACATCGTCACCGGGCTGCGCAACGGCCTCGGCTTCGGCTGGCGGGCGCTGGTTGCGGCCGAGATCATCGTCGGCACGAGCGGCATCGGCTTCATGATGTTCGACGCGCGTCGCGCCGGCTCGGTGACCGAGGTCGTGGTCGGCCTCGTGGTGCTCGGGATCGTCTGGTCGATCGTCGATTCGTGGATCCTCGCCCCGCTCGAGAAGGCCACGGGCGAGCGCTGGGGGCTCGTCGTCCGATGAAGGAGCTCGTGGTCGAGAACCTGTCCAAGGTCTATTTCGACCCGCGCCTCGGCGAGCGCGTCACGGCCCTCGAGGGGGTGAGCCTGCGGATCACCCCCGGCGAGTTCGTGGCCGTGGTCGGCCCCTCGGGCTGCGGCAAGACCACGCTCTTGAACCTGATCGCGGGCTTCCTCGAGCCCACGAGCGGCCGCATCCTCTTGGACGGGCGGCAGATCGACGGCCCCGGGCCGGATCGCGGGGTGGTCTTCCAGTCCTACGCGCTCTTCCCCTGGAAGACGGTGCTCGAGAACGTGGCCTTCGGGCCGCGGATGCGCGGTCTGCCGCGGGCCGAGTGCGAGGCCCGGGCCCGCCGCTATCTGGAGCTCGTGGGGCTCGGCCACGTCGCCGACCGCTACCCGCGCGAGCTCTCGGGCGGCATGCAGCAGCGCGTCGGCGTCGTCCGGGCGCTCGCCAACGAGCCCGAGATCCTGCTCATGGACGAGCCGTTCGCCGCGGTCGACGCGCAGACGCGGATGACCCTCCAAGAAGAGCTCGCGCGGATCTTCGAGGAGCGGAGGCCCACGATCTTCTTCATCACCCACGACGTCAACGAGGCGGTCTTCTTGGCCGACCGGGTGCTCGTGCTCTCCAAGGGGCGGCTGCGGGAGGAGATCGCCGTGCCGATCGGCCGGCCGCGGCGCTGGGCGCCGCTGGTCGAGGACGACGCGTTCAAGGCGCTCGTCGGCCGCGTGCTGCAAGCGGTACGCTCGGCATGAGCCTGTGGCGCGAGCTCGCCGGATCGCGGCAGGCCCGGACGCTCGCGGCGATCGCCCTCGCTTGGGCGCTCGCCGAGCTCGCGCTGTCCTTGGCCGCGCCCGGCAAGATCGACCCGGACGTGCCGCGGGATCGGCGGCGCGTCGACGTCACGGCGGTCTTGCGCTTCCCGCCGGAGCGTTTCCACATCGAGCACTTCCAAAAGCTCGGGCGCGTCTCGGGCACGGAGGGACCGCGGGTCGAGGTCCGCGGCGTCCGCCCGGACGATCTCGAAAGGCTCGCACGGCCCTTCTGGGTCGTGCGGGTGGAACCCTTGCGCAGCCAGGGAGGCTAGGATGGACCGCAGAACCTTGTTGGCTTCGGTGGCGGCGAGCGTGCTCGCGGTGCCGGCGGCGGCCCGCGATCCCGTCAAGCTCCGCGCCGGGATGGTCACCGGCATCGACCAGGTGGGGCTGCCGATCGCCCTCGAGCGTGGCTTCTTCGAGGAAGAGGGCCTCGAGGTGACGATCGCCCGACCCTACGCCACGGGCGTGGACGCGCTCAACGCGCTCCAGGCGGGCGAGGTCGACACCGTGCAGGTGGGCGTGCCGATGATCGGCGCGGTGGTGCGCGGCATGGACCTCGTGGCCCTCGGCAACTACTCGGGCAGCGCCACCCGGATGGGGTCGGATGCGACCATGGCGGTGGTCGCGCGGGCCGGCTCGGGGATCGATCCCGCCAATCTCGCCTCGCTCAAGGGCAAGAAGATCGCCGCCTCCTTCGGCACGATCAACCATCTCTACGCCTTGGCCTTGCTCGAGAAGGCGGGATTGACCCCGGCCGACGTCACGCTCGTCAACACGCCGCCGCCGGACATGACGGTGGCGCTGTTGACCGGCGGGGTCGATGCGATGTCGTGCTGGGACCCCTGGCCGATCATCGCGCTGCGCGACGTGCCGGGCGCCGTGCTCGTCCAGCGCGGCGGCGACATCATCGCCTATCTCGGCTTCAACGTGACCACGCGCCGCTATGCCGAGGCGAACCGGCCGACGCTGGTCAAGTTCCTCGCCGCGCTCGCCAAGGCCGACCAGTGGATGCGCAAGAACCCGGACGGGGCCGCGGAGGTCGCAACCCGCTGGATCCCCGGCCTCGCGCTCCCCGTCGCCAAAGAAGCGATGAAGTTCAACATCGAGCAGAACGACCGCCGGCTGTCGGCCGCCAACTACATGGCACTGCACAAGGCGATGACGACGTTGAACCGGCTCGGCTTCCTGCCGAGGACCTTCGACGTCAACAAGCACATCGATCCGCGGCCGATCCTCGAGGTCATGGCGACGCGCCCCGAGCTGTTCGCCGACCTGCCGCCGATCCCGGAGAGCTTGCGGATCCGCGAGGGCTGGCGCTTCGAGCCCTGAGCGACAGGCCTTCCGTGTCCCGCGTCGCGGCTCACTCCGCCGCGGCGCGAGCCGGGGCCGTCTACGGGCTTTCGAGCAGGACCCGCTCGGCAGCCCGGAGCCCGCTCCCGGAAAGCCGCACACCGGAAAGCTCGAGTCCCATCTCGATCGCGGCGAGGCTGCCCAGGAGCCACGCCTCGTTGAGATCGCCCAAATGGCCGATCCGGAAGGCCCGGCGGGCGAGCTTGCCGAGCCCGGCGCCGAGCGAAACGTCGAACCGCTCGAGGATCGTCGCCCGGACCCGGTCGGCGTCGATCCCCTCGGGGACGAACACCCCGGTGAGCGTGCTCGAATAGGAGGCGGGGTCGCGGGCGACGAGCTCGAGCCCCCAGGCCCCGACCCCGGCGCGGGTCGCAGCGGCGAGCCGGTCGTGGCGGGCGAAGACGCGCTCGAGCCCTTCCTCTTCCAGCATCGCGATCGCCTCGGCGAGGCCGTAGAGGAGGTTGGTGGCCGGGGTGTAGGGGAAGAAGCCCTTGGCATTGGCCTCGAGCATCGCCGACCAGTCCCAATAGCTGCGCGGCAGCCGGGCGGTGCGGTGGGCGGCGAGGGCCTTCTCCGAGATCGCGTTGAAGCCGAGGCCGGGGGGCAGCATCAGCCCCTTCTGCGAACCCCCGACCGTGACGTCGACGCCCCATTCCCCGTGGCGGTAGTCCATCGAGGCCAAGGAGCTGATCGTGTCGACCATGAAGAGCGCGGGGTGGCGGGCCCGGTCGATCGCCCGACGCACGGCCGCGACGTCGCTTCTGACGCCGGTCGAGGTCTCGTTGTGGACGATACAGACCGCGGCGATCCGCCGGGCCCGGTCCTCGGCGAGCACGGCCTCGACCCGCGCCGGGTCGACCGGCGAGCGCCAATCGCCTTCGAGGAAGACGACCTCGAGCCCGAGCCGGCCGGCCATCTCCTTCCACAGCGTGGCGAAGTGACCGGTCTCGACCATGAGCACGCGATCGCCCGGCGAGAGCGTGTTGACGAGCGCGGCTTCCCAGGCCCCCGTCCCCGAGGACGGGTAGACGATCACCGGCCCGCTCGTGCGGAAGATCCGCTTCAACCCGTCCAGGACCGAACGGGCGAGCTTCTGGAACGCCGGTCCGCGATGGTCGATCGTCGGCCGGTCCATGGCCCGGAGGATCCGGTCGGGGACGTTGGTCGGCCCCGGGATCTGCAGGAAATGACGGCCGGCGCGGTAGGGCTCGGACATCGCGGACCTCCCTCGTGCGGCGTGGCGACACCCGTTCGGCCGGCCTCGCCCGTGCGTCAAGCCGTCGGAGCGCCCGGACCGGTTGCGGACCCCGCCGGCCGCGTGTCAACCTGCGCGGCGTGGTAGGGGCCGACCGGCAAGGGCGACGCTTGGCTGCGATCACGCTGCGACCACCGGCGAGCCGGATCGGCGATTCGCGGCTCGCCCAGAAGCTGCGCCGCAACCTCCGCGGCGAGGTCCTGTTCTCCCCCGCGGATCGCGCCCGCTACGCCACCGACGCCTCGATCTACCACATCGAGCCCGTGGGCGTCGTTTGCCCGCGGGACCTCGACGAGCTCGCCACAGCCCTCGCGATCGCCCGCGAAGAAGGGGTGTCGGTGATCGCCCGCGGCGGCGGGACCTCGCAGGCCGGCCAGACGGTCGGCCGCTCGCTGATCCTCGACTGCTCGCGCTGGCTCACGGGCATCCACGACCTCGATCCCGAGGCGCGGACCGTGTGGGTGGAGCCCGGGGTGGTGCTCGACGAGCTCAACCGTTTCCTGAAGCCGCACGGCCTCTTCTACCCCGTCGACGTGTCGACCGCCTCCCGTGCGACGCTGGGTGGCATGACCGCGAACAATGCCTGCGGCTCGCGTTCCCTCGCCTACGGTGTGTCGATCGACAACGTGCGGGCCATCGAAGCGCTCCTGGCCGACGGCACGGTCTGCCGGTTCGGACCTCTCGACCCTTCATCCGACGTCGCAGCTCCGGGCCCCGTACGACGCCTCGTCGAGGGCTTGGCGGCCATCGCTGCCGAAGTGCGCGAGGAGATCGAAGCGCGCTGGCCGTGCACCGCCCGGCAGGTCGGCGGCTACGCCCTCGATCGGATCGCCCCCGAAGGACCGTTCAACCCCGCCTCGATCCTGGTCGGCTCGGAAGGCACGCTCGCGCTTTTCCGCAAGATCCGATTACAGCTCCATCCCCTTCCCGCGCATCGCGTTTTGGGCGTGTGCCACTTTCCCGACTTCGGCTCGGCGATGCGCGCCGCCCCACGGCTCGTCGAGCTCGACCCCACCTGCGTCGAGCTCGTCGACCGCACGATCCTGGAGCTCGCCCGGACGATCCCGGCCTTCGCCGAGAGCTTACCCAAGTTCGTCCGCGGCGCCCCGGACTGTCTCCTGCTCGTCGAGTTCGCGGGCGAGGAGCTCGCCCCCCTCGAACGCGCGCTCGCCCGGCTCGACGAGGCGATGGCCGCCCTCGGTCACCCCGAGGCCGTGGTCGAAGCGACGACCCCCGCGCTGCAAGCCGAGATCGCGAATCTGCGCACGGCCGGGCTCAACATCGTCATGTCGATGCGGTCGGCCGGCAAGCCCGTCTCCTTCATCGAGGATTGCACCGTCCCGGTCGAACGGCTCGCCGAGTACACGGCCGCCCTCGAGGAGCTGTTCGCCCGGCACGGCACTCGGGGCACCTGGTACGCACACGCCGGGGCGGGCTGCCTGCACGTCCGCCCGGTCTTGAACCTGCGGCTCGACAAGGACCGGAAAGCCCTTCGAGCGATTGCCGAAGAGGCGGTCGAGCTCGTGCGTCGCTTCAAGGGCACCCATTCGGGCGAGCACGGCGACGGGATCGTCCGGAGCGAGTGGCACGAGCGGGTGTTCGGTCCGGCACTCGTGCACGCGTTCGAGCGGGTCAAGGACCTTTTCGACCCCGAAGGTGTCCTCAACACGGCACCCTCGAAGATCGTCCGCGCGCCGAAGATGGACGATCCGACGCTCCTTCGCTGGCGGGAGGACGATCGACCGATCACGCTGCGGACCGGGCTCGACTGGTCGGCCTGGGGCGGGCTCCTGGCCGCGACCGAGATGTGCAACAACAACGGCGCCTGCCGGGCGCTGGCGGGCGGGGTGATGTGCCCCTCCTATCGGGCGACGCGCGAGGAAGCGCAGGTGACCCGCGGCCGCGCCAATCTTTTGCGCGACGTCCTGCTCGGCCGGCTCGGGCCTTGGGAAGCGAACCTCGACGCGCTCGAGGCCGCCCTCGAGCTCTGTGTGTCCTGCAAGGCCTGCCGCCGGGAATGCCCGACCGGGATCGACATGGCGCGGATGAAGATCGAGCTGCGCCACCAGCGTCGCGCGAGCCGAGGCCCGCGTGCCCGCGAGCGGCTGATCGCGCACTTGCCGCGCTGGGGCCGCTTCGGTCCCCTGCTCGACCCGCTCCTGGCGCTGCGCAACCGCAGCCCCTGGCTCGCCCGGCTCGGCGAGCGCAGCCTCGGGATCGCCGCCGAACGCCCCTTGCCACGCTTCGCCCGGGCGCCCTGGCGCGGGACCCGGCTGCGGCCGAACGGCTCGGCCGACGGCGTCGTCCTGCTCTTCGCCGATTGCTTCACCCGCTGGTTCGAGCCCGAGAACGCCCGGGCCGCCGAGCGTCTGCTCGGCGCGGCCGGGCGGCGGGTCGTCGACCCGACCCCCGAAGGCGAACGCCCCTTGTGCTGCGGCCGCACTTACCTCGCAGCCGGCATGCTCGAGGAGGCGCGCGCCGAACTCGCCCGTACCGTCGACGCTTTGCGTCCGTGGTTCGAGGCCGGTGCGCCGGTGGTCGGCCTCGAGCCCTCCTGCGTGCTGACCTTCCGCGACGAGCTCGAGGCGCTCGTGCCGGATCGAGCGAGTGCGGTGCCGGCTCGGCTCTTGTCCGAGTTCCTGGTCGAGGAGCGACGGGCCGGCCGGCTCGCGCTTCCCCTCCGCCCGCGCGCGGGGCGGGTGCTGGTCCACGGCCATTGCCACGAGAAGGCCTTCGGGCTCGTGCCGAGCCTCTCGGAGGCGCTGCGCCTCGTCCCGGGGATCGCGGTCGAGCCGATCACGTCGAGCTGCTGCGGGATGGCCGGGGCGTTCGGCTACGAGGCCGAGCATCTCCGGATCTCGCGGGCGATGGCCGAGGCCGATCTGCTGCCGGCGGTCCGATCCGCGCCCGCCGACGTGCCGATCGTCGCCTGCGGGACGAGCTGCCGCCAGCAGATTCGCGACGGCACCGGTCGCGAGGCCGTGCACCTCGCCCGTTTCCTCGTGGAGGCCCTGCCGTGAGTTCGGCCGTTCTCTCGCTCGCCTGCGGTGCCCCGCTCGCCCGGGCGGTGGCCGACCGCTTGGGCACGACCCCGCTTCCGGTCGAAGAGCGCGGCTTCGAGGACGGCGAGCACAAGATCCGCCCGCTCGAGCGGGTGCGCGGGCTCGATCTCTATCTCGTCCAGAGCCTCTACGGCGAACCGGGCCTGTCGGCCGACGAGAAGCTCCTGCGTACGCTCTTCTTGGCGGCGGCGCTGCGCGATCACGGCGCGGCCCGGGTGACGCTCGTCGCCCCCTATCTCGCTTATGCCCGCAAGGACCGGCGCACCAAGCTCCGCGACCCGGTCTCGATCCGCTACGCAGCCGAGCTCGTCGAGGCGGTCGGGATCCGGCGGGTGGTCGCCCTCGACGTCCACAACCCCGCGGCGTTCGAGAACGCCTTCCGGATCGAGACGGTCCACCTCGAGGCGCGCGGCCTCTTCGTCCGCCATCTCCTCGCCACCCTCGCCGACCGGCCGCTCGCTGTGGTCTCGCCCGATGCCGGCGGGGTGAAGCGGGCGGAAGCCCTCCGCCGGTCGCTCGAGACGGCGCTCGGCCGCCCGGTCCCGCTCGCCCTCATGGAAAAGCACCGCAGCGCCGGTGTGGTCTCCGGCGAGGCCTTCGCGGGCGAGGTCGCGGGACGGGTGGCCCTCGTGGTCGACGATCTCGTGAGCACGGGCGGGACCATGCTGCGCTGTGCCGAGGCCTGTCGCGCCCGGGGGGCGGTAGAGGTGCGCGCGGTCGCGAGCCACGGGCTCTTCACGGGGGAGGCGGCGACCGTCGTCGCGAACCCGGCCATCGCCGGGTGGCTCCTGACCGATTCGGTACCGCCCTTCCGCCTGCCCGAGCCGGCCCGCGCGCGCCTCCTCCTCCTGCCGATCGCGCCGCTGCTTGCCGAAGCAATCCGCCGGCTGCACGATGATGGCCCGGTCGAGGAGCTCGCGGAGGAGCCGGTCGCGAGCGTGGAGGCGTGAGGGCGTGCCCGTCGAAGAAATCGACGTCGAGATCGGCGCCAAGGCACTGCCGGGTGATTTGGCCCTACCCGAGCCCGTGCGCGGGCTCGTCGTGTTCGCCCACGGCAGCGGCTCCAGCCGGAAGAGCCCGCGCAACCGGATGGTCGCGGCCACACTCCAGGAGGCGGGGCTCGCGACGCTCTTGTTCGACCTCCTGACCCCGCTCGAGGCACTCGATCGCCGCAACGTCTTCGACATCGACCTGCTCGCCCATCGGCTGCTCGAGGCGATCGGCTGGGCGCAGGAGGAGCCGCGGCTGCGCGATCTCCCGCTCGGCCTGTTCGGCGCCTCGACCTGGGCGGCGGCCGCCCTCGTCGCGGC
>JAILZQ010000125.1 GCA_023512415.1 Geminicoccaceae bacterium | reverse complement strand
CCAAAGGGATTGGCAAGCCTCGACGAGCTTGTTGCACCTTTGGGCGGTGGGCCGCAGGATGCGGAGTTCGAGGCGGGCCACCAGCGCGCGGTCGAGAAAGCTCGCTTCCAAGGGCTCGATCAGCTTCAGCGAAGAGCCCGGCCCCGGTTTGTCGGCACAAGCGGCGATCCGGGCGATCTGGGTGGCTGCGACGGCGGCGAGTTCTCTCGGAGGCTCCTTCCGCAAGGCCAGGACGAAGACCGCATCGTCCGCTCGCCCGGCCGAGAGGAGACGGTCGAGGACGAGCGGCAGGGAGCGCAGGGCAGCGGGCTCGAGGAACTCGCGCAGGACGAGCCGCCAATAGGCGTCGGCGGCGCCCGGGCAAGCTTCGTCGAGCCGGGCGGGAAGCGCCGGGTCGAACGGCACGGATATGGTCGCCGCCGCGAGATCGCGGGCGGCCCAGCGCTGTCGACGAGCATGCCTAAGGATCAGGTGCAAGATCTCGACGAAACAGCCTTGATAGAACGCGCGTTGGAGCCACTCCGCGAGAAAAGCTCGGGCGGTCGAGGCTTCGGGGTTGGAACCGCTGGCGCGGTCGAGGAAAGCGTCGAAGAGGGCGCGGTCGCCGAACAAGGCATCGGCGCACGCGAAAGTGACGGAGTGAGGACGGGACGCGGTACGGGCGAGGGCCAGGAGACCGTCGACCCCATCAGCGTGGGCGATCTCCACCACGGCATCCCGGCGAAGCTGTGCGACACGGTCTTCGTATGGCTTTTCCCGAGGCAGCGGCTCCGGCCAGGGAAGGGAGAGAAGTCCGGGCTCGAACAGCCACCTGTGCCGCAGGACGAGATCTGCGGGCGCGGCCCTCTGATAGATTTCCGCTGGGCGTCGAAGATCGGGTCGGTCATTCGTCTCGTCGGGATACTTCTCCAGTATCGCTCGGAATGCCGCCCGGATCGTTTCGCGCTGCTCGGCGGTCGGTTCGCCGCGCAGGAAGCGCTCGACCGCATCGAGCAGGGCGGTTTCCCGTCCGAGCCGTCGGAGCGTCGAAAACACGCCCAGGAGCTCCACCAGACGCCGAGGATCGCCGTCGGCCAGCGTCAGAGCGCCACGGGCTGCGTTGCAAAGAGCTTCCCTGACTTCGCGCGTCGTCGGTGCGACCGTCCGCAGCCACGGGTCGCGCCAACGCGGTGCCGCATTCCGGGTCACCACGCCTGGAGGCTGGAGCATGCGCACGAACAGTCGGAACGCCTGGCTCGGGTATCGGTCGGCCAGGGTTTCGAGAAGCGCGAGCCGCTCAGGGTGCTCGGCGCCGCATTGCGGGTACCAAGGGCAGAACAAGCGGTAGAGGGTTTCTTCGGGGCTTTGCCGCCGCGAAAAAACGAGATCCGGTCCGGAAAGCTCGCAGAGGATCTCGCACACGCGCAAGAGACGATCCGGGTCCCACGCGAGGATCTCCAGAGCGAACAGGAAGCTTGTCAACTCCGAGCTGTCCGCGCGATAGAGGGGCACCGACGATTCCAGGTGAGCGCCGATCCGCTCGAGCACGACCTCCGGGGCCGCTTCGGCGAAGCGCCAGAGGTAGGTGCGCAGGTTCGACCAGCCTCGGGCATGGGCCCCCGCGAGGAGCTCGTCGAGGAGCCTCTCGATCGCTCTGTCGATCTTCGGGTGACTCGGTAGGGTGTCGGGCCCGAGGACGGCCAGACGGGCGAGCGAATCCGCGACCGTTCCGGGGAAGTCGAAGGAGGGTGCTCTGCCTTCGTCACGGATCCTCTCGAAGAGGGTGCGCGCCATTTCGAGGAAGCGGTCGACTTGCTCGCCGGTGATGCGCGGGCCCATGACCAGGGTGAGCTCGAACACCGATTGCGCCCGCCAGGTGGAACCGGCCTCGACGACCGGCGGATCCGGCTGATCGGCGAGCACGCGCAGGTCGCGTTCGATCTCCTCCCAGGGCCGGCCGTCCACCTGCGCGACGGCGGCCTCTTCCGTTCCCATTGTCGACGGACGCCCCGGGGTGAAGCGAGGAAGAAGCGCCAAGGTGGCGAGCGTCCGGCTCTCGGGGCGGTCGCGCCAACGCGGCGCCACGGGGGCTCGGGCGTGGAGCCGCCGGAAGACCGACCAGGACCGCCCGCAGCGGGAGGCGAGGCGCGAAGCGCGCGCCGGTTCGAAGCCGAGGCGTTCGAGCGCTTTGGCGAAGGCCTTCTCTGCTGGCCGCGGCAGTGCGATCGGGATCCCCTCGGGTTTCTCTTGCCGCTCCCGTTCCTCGCCCTGCGCGACGGGCTCCGTTCGGCGAGCGGCGGGCACGATCAGGCAAAGTCCTGGGCGCGTGGTGCGCTTCTCGTGAAGGTCCGAGGACGCGCAAAGGGCGATGCGCTGCGTCGGGTTCCGTTCGACGAAGCGCCAGCCCTCGGCCGAGGTCACCACGAGGGTGCGGGCGGCCAGGGACTTGCCCCGAGCGAGGAGGGCGGCGGCCACCGCCACCGCCTCCTCCTCGCTGTCGGCGCGCAAGAGGATCGGGCCCTCGGGGCGAGGGGCGCTGTCGGGTGCGGAGGCGTCCGGCTCGAGACGTTCCTTCAGCGCGCGGCGGAGCGAGCGCAGCGGGCGGAAACGACCGGCCGCGAGCGCTCCCGGCGTGATCGCCGGCTTGCAGGCGCCTGCCCAGCGCTCGAAGAAGCGCTCGGGACGCTCGACCCCGGGACCCGCGAGGCCGAGCTGTTCACCGAACCAGTCGGCGACCGCGGGCGTGGCCTCGAGCCACGGGACGAGATCGTCGGCATCGTAGGCACGGACCTCTTTCCAGCCACGGGCTCCCGAGCCTCGCACCCACTGGGACTTCTTACCCCAGCGGCGCGGCGTGACGAAGAGGAAGGTCGTGCTCGCGCGCTCCTCGGCCGGCATCTCCTCGGTGCGCTTCTCGAGGTCCGCGCTGGCCTTGCGGCGGGGGTCGCGTTCGCAGGACAGCTCCCAGACGGAGCGGCCCTCGGGGATCCAGGCGTTGCCCGGGCTGGCCTCGACGATACCGTCGACGCCGGGCAGGTCGACGGCGCTGCCGCCCGGCAGCTCGAGCCGGCGGAGTTTCGCGCCGCTTGCGAGGACCAGCCGGCGGACGAGGTCGGGGAGCAGGGTCCGCGCCTCGGGTTTCGCTGCCCAGCTCGCGAGATGCTCGGCCGTGATCGACATCTGGGGGCGATCCGCAGGATCGGATGGCTCATGTTGTGGTGAGCGAGGCCGGGGGTCAAGAGATCGCCGCGGTGGGCGGGGCCGTCCGGGCGTCGGCGGGGGCAGCGCGGGTGAAAGTCCTAGGAGTGACTGAGACGGCGCTTGACAAAAGACCTATATGAGGTGTATGGGCCGGGCAACGCCGCCCGGAGACCGGCCGTGCCCAAGGATCCCACGCCCGCCCAACAGGAAGCCTCGCGGCAGAACGGCGCCCGCTCGAAAGGGCCCGAGAGCGCCGAGGGCCGCGAGCGGATCGCCGACGCCGCCACCCGCCACGGGCTCGGCGGCCGCTTCCGGCTCCTGCCCGGCGAAGATCGACGGGCCTTCGAGGCCCTGCTCCAGGGCTGGAGCGAGCGGTTGCGGCCCGAGGGCCCGGCCGAGACGGCGGCCGTGCGCAAGTTCGTGGCCGCGATCTGGCGCGAACAGCGGCTCTTCGCGGTCGAAGAACGGCTGTTGCGGGCGCTCGCCCGGGGCGAGCCGGCCGAGGACCTGCCGTCCCTCGCGACGCTGATCCGCTACCGCAACCGGCTCGAGCGCGCCCGGCGGCTCGCCCGGGAGGAGCTCGCCGAACTCCGCGGGCTGCGCACGGCGGCGGCGCCGGCCGAGCCGCGCGCGAGCGGGGAGGGGGCGCGGGCCGAGGGTGTGGAGGCGGGCGAGCCGCAGCCGCAGGCTCGCGCAGCGGCCAACGGGGCTCGAGCGGCAGCCGGGTCGGAGGCGGCGCACGGCCCGGCCGCGGCCGGAGCGGGCTCCCCGGCCGGGCGCTCGACGGCGCCGCTCGGCGCGCCGAACGGGGCCGGGGCCGGCTCGATCTTCGACCGCCAGGCGCAGCGGGGCGAGCTCGAGGCGCTGTTGCGCGAGGCCGAACGGCAGCTCATGGGCCCGGGCGGCGCGCGCTCGGCCGGCGCCGCGGGGCGGGCCGACCCGCTCCAGGGGCTCGGCTGGCCGGGCGGGCCGCCCGTGGGCCGGGACCTGCGGACGAGCGCCTCGGCCGCGGCGATCGTCGCGACGGCGGCCTGAGCGAGGCGCGGCGGGTCGAGTGCCGTGGCCGCGCTGCCGCGGCCGGGCCGCTCACTCCCACTCGATCGTGCCGGGCGGCTTGCTCGTCACGTCGTAGCTCACCCGGTTGATGCCGCGCACCTCGTTGACGATCCGGTTGGCCACCCGGGCCAAGAAGGCCGGCTCGAAGGGGAAGACGTCGGCGGTCATGCCGTCCTCGGACGTGACGGCGCGCAGCACGCAGGCACTCTCGTAGGTGCGCTGGTCGCCCATCACACCGACCGAGCGGACGGGCAACAGCACGGCGAAGGCCTGCCAGATCCGCTCGTAGAGCCCGGCCGCGCGGATTTCTTCGAGGAAGATCGCATCCGCCCGCTGCAGGAGGGCCACCCGCTCGGCCGTGACCTCGCCCAAGATGCGGACGGCGAGGCCGGGGCCGGGGAAGGGGTGGCGGCCCACGAAGGCTTCGGGCAGGCCCATCTCGCGGCCGAGCTCGCGGACCTCGTCCTTGAAGAGCTCGCGCAGGGGCTCGACGAGAGCGAGGCGCATCCGCTCGGGCAGCCCGCCCACATTGTGGTGCGACTTGATCGTCACCGACGGGCCGCGGAAGGAGACGCTCTCGATGACGTCGGGGTAGAGCGTCCCCTGGGCGAGGAAGTCGACCGGGCCGAGCTTCTGCGCCTCCTCTTCGAAGATGTCGACGAACAGCTTGCCGATCCGCTTGCGCTTCTCTTCCGGATCGACCACCCCTTCGAGGGCCGCGAGGAAGCGCGGGCCCGCCTCGACCACGGTGAGCGGGACGTTGAAGTGGCCGCGGAAGAGCTCGACCACTTCGCGGGCTTCGCCGAGCCGCAAGAGCCCCGTGTCGACGAAGACGCAGGTCAAGCGTTCGCCGATCGCCTCGTGGAGGAGGAGCGCGGCCACGGCCGAATCGACCCCGCCCGAAAGGCCCAGGATCACCCGGCCCCGGCCCACCCGGGCACGGATCGCGGCGACCGCCTGCGAACGGAAGGCGGCCATCGACCAATCGCCGGAAAGGCGCGCGATGCGGAAGCAGAAATTGGCCAACAGGTCCTTGCCGATCGGGGTGTGGGCGACCTCGGGGTGGAACTGCACGCCGTAGAGCTTGCGCGCCTCGTCGGCGATCGCCGCGAAGGGCGAGGCGGGGCTCGCGGCCACGGCGTGGAAGCCGGGCGGCAGGGCCGTCACCTTGTCGCCGTGGCTCATCCACACGGTGGCCCGCTCGCCCACCCGCAGGATGCCGTCGAAGAGGGGGGATTCGCGCACGAGCTCGATCTCGGCGCGGCCGAACTCGCGCACCGCACCGGGCTCGACCCGGCCGCCGAGTGCGGCGCACAAGGCCTGCTCGCCGTAGCAGATGCCGAGCACCGGAACGCCGAGTTCCAGGACCACGGGCGGGAGCTTCGGGCTTGCTTCCTCGAAGGCCGAGGCGGGGCCGCCCGAGAGCACGACCGCGCGGGGCGCGAAGGCGCGGATCGCGGATTCCGCCCAGGTGCAGGGGTGGATCTCGCAATAGACCCGCAGTTCCCGCAAGCGGCGGGCGATCAACTGTGTGTACTGCGAGCCGAAATCGAGGATCAGGACGCGCTCGGTCACACGCGGGCTCCGTGCCGAGGGGGAGGGCCGCCGGCCACGGGCGGCGGGCGGCCGGGATCAGGCCCGGGCCGCGGCGGCCTCGGGCCGCCGATTGCCGGCACCTTGGGCGAGCGAGGCCTCGAGGAAGGCGTCGAGATCGCCGTCGAGCACGCCCTGGGTGTCGGAGGTCTCCACACCCGTGCGCAGGTCCTTCACCATCTTGTAGGGGTGGAGGACGTAGCTGCGGATCTGGTGACCCCAGCCGATGTCGGTCTTCTGCGCTTCGGTCGCCGCCTGCTCGGCGCGGCGCTTCTGCAGCTCGAGCTCGTAGAGCCGGGCTTTGAGCATGTCCATGGCCATCGCCCGGTTGCGGTGCTGGCTGCGGTCGGTCTGGCAGGCGACCACGATGCCGGTCGGCAGATGCGTGATGCGCACGGCCGAATCGGTCCGGTTGACGTGCTGGCCGCCGGCACCCGAGGCGCGGTAGGTGTCGATCTTCAAGTCCTTCTCGTTGATCTCGATCTGGATCCGGTCGTCGATCACCGGATAGACCCAGACCGAGGCGAAGCTCGTGTGGCGGCGGGCCTGGCTGTCGAAGGGCGAGATCCGCACGAGCCGGTGCACGCCCGATTCGGTCTTGAGCCAGCCATAGGCGTTCTCGCCCTTGATCTTGACGGTGGCCGACTTGATCCCGGCCTCCTCGCCCGGGGTCTCCTCGACCCACTCGACCTCGTAGCCGTGCTTCTCGGCCCAGCGCAGATACATGCGCAAGAGCATCTCGGCCCAGTCGCAGGACTCCGTGCCGCCGGCGCCGGCGTTGACCTCGAGGTAGCAGTCGTTGCCGTCGGCCTCGCCCGAGAGCAGCGACTTCAATTGCTCCTTCTCGACCTCGGCCCGCAGCGCCGCGAGCTCGCGCTCGAGGTCGGCGAGCGTGGCCTCGTCGCCTTCGGCCTCGGCGAGCTCGGCGAGCTCGACCGCGTCCGCGAGGCGCTGCTCGAGCTTGCGCTGGCGGTCGATCGCGGCGGCGAGCCGGTTGCGCTCGCGCATCAGCGCCTGGGCCTTCTCCGGCTGGTCCCAGAGCTTCGGATCCTCGCTCAGCGAATCGAGCTCGGAGAGACGGAGGAGCGCGTTCTCCCAGTCAAAGATGCCTCCGCAAGACGGCGAGGCCGCTGCGGATCGGCTCGACGTGCTGGGCGATCTCGGCGCGCATGGGTCGGATTCCGTGGAAAGGGGTTCGCGGTTGCGGGGAGGGGTCGACGAAAGCGCGGGCGACGTCAATAGAGGCCGCCGGGGCTCGGCCCGCTCGCCGGCGGCAGGGGACCCTGCGCCGCGGGAGCGCCCGGCGCGAGCGGCTCGAGGCCCGTGGAGCGTGCGGTGCCGGGCTCGGTGCCGGGGAGGAAGGCCTCGGCGATGACGACCTTGGTCTCGGGCCCGGGTCGCCGGCCGGTGGCCGCATCAACCTGGACCAGATGGATGCCGGGCGGGGTGCGGAACGGGGTCGGCGGCGTGCCGGCCAGCGCCTCTTTCATGAAGGCGATCCAGATCGGCAGCGCGACGGAGGCGCCGGTCTCGCGATCGCCGAGGCTCTGCGGCTGGTCGAAGCCCACGAAGACGCCGACCACGAGGTCGGGCGAGAAGCCCACGAACCAGGCGTCCTTGGCCTCGTTGGTGGTCCCGGTCTTGCCGGCCAAGGGCCGGCCGAGCGAGCGCGCCGCCACCGCCGTGCCGCGCTCGATCACGCCTTGCAGCATGGCGACCATCTGGAAAGCGTGGCGCGGGTCGGCCACCTGCGGGCGCAGATCCTCGGGCTCGGGCGGCAGCTGGCCGCGCCAAGCGACGGCCGAGCAGCCGGGGCAGTCGCGCCCGTCGCGGCGGAACACGGTGCGGCCGTGGCGGTCCTGGATCCGCTCGACCAGATAGGGCTCGATCCGCCGGCCGCCGTTGACCAGCATGGCGTAGGCGGTCGTGAGGGCGAGCGGGGTCACCTCGTTCGAGCCGAGCGCGTTCGAGAGGTAGGGCTCGAGGCCCCGCTCGATGCCGAAGCGGCGGGCCACGTCGATGATCCGCTCCATGCCGATGTCCTGGGCGAGGCGGACGGTCATGAGGTTGCGCGACTTTTCGAGGCCGACCCGGAGCGTGGTCGGCCCGTAGAACTGTTGGCTGTAGTTCTCCGGCCGCCATTTCGGCAGACCCGGGCCCTGGTCGATCACGATCGGCGCATCGAGCACGATCGAGGCCGGGTTGTAGCCGGCCTCGAGGGCCGCCAGGTAGACGAAGGGCTTGAAGGCCGAGCCTGCCTGCCGGCGGGCCTGGGTCGCCCGGTTGAACTGGCTCTGCCGGTAGCTGAACCCGCCGCTCATCGCGAGCACCCGGCCGGTGTGCGGGTCGAGCGCCACGAGCGCCCCCTCGACCTGCGGCCGCTGGCGCAAGGCGAAGCGCCGGCCGGGGCCGGGAAGCGGTTCGACGAGGACGACCTCGCCGGGCCTGGCCACCTGGCGGGCCTCCTTGACCGGCGGGCCCACGACCCGGCCGTCGGCGTCGACCCGCCGAGCCCAGGCGAGTTCCGAGAGCGGCACGAGGCCCTCCGAGCCGTCGGGAAGGAGGATCTCGAGCCCGTCGCGGCCGGCTGCGCGGACCAGGGCGGTGCGCCAATCCAGGAGCTCGAAGCCGGGGTCGAAGGCGCGCAGCCGGGCGAGCGCGTCCGGTGCCGCGGGATCGAGGCTCGCGAGCGGTCCGCGCCAGCCTTGCTTGCGGTCGTAGGCGGAGAGCCCGGCGCGCAAGGCGCGATCGGCGTGGGCTTGGAGGTCGGGGTCGACGGTCGTGCGCACCGCGAGCCCGCCCTCGTAGAAGCCGGCCTCGCCCAGCCGGCTCACGAGCTGGCGGCGGACTTCCTCAGTGAAGAAGTCGGCCACGACGAAGGTCTCGGGGGGGCGCTGGCGGGTGACGAGGGGCTCCGCGCGGGCGGCTTCGAACGTGGCCCGGTCGATGTAGCCGTCCTCGAGCATCCGGCCGAGGACGTAGTCGCGGCGGGCGCGGGCGGCCTGCGGGTTCTTGAGCGGGTCGTAGGCGGAAGGTGCCTTCGGCAGGCCCGCGAGCAGCGCCGCCTCGGCGAGCGTGAGCTCGTCGAGCGCTTTGTCGAAATAGGCGAGCGCCGCGGCGGCTACCCCGTAGGACCGCCCACCCAGATAGATCTCGTTCAAGTAGAGCTCAAGGATCTTCTCCTTCGAAAAGGTCCACTCGAGCCGGAGCGCCAGGATCATCTCCTTGAGCTTGCGCTCGAGCGTCACCTCGTTGGTCAAGAAGAAGTTCTTGGCGACCTGCTGGGTGATGGTCGAAGCCCCCTGCGGCCGGCCGCTTTCTCCCTCTTGGAGGCGGCGCAGATTGGCCAACGCGGCGCGCAGGATGCCCGTGGGGTCGATCCCCGGGTGCTGCCAGAAATGCTGGTCTTCGGCCGCGACGAAGGCCTGCACCACGCGCGCCGGGATCGCCTCGATCGGCACGAAGACCCGCTTCTCGCGGGCGTACTCGGCCAACAGCCGGCCGTCGCCGGCATAGAGCCGGGTCGCGGTCGGCGGCTCGTAGACCGCGAGCCGGCCCGTGTCCGGCAGATCGAAGGCGAACCGGTCGAGCGCCCAGAGCAGCACGGCCGCACCGACGACTGTCGCGACGACGGCCGAAAGGGCGAGCCGGGCGAGCCAGCCGAGCGCACGGAGCACGGGAGCGGACCTTTCGCAGCCTCTGAGCGTGCCACTCTATTTGACGGCACCGGTGTGCCGGTCAATGGCCGCGACGATCGCCTGGGCGAGCTTGCGGCGGTGGCGCGGGTCGCCGAGCCGCTTGGCCTCCTCGGGGTTGGACAGGTAGCCGAGCTCGATCAGGACCGAGGGCGTCTCGGGCGACTTCAAGACCGCGAAGCCGGCGAAACGGCGGTGGTTGCGCAAGAGCGGCGTGACCTTGGCGAGCTCCTCGGCCAGGATCTGCGAAAAGTCGATCGATTTGTTCAAAGTGTCGCGTTGCGCCAGGTCGATCAGGATGCCGGCGACGATCGGATCGTGGCGGGAGAGATCGACGCCGGTCAGGATGTCGGCCTTGTTCTCCTTGGCGGCGAGGGCGGCCGCCTCCTCGTCGGAAGCGGTCTCGGAGAGCGTGTAGACCGAGGCCCCGGAGACGGTCGGGTCGGCGATGCTGTCGGCGTGGAGCGAGAGGAAGAGCTGCGCCCCGGCCTCGCGGGCGATCTTGATCCGCTCGCGCAGAGCGAGGCCCTCGTCGCTCCGGCGGGTCAGCACCGCGGTGTAGCGACCGGTGCCCTCGAGCGCTCGGGCGAGCTCGAGCCCCATGGCCAAGACGAGGTCCTTCTCCTTGACCCCGTCGACCCCGATCGTGCCGGGATCGCTGCCGCCGTGGCCGGGATCGACCGCCACGACGATCCGGCCGGCCGGCTGGACGAGCCCGTTGCTCGGCACGGGCGCGCTCGCGGGCGGCGCGACGGCCGGTCGCAGGCTCGGCTCGGCCGGGGCTGCCGGCGGCTCGGCCGGGCGCGGCCGGGCGGCCG
>JAILZQ010000124.1 GCA_023512415.1 Geminicoccaceae bacterium | reverse complement strand
GTCCCAGAACTACCGCCGGTTGATCAGCCGGTCCACCACCGCTTCAATGAGGCCCCGGCGAAGTTGCTGGGGAAGTCCGTCGGCGTGGACGAAGACACGGCAGTCGACGTGCGGCTTCAATGAGGCCCCGGCGAAGTTGCCGGGGAAGTCGGCCTCCGTCCAAGGTCGCGGCGGGGCGCAATTCCCGACCACGATCGCGAGCGCTCCAGCACAGCTCCGCCGAGCATCGGCCCGTCCCCTTCCCAACGGCTTCACGATGTCACGAAAAAGCTCGGAAATCAAGAGCTTCGCCCCTGCGAGCGGTAGCCGGACGGTGATCGTCGCCGGACCGCTCGAACCGCCACGGCGGCCGATCAGACGATGACCGGCTCACGGCGCACCGGTGCGAAGCTCTTGCCCAGGCTGCGCACCCGCGGATGTACCCGATCGGCGGGGCCGAGGTCCAGCAGCAACAGGTGGTCCTCGCGGGCGTGGATCCGCTCGCGCAAGCCCGCCTCGAGCTGAACGAGCCGCCGGCGGTCGAGCCGGCACTGGAAGACCGAGAGCTGCAGCCACTCGCCGTAGCCCAGCAGGAACTTGTACACGCGCCGCCAGCGACGCGGATCGGCGATGTCGTACGTCACGACGAAGAGCCGCTCCTCCTCCACAGGCGACCTCCTCAACGGGTGACGAAGTTCGGGTAGCGCGGCAGCTCCCCCGAGAGATGGCGGCCCAGGAGCCGCACCTGGAGCTCGAGGAGCCGACGGTAGTCGACCCGGTAGCCGAAGAGCGGATGGGTCACTTCCTGCGAGAGACGGCGCTCGAAGCAGGCGATGAACCGCTTGCGGCCGGCGGTGACGAGAGCGGCGGCGCCGGCGGCGCGGACAAAGTCCTCCGGCCGCACCTCGCGATTGTTGATGGCGGTCAGAACGGCCGAATCGGCGAGGAGGGGTCGGAAGCTCTCGGCCAGGTCGAGAGCGAGGGCCGGCCGACCGTAGCGGGGACGGTGGTAGAAGCCTCGATACGGATCGAAACCGACGGTCGCCGCGGTGACCGCCAAGGTACGGGTCAACATCGCATAAGCGAAGGACAAGAGGGCATTGATCGGGTCCGTGGGCGGACGTCGGTTGCGCTTGGTGAAGTCGAAGCCGTCGGCCAGGGCCCGTTCGCTCAACACGCTCGCGAAGGCGCGGAAGTAGATGGCCGCCGCGTTGCCCTCGATGCCCAGGAGCTCGTCGACGCCTCGGGCGTGCTCGGCCTTGCGGGCCCAATGGGCGAGCTGGTCGAGTACCGGATCCGCGGGCTCGGTGCCACGCCAGTTGCGGCGCAGGAGGGTCCGGCCGTTGCGGATCTTGGCGGCGACGAAGCCGCGGGCGAGCTCGAGGCAGCGATGCTCGTCGAAGCTCGCCCGGTACTGGGCGGTCCGGAGCTCGACGTTCTTGTGGCCCAGCCCCTGCGTCATGCCGAGGAACCAGCCGCCCTGGCTGTGCCAGGCGATCGGGATCTCGCGACGCAAGAGCTCGTGGAGCGCCGGCGTGGTGAGCGAGACGTTGCCGAAGAGGACCAGGGCGGAGGTGTCGGCGAGCCGGGCGCGGGCAGGCTCGCCTTGCTCGACCTCGACGAGCAAGGTCTCGGCTTCCTTCCGAACGCGGGCGCGCGGCTCTTGAACGTAGACGGGCAGAGCCTCGTCGCGTGCGACGCCGATCGGCCGTGGCGAGACGGTCCCGCCGCGGAGGAACGCCACTTCGTCGGGCAGGCAGATGCCGACGAGCGCGCAGCGCGGGCATTTCGGGCTGTCCTCGAGGGGCGGCGGGATCCGGCCCGACAAAGCGAGAAGCCGCAAGCCCTCGATCGCGGAGCGTGTCCGCTCGCGCAACTCCGCGTCGAAGACGACGCGGACCCGCTCGCGGCTCTGGGCGTACCAGAGGAAGCCCTCCTCGACCCGATAGCCGGCCTCTTCGAGGAGCAGGGCCTGGACGCAGAGCTGGATGCGTTCGGGCTCGTGGGCGCCCGCTTCCACGTGCGGGCGGCGGCCGCGCTTGATGTCGACGGGCGAGACCTTGCCGTCTTCGACCTCGACGAGATCGCATTTGGCGACCAGACCCAGCCGCTCGGAGCCGAGCTCCAGCGAGCGGACGGTGAAGGGCGGGGTATCGGCGTCGAGCTCCTCGGCCTCGGGCACCGGACGCGGAGGGCCGTCGGTCCGGCGATGGCGGATGCGGCCTTCGACCGTGTCCGCGCTGTCCGTCCATTCCTGCTGGACCCACATCAAGTAGGCGAGCCGCGGGCAATAGACGAACTCGTTGATCATCCGTGCCGGCAAGGGCGGCACGTCCTCGGGCAGCGGCGGTGCCGGCAAAGGCAGCTCGGGTTGGTCGGCCATGTGCGATCCTCCGCCCCCCGGACCCCGAGCGTTGCTTGACCCGATCCCCGGCCTTCGATAGACAACATGGAGAGATCGTGATCAACCGTTGATCGTCCGCTGGTATGCGGCGGGCGCGGTGTTGCGCGGAGGCGGCCATGGATCTCGCCCAGCTGCAGACGATCGTCGCCGAGCATGCGGCGATCCGCCGGCGGCAGGTGCTGCAGCCCGCGGGCGGCAAGGGCGACAAGATCTTCCCGCCGACCTACCCGGCCGAGCGGAACAACGAGCCGCCGCGCCACGTCTACGAGAAGCGCAAGCTCGACGGGAGGGAGATCTGGTGCGTGCTCGTCGACAGCGTCGCGAGCCAAGCCAACCGTCTCGAGGACGCGCTGTCCGCAGCGGTCGACGAAGGACTTTCGATTCCTCATGTCTTCGTCGACTTCTCGTGCACCGATCTTCCGGACATCGGTCGGATCACCTCGCTCCAGGCCCCGCATCGGGTCTACGACGCGATCTTCCGCGACAGCCTGTTGAACGGTCAGGCGTTCATGAAGAGCGCGCTCGGCAGGCGACTCGCCGAGGCGCGACCCGAGAATGCGAGCGCGTTGCTCGAGGTCTCGCCCACGGCCCTCCTGTTCGGGGCGTGGCATTCGACCGGGGAGGGTGGGGGGCTCGGGGCGAAGTTCGCCCGTTGTCTCGTCTCGGAGATCGTGGCGATCGACGTACCGGTCGAAGAGGTGGTGGGCGACCGGCGGACGGGCGAAGTCACGCCACGCACGCTCGGCCGACGGGTCGGCAGCCGGATCGACCCCTTGGGCATCCTGCGCGCCGTGGAGGTGTACAAGGGCGAAGCAGACTGGGGAACGAGCGCCGACCAGGCGGGCAAGGGCGGGAAAAAAGTGCGTCCGTCCGAGATCAACCACGGTAACATCGCGCCATCCGTTCAGCCCCTCGGCGTCACCTGCGACCATCTGGAGCACGGGTTCGTCTTGAGCTGCGCGGCGCTGCGGCGGCTCCGCTTCGGCGGCGACGAGCGCGATGCGGCCGGACGCACGCTGTTGGCTGCCCTCGGGCTCGTCGCCGTGGCCGAGCAGGACGCGCGCGGCTATGCGCTCCGCTCGCGTTGCGATCTCGTCTGCGACGGTGCGGCACCCTTCGAGATCGTCCACCGCGACGGAAGCACCGAGCCGCTCGCGCTCGACCGGGAAACCGCTCGTGGGTTGTGGACGGAGGTCTTCGACCACGCGAAAAAGGCCGGGTTCACCTTGCGGGAGCCGATCCGATTGGAGCCGCAGCCCAAGCTCGTCGAGATCGTGAAGAAGAGCCGCGAGCTCGCGCTCGCCGGACGGGGTGGCGAGGCGGAGAACGAGGAGGGCTGACCCCCCGTGGGCCTCGTGCTCGAAATCGAGTTCTTGGCCGGCTTCTGTGCCGCGGCCACGGGACCGGACAACGAGACGGCGGATTGGCCGCCCGCGGCCGATCGGGTGTTCTCGGCGCTGGTCGCGAGCTGGGCGGCGCGCGGTGGCGAAGAGGGGGAGGCCCAGGCGCTGCGCTGGCTCGAGCGGCAGCCGCCGCCAGCGGTCGTCGCGTCGGTCGCGTCGGCGCGGACCACGCCCGTCTTCTACGTGCCGCCGAACGATGCGCGGTTGGACCGCGCCAAGACGGCCAAGGGCGTTTTCCCGGCGCTCCGCACCCGTCAGCTGCGGCGCTTCGCGGTGGCGCGGCCGGAAGAACCGCTGGTGGAGCTGCGCTGGCCCGAGGTGCCGGAGACGCCGATCCTCGAAGCGCTCGATCGGCTCGCCGCCGACACGAGCTGTCTCGGGGCCTCGCGCAGCCTCGTGCGTTGCCGGTTCCGCGCGGACGGAGGTCCGGGCGGGGCGGCACGGCCGACCGCGCGCTGGGTCTACCCCGGACGGCTCGACGAGCTTCGCGCCGCGTACGAGGCGCGGCTGCGGCCGACGCCGGGCGCGCCCGTGCGCGCCGCGGTCGTGGGGGCGAGGACTGAACCGTCGCGCGCTTCGATTTTCGACGAGCGGTGGCTCGTCCTCGAGCATCGGGACGGCACGATGCCGGATCTGCGGGCATGCGCGCTCGTCGCCCGACGGATCCGCGACTGTCTCATGAGCGGCTACCGGCGGCTCGGCCTGCCGGTACCCGAAACGGTGAGCGGTCATGCCGCCGACGGAAGCCCGACGCGCGCGCCGCATCTGGCGATCGTGCCGCTCGCCTTCGTGGGCTTTCCCCACGCCGACGGGCGGGTGATGGGCTTCGCCCTGGTCCCGCCGCGCGAGAGCGGGCTTCTGGACGACGAAACCTTCCGCCGGGTGCTGCGCAAACTCGCGCCGATCGTCGATGTGCGGGGCACGTCCGGGGAGGTGGTCCGCGAGCTGACCGTGTGCACGCCCGTGGGAACGGCGGCCGAGGCGGCGTTCAAGCTCACCTTCCAGCCGCGCTTCGAGGGGAGCGGCCGGCGCTCGCTCGATCCGGGCCTCTATTTCGGGCCGGCGCGCCGGTTCGCGACGGTGACCCCGATCGTCCTGGATCGGCACCTCAGGGAGCGCGGCGCGGCGCGGATCGACGAGATCCGGGCGATGATCGAAAGCGCCTGCGAGCGGATCGGTCTGCCGCGGCCGACGGCCATCGTTCCCGACCGGCACGCCGCGCTCGAGGGCGCGCCCTCGATCAGGATCGAAGGAGCGCCGGCCTGGATGCGTTGGCGGCTGCCGGCAGAGCTCGCGAGCCGGCAGCTCACCCACGCCGTGCTGGAATTCGCCGAGCCCGTGCGGGGGCCGGTGCTCTTGGGCGCCGGCCGCTTCTGCGGCCTCGGCCTTTGTCGAGCCCTGCCGTGACGGCCGACCTCGCGGTCGAGGATTTCGACGCCTTCTTCGAGGAAGTGCACGGCGTCGCGCCTTTTCCCTGGCAGCGGCGCCTCGCCCGCCTCCTGGCGCAGGGAGGGGCCTGGCCGAAGGTGCTGGACCTGCCCACGGGGACGGGCAAGACCGCGGCCCTCGACATCGCGCTTTTCCACTTGGCGCTCGAGGCCGGCCGGGGCGCGCATCGGCGGGCCCCCGTCCGGATCGTCCTCGTGGTCGACCGGCGCCTCGTGGTCGACGACGCCTTCGGCCGGGCGAAGCGGCTCGAACGCGCGCTCGCCGAGGCCCCCGCAGGCACGGTGCGCGCCCGCGTGGCGGCGCGGCTGCGCGATCTCGCCATCGACGGTCCACCTTTGGTCGCGGCGCGGCTGCGCGGCGGCCTGCCGCGCGAGGAGGATTGGGCGCGCTTGCCCGTGCAACCGACGATCCTGTGTTCGACGGTCGATCAGGTGGGCTCACGCCTGTTGTTCCGGGGCTATGGCGTCTCCGACTCGATGAAACCGGTACACGCCGGCTTGTTGGGTTCGGATTGCTTGATCCTGCTCGACGAGGCCCATCTCGCCGAACCGTTTCGGCAGACGCTCGAGCGGATCGAGCGCTACCGGCGCGAACCTTGGCGGAGGGAACCGTCGGCGGGCCCCTGGGGCGTGGCGCTGCTCACGGCCACACCGGGCACGAGCCCAGAGGACGCCTTCGGCCTCGACGACGAGGATCGCGCCCATCCCGTCCTCGAGAAGCGGCTCCGAGCGCGCAAGCCCGCGCGGCTCGTGGAGTTCGGAAAAGCCTCCGAGAAGCCGAGCTTGCACGAGCGCGCCGAGGAGGTGGTCCGCGAAGTCCGCCTCGCTCTGGAAAGATTGAAGAAGGGCGGGATCGAGAGACCGGCGGTCGCGGTGGTCGTCAACCGGGTCGCTCGGGCTCGAGCCTCCTTCGATGCCATCCGTAAGGCCTTCTCGAACGAACCTCTGGACGTGCTCTTGTTGATCGGCCCGCAGCGCGGGGTCGAGCGGGATCGGATCGTCGAGCGGCTCGCGCCCCTACGCACCGGTGCGCCGCGCGACCTCGAGCGGCCGCTCGTGATCGTCTCGACCCAGGGGATCGAGGCGGGGGTCGATCTCGATCTCGACGGGCTCGTGACCGAGCTCGCTCCCCTCGACTCCTTGCGCCAGCGCTTCGGGCGGCTCAACCGAGCGGGCCGCCCGATCGAGCCCGTGGCGGTGATCCTGGCGCACGCGGCCGACCGCAGCCAACGGTCGGACGACCCGGTCTACGGGAAGAGCCTGGCCGCCGCTTGGGCGCAGCTCGACGAAGCGGCATCGGGCCGCAAGCGCGAGCGGAGCGTCGAATTCGGGATCGATGACTGCCGGATCGAGCTCGTACCGGAAGCGCTGGCGCCGAAGGCCGATGCTCCCGTCTTGCTTCCGGTCCATCTCGATCTGTTGAGCCAGACCGCGCCCGTGCCGGCACAGGATCCGCCGGTGGCGCTGTTCCTGCGCGGGCCGGACCTCGAGCCGGATGCCGTGACCGTCGTGTGGCGGGGCGACATCGATCCGGAGGCGATCGACGACCAGGCGACGAGCCGGCTGCTCGAACTCGTCCCACCGAGGGCGGGTGAGGCGATCGAATTGCCGGTGTGGGCGGTCCGCGCTGGGCTCGCGCGCGAGATGGGGCGCCTGGAGGCACTCGCCGATTCGGCGGGTCGGCCGGACGGCGAAGAGCAGCGAGGGTCGCCCAGGGAAGAACAGCGGGTTTTCCGCTGGCGCGGCCGCGAGGGGAATTCCAGCTGGATCGGGCTCCGGGAGATCCGTCCGGGCGACACGATCGTCGTGCCGGCGGCGCATGGTGGCCTTGATCCGTGGGGCTGGAACCCCGAGGCCCGCGAGCCGGTCGCCGATGTCGCGGCCGACGCTGCGGAACCCTTCGCCGGCCGGCGGTTCGCCGTGCGCGTGGCACCGGGCCTGCTCGGCAACGTACTCCCGCCGGAAAGGCTCGCCGAAACCCTGAGCGCTTCGGAGGGCGAGGGGTGGCGCGATCTGCGCGATGCCCTCTCGACCCTGCCGTTGCCGGAAGGGCTCCGGGAAAACCTCGCGCGTCTCGACCGGGCGCGCCGCGGGAGGGTCGTCTACGATCTCGACCTTTATGGGCGTGACACGGAGGGGCGGCCGCGCGGGGTCATGTTCCTGGCACCGCTCGGGCTCGAGGGCGCGGCAGCCGCGGGGGAGGCTTCGAGCGAAGACGATCTCGTGGGCTCGGCCGCCGGCGTACCGGTCGAACTCGCCTGGCACCTGGACGCGGTCGCGGAGCTCGCCCGGCAAATCGCCGAGCGCGCGGGCCTGTCGCCTTCGCTGGTGGCCGCTCTCGGGCATGCCGGACGCCGGCACGACCTCGGCAAGGTGGATCCGCGTTTTCAAGCCTGGTTGCGGGAGGACGATCCCCTGGGGGTCGAACCCGACGAACCGGCCCCCCTGCTCGCCAAATCGGGGCGCCGCCCGGCGCGGCCCGCCGCGACGACGGGATTGCCCGAGCATTGGCGGCACGAGGCGCTCTCCGTCCGACTCCTCTTCGCTTCGGGCGACTGCGAGAAGGTCGAGGATCCGGCCCTTCTGCTCTGGCTCGTCGGCACGCATCACGGGTACGGAAGGCCGTTTTTCCCACATGCCGATCCGGCCGATGGTACGGCCAGGACGTTGCCTCGGCCCGAAGGCGGGAAGGTGTGCCTCGCTGCGGGCCCCGGCCCGCAGTCGCTCGCCTTCGACTGGCGGGGACGCGACTGGGCCACGCTGTTCGCCGAGCTGCGCGCCCGCTACGGTGTGTGGGAACTGGCGCGGCTCGAAGCGATCCTGCGCCTCGCCGACCATCGGGTCTCCGAGCGCGAACGGTTCGAAGGGCCTGCGCCGTGAGTGAGCCGGTCAGGGAGCACCGTCTCGAGGGGTTGGAGCCCGCCAACCCACTCGCGTTCCTCGCGCTTTTGGGTCTGCTTCGGGCACTCGAGGAGGTCGATGCCGGAAAGGCCGACGACGAGCGCTGGTGGCCCCGTGCGTTCTGGGCCGTCGACAGCGGAGCCTGGCAGCCGGTGCTCCGGCTCGCGGCGCAGGTGGATCGCGGGTCACTGTGCGGGCGCATCGTCGACGGTATCCGCGCTTTCGGCGAGGCCTACGCTTTGTCGAGCCGCGCGGTCCCGGATTTCCCTTTGGCGGAGTATCGCGGTCTCGCCGACACCGCGCTCGACGCGGGCCCGTCCGCGGATCGGCGGCGGCTCGACGTGCTCGCCGCCGTCGCGACAGATCAGAAAGAAAACAATGCGAAGGATCGAACTGGGAAAGTGACGGCCCGGACGCCTCTCTGTTTCGCCGCGGGGAATGAAGACTTTCTTCCCCGATTGGAAGAACTCGTACGAACAGCCAATGACGGACAAAATATCGAGTGCGCGCTGTTCGGCCGGTGGCAGCGGCGTGGCAAGAAGAGGTATTCGTTCCGCTGGGACCCCGAGGAAGCCGCCCGCCAGGCACTCATGGCGGGCGACCCGACAGACGATCGCTACCGACTGGGTTCCGAAACCGGAGCCAACCGTCTCGCGGTGATCGGCCTGTCCACGCTTCCTGTCCTTCGCGATCCGGCATCTGGGGACACTGTCGTGCCGGGCGGCGCGAGAGCGGACCGTGAGATCGCCCTGCACTGGCCGATTTGGACCGAACCCGCGAGCCTCGCCGCAATCCGCGCCCTCCTCGTCCATCCTCGCTTGGTCCAGTCGGATCGGGAGCGGACCGAGACGCTGGGTCACCTCGGTGTCGTCGGGGTTTACCGAGCCGGCGTCGTCCGGCTCGGAAACTACGGGAGCATTCTGCCCGGTCGTCTCGTTTGAGACGGCTTGAGAGGGCAACAGACATTCGTAAGGCCTTCAGCCTCGGCACAACGTAGCAGCGAAGCGTCTCGATTTTGCAGCACCGGGCACCGGTAGCGAGGGAAGCGCTGCCCATCGAATCGATCTCGACGACGACATCAGCCGCCGCAAGACATCGACCTGCTGGGCACGAGGAGCCCCTGTGCTTCGAGGTGGAACGTCGCCCATGCTGAAGGCGGTGGTCGCCGGGGCACCCCATCCCGTGCAGCGAATGCGCTCACCCGGTTTGGCAGCTCGGCGATGGGCGGTGCGCGCCTGGGACACGCTTGCTTTTCCCGGGGAGCGGGGCGCCCCCGCTGTCGCGCCGCCGGCCGAGCGCGGTGGTTCGACCGCGCCCGGCCCGCGCTCCTAGCGGCCGCTTGCGTGCGGTCGGGCGGTCGGCCGGCGTGCTCGGGTCGGTGGGGCGGCCATAGTCTTGGACGAGGCGGGCGGAGATCGGCTGGCCGGGGTGGACCGGGCCGATCATGAGGAGTGCCCGGCGGGTTTCGCCCGTGCGGTCGAGCCAGGGGCTGCCGAGGGGCAGCGGGGTCGAGCCCACGAAGAGGAGGTCGCCCGCGCGCAGGACGCCGTGCGCGGCGGTGAAATAGCCGGGGGCGAGGAGCTCCTCGAGCGGGTCGTTGGTGGCGTAGGTCCACACCCCGAAGCCGAGTTCGCCTTGGCCTTCGAAGGCGTAGCGCAGGCGGTGGTTGGCGAAGGGCATCGATCCGCTCCCTGGTCGTCGTTCCTGTCATCATTCCTAGGCACGGATGCCGTCCCGTGTCGAGGGCCGATCGGTTCGACTTCGTCGCGCATTTCTCGGGTTTTTTCCGTGTGTTCGGGGGTGGGTTGACCGGGCCCGGCGCGACTGATAAGAAGAAAGTCATGGACTGCGCCGACCCGCCGCCCTTGGCCCTGCTCGCCTGGCTCGCCCGCCGCCGGAGGGCCGGCTTCGCCGCCGAGCCGCTTTTGGCCGAACTCGGCCTCGCTGCCGAGGTGCTGGCCGACCCGCGTCTCGCCGACCTCGAAGCCGGGCTCGCCCGTGGGGTGTCGGAGCCCGAGGAGGGGTCCGCGGGGCTGCTCGCCGCGGCGGCCGAGCAGCTGCTGGCGCAGGGGCGGGTGGGCGAGGCGGCGCGGCTTCGACCGGCCCGGCGGGCCGGACCCTCGCGGGGTGGCGAGGCGGCCGCCGAGGAGTCCCTCGAGGCGATGCTCGCCGACCCCGAGGCGCGCGCCGAGTGGGAGGCGATGGACTATGCCAACTGGGTGGTCCCGCCCGGCAGCGACCGGCGCCCCTTGGCCTCCTTGACCGCCGAGTGGGTGACGCCGGCCGAGCGCTGGCGGGTGCTCGAGGAGCTGCGGCGGATCGACGATCCGGCCGAGCATGCTCGGGTGCTCGACCATTTCCGCCGTGCCGGGCTCGACCCCGGGGCCTACCACCCGGCCTGGGCCATGCCCGCGACGGCCGCCGAGCCGGCTCCGGGGCAGGC